>JAUWNK010000046.1 GCA_030612685.1 Desulfobacteraceae bacterium
AATAAAATTTAACCTTTTGCGATATTTTTTTCTATCTCCAAAACCTGAATCTGTCAATCTAATTTTTCATTTCTCAATGAGAAAGCTCCCATACGAGAATAACCTAAATTAACTTCCTCTGGTTTTTTCACTAACCACCTTACATATCCCTTCATAGCGAAGCGTTTCATAAAAGAGGAAGTAACCATATGTATGACCATTACTTTTTTAATTCTGACGACTTCTTTCATTTACTACATCAACAGCTTCCTCTATTTTAATTAATCCATCATAAAGGGCCCTTCCTATTATTATGCCACTTACACCGTACTTTTCTAATTGCAACATATCCTCTATATCCCTAAGGGCTGATACTCCTCCTGCTGCTATAACCGGTATATTTATATCTTTTGCAAACTCCCTTATGGCATCAATATTCGGGCCTTTTTTCATTCCATCCCTTTTTATATCTGTATAGAGAATAGAGTTAACTCCCATATCTTCAAACCTCTTTGCCAGATCTATAGCTATTATACCTGTAGACTCTGTCCAGCCTTCAACAGATACATAATTATCCTTTGAATCAATAGCTATAATAATTCTACCCGGATACCTTTTGCATGCCATCTCTATTAATTTTGGAGTCTTATAAGCAACTGTACCTATAATAATCTTATCAATACCCAGATTTATATATTCTTCTATGGTATCGAGGTCTCGAATACCACCACCTAATTGCACCGGGATCGAGACTGTATCTACTACATTTTTTATAACTTTTTTATTAAAGGCTTTTCCATGAACAGCCCCATCCAGATCAATAATATGTAATCTCTTTGCGCCTTTCCTTTCCCATTGAAGGGCCATCTGTTCCGGGTGATCAGAAAATATGGTCTCCCTATTCATCAGACCTTGCTCGAGTCTTACGCAAAGACCTCCTTTTATATCTACGGCTGGGATAATGATCAACTCTAATAGCCTCCTTTTTCTTTTCTTGGGCCTTGTATTGTCAGCAATTCTCAGTGAATTTAAAAAGGATTGAGATTGCTTCGCTTCGCTCGCAATGACAGAAAAAGTTTCCGTAATGTCATTGCAAGGAGTCCCGAAGGCTTTCGGGACGATGAAGCAATCTTTTAGTTATTTTGTAACTTTTCAATAAGTTTGGGTGGATTTTATCCATAAGGATTTTATAAAAGGCTTACGCCTAAACTCCAAAAGGCTATATAGCCCATTTTCATTCTCTATCAGTCCTTAATCCGGTTGTGAGCTCCCGAACTTATTGAGAAGTTACGTTATTTTCACCGAGAATTGCTGCTCTATTGTCCTGGATATTGTAACTTCTCAAAAAGCCTGGGTATAATTATTGGTCAGGCCATCTAAAATGTAGGGCCCGTTCCCTGAACGGGCCGATGAGGGCATCTGCCCCTACCTTTTTCCCAAATTTATTGAGATGTTACCGGATATTTAGTCAATGATCACACTTAAATGGCTCAGATTCACACCCAGTGCGCTGCACTCCTTTTTCAATGAACTCATAGCTGCCCTATCCATATTCTGGAATGAAATAATAACCTCGGAAATCTGGTACCTATCCACGATTTCATTCAGATGATCCTTTCCTCCAAACACAGGATATCCCAGGAATCGCTTGCTCTGCTTTCGGATATCGTCATCAATAAACCCCACCAGAGCCAAGCTTAGGTTTTCGTTTCTTTCAATCTCCTGCATTACAAGCTGACCTCCCGCTCCAGCACCGTATATGAGCGCCCTTTGCCCCCTATTCATTGAATTTTTGGGGGTAGCTTCACTGATCAGACGATACGAGAATCGGGAGGCTGTCACAAGGGCAATCAAAATCATCCAGTATATAACAAACACTGTTCTTGAAAAACTCATAAAGCGATAAATCCCTAAGTTAACCAGGACAGAAAAAACAGTACCAACAGTAATCGCCTTGACATATGTGATCACGTCCCTCATCCCTACATATTGCCATATACCTCTATAGATACCCAAAAGAAAAAAGCAAAAAAGCTGGCATGCCACTACAATGGGTAAGGATTTGAGAAAGATAGGAAAATTTTCACCATAGGCACTACCTTCAAACCTAAGCAGGTAGGAAGACCAATAGGCCAGCGGAATCAGGATGAGATCCAGCAGCACCTCGAACAGCCTTCTTTTATAGGTTATCTCTATTAAAATGGGAGTAAGCTTCCCCTTTTTGACTTCAGACAGGATAGATTCTTCCGGATATACCTTGACCCTGGCCAGGTTGATCCAGAAAAAGATGATAAAGAGGAGATATATTACAACAAGCACCAGGCTGACGCCCAGAGAGAGACGAGTAACGGCCATGGCCAAAAGGCCGGACACACCAGCAAAACCATAAAGCATCAACACGGCGGTCCTCTCTGGAAATCCAATAGCCACCATCCTATGAGAGGAGTGATCCTGGCCTCCTCTGGAAATAGGGCGACCAGAAAGCTTACGCATCAGGCTTACAAAAGCGGTATCCAGAATAGGTATGAACAGGATCAGTATAGGAATAGCCAGCACAAAGACAAGATGACCAGACTGGGGGCCAACCATTAATCCTGAAGCTCCGGTGGTCAGTCCTGCCAGGAGAAATCCAATAAGTAGGCTGCCAGAGTCTCCCATGAAAATGGAGGCCGGGTAGAAATTATAGATTAAAAAGCCTAACAAAGCGCCAAGAAACACAGAGAGAAAAAGGACTGCCGGAATGATACTCTGAAGCCCAGAGGCAACCTGAGATAAAAAGAGAAAAAGGCCTGCTATGAATGCGATACCTGCTGATAATCCATCCATATTATCTAAAAGGTTAAAGGCATTGGTGATACCTACGATCCAGAAGATGCTAATCACCAGATTGGCCGTCATGGACTCAAACCAGTTTACTTGAAAGCCAAAAATAACCAACAAAGAGGCTATAATGACCTGGCCTACAAGTTTGTGCTGGGGATTGATGTTGAAAAGGTCATCTACAAGTCCAAGAATGAAGATAGCCATGCCACCCAGAGCAAGGGGCAAAAGGGGCTTTATGGAGGCATAATAACCAAAGATAAAGGAAGTTATTTGCCAGACTACCATCAGGGTGAAAAAGATGCTCACACCGCCCAAAAGGGAAATCGGTCTTTTATGCCACCTATCATCCCTGGGTATGGCCACAAAGTTCCTCTTAATAGCCAGGTGCCTGATCATAGGGGTTATAAATAGTGAAAGCAAAAGGGAGGCCAAGAAGGCAAAGAGATATAAAAGAGGTGGGCTCATTTTTAACTACTCAGGTATTTTGCCACAGAGGCACCAAGACACCAAGATTATAGAATTATTTTTTATAATAGAGACTGTTACGAAAAAAACTGAAAACCTCTCTAAAACAAGATCTAGGCTGAATCGTTGTGTTGTTCCCATATCCAGATATATTGCTCCTTTCAAAGCAGAACATTAGCAAACATTTGGAATCATATCAGCCATATTTGTCCTGTTATTAGATCGATCAAAAAAGCATATATTTATCTTTATATATCAATTAGTTACAACTTATTTCGTAACAGTCTCTAATAACCTTTTTATTAATAAAAAAACTCCGTTATTCAATTTATATTCATCTTGTCTTTGGGTCTTAGTGTCTTTGTGGCTGAATAGTTACGCTCATTTTTTATAATAATCAATCACACTCTGAATGATTCCTTTAAGATCTGTCTTGGGCTCAAAATGTATAAGGCTCTTCAGCTTGGTGATATCCGGGCAACGCCTCTGCATGTCCTCGTAGCCAGGTCCGTAGGCCTTTTCATAGGAAATGTATTCTATCTCAGACGAGCTTCCTGCCATCTCCTTGACCATGAGGGCAAGATCCTTAATGGTCACCTCCTCTTCATTCCCCACATTAAAGATCTGGCCCACAGCCTTTGGTTCGGCCATGAGCTTTGTCAGTGCATCGATGACGTCTGCAATATAGGTAAAGCTCCTTGATTGGGAGCCGTCACCATATACTGTAATAGGCTTACCAATAAGGGCCTTCTGGACAAAGTTGGGGATGACCATCCCGTATTGCCCGATCTGCCTTGGTCCAACCGTATTAAAGAGCCGGCCAATAACAATCGGTAGCTTTTTTTCCTCATAGTAGGCAAGGGCCAGAAATTCATCCAGTGCCTTGGAACAGGCATATGCCCAGCGTCGCTTTGTGGTAGAACCCATGAGAAAATCAGTATCCTCCACAAGAAGGCTGGTATTTTCCCCATCCATCACTTTACCGTATACCTCGCTGCTTGAGGCAATAAACAGCTTTTTCTTATACCGGTTGGCAAGCATAAGAACCATCTCGGTTCCCTTTACATTTGTCTCAAGGGTTTCAACCGGCCGATTCATAATGAGCTTCACGCCTACGGCTGCAGCCATATGATAGATTTGATCACACTTAAACACCAGCTCATTCATAACAGCCTCGTTGAGGATCGTATCCACTACCAGATGAAATCTTTCCTTGTCTTGGTGTTGTTCGACATTGTTGAGACTCCCGGTGGACAGATCATCTACCACAAAGACCTCTTCTCCCTTCTCAAGGAGCCTGTCTGCCAGGTGGGAACCTATAAATCCTGCGCCGCCTGTGATCAAAATCTTCATTTGAAGTGCCTAAAGTGAGCTAAAATTTAAAGTGCCTAAAGTATCCAAATCATAAATCCCATATCCCATGAGAATGAATTAAAGTCAAGTTTTCAGTGCTTCACGCAATCCACCTCTCACGCCACATTTCCCACATCAAAAGTGACCAAAGGCGATATTGATGGTTAAAATCTCCAGAAAGGTGTTCTTTAATCTTTTCTTCAACAAATACATAGTCAAACAGTCCTTCATTTTTCAACCTTTCAGAGGAAAGATAATCTAAAAGAAGGGATTTCAAATCAGAGCGAAACCAAGTATCAATAGGAACACCAAAACCCATCTTTGGTCTTTCAAATAACTCAGCAGGTAAATACCGGGCAAGAAGTTTCTTTAGTAGATACTTTCCAGTGCCATTTCTATACTTTAGATCTTCAGGCAAAGACGAGGTGTATTCAACAATCCTTTTATCCAAGAGAGGTACTCTAATCTCAAGGCCTACTGCCATGCTGGCCCGATCAGCCTTTGTCATCATTGCATCAGGCAGATAAGTCTTCTGATCCACTCTCATCATCCGTGAAAGAAGAGGCCAATCCTCAGTTTCTTTAAAGGTTTCCTCAAACATCCCTTTTGACAATGTCTGCCCGGTCAGTCGAATCAGGTCTTCCTCAGACCATAGACAGATAGTCATCCTATAGAGCTCCTGTATCTCGGTGCTGCTCATCAGGCTAATCAATTTTTGCCACTTGTCAGGGAAATTAGCTACCTGAAATCTTTGAGGAAGAAATTCACGCAAGGGAAGATAGCATCCCTCAACCCATAGAGGTGGTATAGTTTTGAAAAGTGCTGCCAGGGCCTTTCTAATGGTTTCAGGAAGGCGTTGAAATCCTTTAGCCATAGCCTGAGTGCTCCAGTAACGCACGTATCCTGAGAACTGCTCATCTCCTCCATCTCCAGATATGGCTACTGTCACCTGGGAGCGGGCAAGACGGCACACTAGATAGGTAGGAATGGCAGAGGAATCAGCAAAAGGCTCATCGTAGATCTCAGGCAAACGAGGAATAACGTCCATTGCCTCTTTGGGTGTGATATAAAGCTCGGTATGATCAGTGCCTAAATATTTGGCCACCTTTGAGGCCCAATGGGCCTCATTGTATGCCTGCTCTTCGAAACCCATAGTGAAAGTCCTAACAGGGGATGTGCTGGCCTTTTGCATGAAAGCCACTACAAGGGAGGAGTCTATCCCGCCGCTAAGTAAGGCACCAAAGGGCACATCACTAACCATGTGATCTGATACCACCTTGCCGAGCAGTTCATCCAATTCTAAAACCTTCTCCTCTTCTTTATAGCTAAATGACCTGGAATAATTTACCATTTCCGGCAGCTCTGAGAAGGCCTTTGAAATCAGATTTTTTCCATTGTAAATTAGGTAATGGCCAGGTGTAAGCTTATAGGTGTCCTTGAAAATGGTCTTTGGTGTTGGAGTATATTGATAATGGAGGAAGAGAGGGATAGCCTCAAGATCAATATCCCTCTTAAAGGACTTGAATGCCATAAGGGCCTTGAGCTCAGAGGCAAAAAGAAAGTTTTCCAGGCTGAAGTGATAATAGAGAGGTTTGATACCTAACCGATCCCTGGCTAAGACTAATTCTCCCTTCCTCCCATCCCAGATAGCAAATGCAAACATCCCGATAAAGTTGGAAAAGCAGTCTTTTCCCCATTCTAAATACGACTTGAGCACTACTTCGGTGTCAGAATTACTTTTAAAGGAGTGTCCTTTCTCCTCTAATTTCTGGCGCAATACCTTGAAATTATAGACCTCCCCACTGTAAACAATCCAAACCGTTCCATCATCACTCCCCATTGGCTGGTGAGCCTTGCTTGAAAGATCGATGACAGCGAGTCTTCTATGGCCAAGACCTATCGCATTTTTTTCATCAAAAAAAAGTCCCGAATCATCCGGGCCCCGGTAGACAAGGGTGGATACCGCTGGATGAAGAGATTCACGCAGCGTATGGAAATCGTTTTTAGATCTAAAACCGACTATACCGCACATAGAGTATCGTATTCTAATTGAACCTTGTGATGCTATTATTTCTCCGATCTAAACAGCTGCACCGTACAAGGCCAGATGATACTTGATCATCCTTTTAATGGTAAAACTTTCTTTTACAAGGGTCTTACTCCTTACTCCCCATATCCTTGACTTTCTCCTATCTTTTGTGGTTTGAGTACCTTATATTTTTTATTATCAAACAAAATTTCCCAATCCTTAAATTCATATCTCACTTTATGCTCTTCCGCTCTTCTTATATCCTGCTCTGAAAAATAGACTACATCATACCTGTAACGTTCCATAAGCAATCTTAGATTACCATTGGGAAAAGGGTACACTTTATCATAGAAAAATAAGAATTCTTGCGTAGGGAAGAATCTCTCTCTGAAGTTCCCTGGGAAATGTGCGATCCTTTTACCAGACTCATAGGCCAGCCGATTAGCTTCATTTAAATATATTGGCAAAATACGCTGAATACTCTCATCGGAACGAATAAAAGCTACCATCTCTTTAAACTCTGGCAAATCCTTTGCTTTTTGAGAGTATTGATAAATAAATCCGGCAACAAATACACCGTAAAGCAAAATTTCATAAGCAGCCAACCAATAAAAGAAGGGGAATGCATGTCCTGAAATGGTAATCAGAAGTAACTGTGGAAAAAGGGCATATTCAATGTAGCGGTCAGCCTCGCCCAAGAAGAGAAAGGGTTTTAAGGATGTCAGGGAAAATACCAGTACCCCAGCACCAATCCAAACAAAAAGAAAAGCAGGAATAGGGCCATAAGTGTTCTTTACAAATAAAAAGAGAAATAGAAGATATAAAATCTGAGGGTTTTTGAAAAGTAAAAGAACATAGGTGTTATCCATTAAACCGATGCGAGCAGCCTTAAGCGGGGTTCTATTAAATTCTTTGAATAGGTTTATCAGATTGGTCCATCGGTTTTTATCTTTTACCATGTAAAATCGATGTGAGATAGCTTTGCGATAATATTGACAATGTTCCCAATGTCCTAAGAATATATCTTTATAGTGCCCCCATGAAAAGAGCCAAGCTATTAAGCAACTTATAAGAGGTACAATTACCCAGGTTTCTTCCCTAAACCAAAAAAGGAAGATAAGGTAAAAAAAAATGAAAACCTGGGCACCAAATTTACTAGTTAAAAGTAAAAGGCCGCCAAAGAGGCTTGCCCCTAATAAAAAGATATATCCCCCTTTGAAGAAATAAACAGCACTGCATGATATGCATAACATGAAAAAGAGTTCTCCAAGAGTCCGTGGCGTTCCCTGGTAGGCTCGAGGGCCAATTCCAATATATGTTAATGCAGGGGATAGAAGAAATAAAACAGTTACCCAAAGGGCTATGGATGCGGTGTCTTGCGCAAAGTATGTCTCTTTTAAGCAATAAATTGAAAAAACATAGACAACCAAGCCATTTATTGCATCACATATAGCGCTAATCCACCCTTCAATCTTAAGGTGCAAGGATTTAGGGAAAATGGATAACAAATAGTGAAAAAAAGGCGGATAATCATAGATTCCTGGCAGAAGAAATTCCTTTATAGTGTGGGGAAACCGAAACCTATTCTCTCTGATTCTACGGGCGGCTAAAAGGTGGTAATAGGCATCCATTCCCCTGGCCTCGATGCAGAAAAGTCGAGGTAATACTCTGGTAGTTAACCCTATTCCGAACACCATAATTAAATGCCATAAGCAGATTTTCTCGAATATCGCCACAAAATCACCCATAATAATCACAGATGGCAATAAAGAACTTTTTAAGAAAAGCTGGCATTTCTAGAGAGGAGTAAATGTCCTTGTCTTTGTGGCCAAATATATCCAAACATTTGCTTCCCAAGATGAAAAGCCCTGCAGCTATTATAGTAGTAGACAATTGCATCAATATACTGCTTGAAAGTAATAGACCTATTATCTCAAGGGTGATTATAGCAATAAACAATGCTAATCTTGTAGGTGCCAAATCAAACCGCCTTCTTATAAGACCATAGTAAGATACACTAATAAAACAATATGATAATGTGGTAGCAACCGCCGCACCCATAATACCTATCCATGGAACAAACACAAGGTCCAGACATAAATTTATAAGAGAAGCGGAGAAGTTGACTAATACCATCTTGGATACCATCTCATAACCTATAAAAATGGACACACTCAGTCCATTTAGAACGCTTAGACTAAGGGGGATAAGAAGTACGAGGAAAATATTTGCAGATTCTATAAAAGCAGGACCAAAAATTATTGGGATCACCCACAGTGATACTAATCCCAGTAACATTATGAAAAATCCCCATAAAATTGCAATTTGTGGAAGTACACGTTGAAGAAAGCGTTCTGTCAACTCGTCTCTTCTTTGTGCGGCTATTGAAACAAAAATAGGAGTTAACACCATCGGCATGAGGAGAACAATAGATTCGAGGGTGCCGAGGCCACTATAAGCCAAAGAATAAACCCCCACCTCCCTGAATGGAAAGAAGTGCTTGATGATTACTATGTCTACCCAGCCAAAGATAAATCCGCCTATAGAGGTCAATATCAGTGGATAGGAAAAGCTTAATATCTTCTTGCACAAAGACAGATTTAATCTAAAAGGCCAATAAAACAAATGACTTATAATGAGAAAAAAGTAACCCCCAAATCCTACAGCTGTCACAATATAGAGGATCAAAACGGCAAAAAGGCTCTTGCCCCATATCACGATTAAAATAAAAAGCGCTGCTTTTTCTGTTAGCTGCAGTATGGCGAGGCTTTTAAACTCAGTTGCAACTTGAGCCAATTGCCTTGTATAGTCTGCAACCAAGAGAGAAAAGAAATGCAAAAATACTATTATTAGTATAAAAGGAGGCAATTGCAGGTAGCTTAAAAGCTGATCCCTTCCCAAAACAATTATCAAACCCGTTAATGAAATAAAGCCAAAGATTAGAAGGTTCCTGCTCCAGAAAACTTCACTCATAGATTTTCCTTCTGTACTGTGTAGAATGGAATACCGTGTATAGCCTAGACCAGTCCAGCTGCTAGTCAAAAGGTACATGCATTGTGTAATCATTAAGAAAATACTCATCTGGCCAAACAGCTCAGGCCCCAACCTTCTTGTGATTAGGGCCAACGTAGCTAGATGAAGTACATGAACCAATACCTTGGAAATCCCCAGAAAACTAAAGTTTAAAAATGACTCCTCTATGCTTTTCTCTAAAGCAAAGACCGAACCCTTAAATTCTCTATCTGGTGGCATTAAATAAAAGGTGTGATTAAGGATTTATGATTTAGATTGAGTGGTAAGGCAGGGTTTATCAATTCAGTATCTTGGTATATATGTTTTTCTCTTTTTCCAAAATAGTATCAGGGTGAAATAAGTTAATTGCTATTTCTCTCACCCTCTTACCATATAGCTTTGCCTCCTCAGCATGATCTAACAAAAACTCTATTCCCTCTCTTATGCCCAAAATATCCCTATAGGGAACCAAAATACCTGAATAACGGTCTACTACTACTTCTGAGTGCCATTCAAAATCATACGCTACTATAGGAAGTTGCGCTAGCGCTGCCTCAATCAATACAGAGCCAGCGAGAGGACATACTATCACATCTACAGAGACAAAAAGATTTTTGAGGAACTGGTTATCCCGATGTCCAAAAAATAAGATTCTTTTTTGAAGCTTTTCTTTTTCTACCCACTTTTCCATCTTCCCCCGCTCGGGTCCATCTCCAACCATTATTAATGCAACATCATCTCGCTCCTCTGCCAAGCCTTTGAATGAGAGTAGTGCATCTTTTGGATATTTCTCAGCAGAAAGGCGACCGCAATACATAATGATCTTTCCTGAAATCCCTAAATCATTCCGTATACTTACCCTTGAAGAGATATCATCAAATAAATCACGCTGAACATTAACCCTAATCACTGCTGAACGATCTAATGGAGCTCCACAGAATATGGCATAATCCAAATTGTTTTTGTTACCGCCAAAAATAAAATCTGAATGTCTAAAGACAAATCCTTCCAAAACCCTCTCCCATTTCCTTGAAATTTTTTTCAACCTTTCAGGAAACCAGACTGGCAACCACCTGACCACACCGGTTCCAAGGTAAATAAGATCAAAGTTCGCCCGTACATCCTGAATATGCGTAATCCTTAAGATTTTTTTCAACAATACCCCTTTAAATCCCATGATATGGGGTTCCATAGATCGTATGACACCAACTCTATTTTCAATTATGAAATCATATAACCACCAAAGAAAATAAGCCTCTCCAAATAAAAATGAGACATACCTAAAACCTGCTCGTTTCATATGTTTTATCCATCCGGGGTAAGGCACATCTATAATTTTCATTCGAGATGAAAGTGAAACTCGATGCTCTGCCAAACTACCCGGACAAAGAAAGAACACCTCCTCAAAAAGACTATTATCAAAAATGAGAAGGTGTTCGATTCCTCGAGCTTTTACCGAATCATATCCTGAAAGACTAAGTATCAGTAGTCTTTTTCTTTTGACGATGCTTTTGCCATGGTGTTTCAACTTGAGTGCCAGAAAGGTTACAATGAAAATTGTAAGTCCAAAGGGCACAAGAATAAAATCAAAAAAAATTAACATATCTCGATCCCAAAAAGGCTATTCTTTATTCATTATCTTCGGGGCATACTTTTAAAGATAGTAAATGCAGTTCAATAGAAAAGGCAAAAACAGGTATTAAATCCGTGAAGGGCTTTTTGATATGCGCTATTAATCCTCTGAGTAATACACTAAATTTATTTTTTTATTATCTTTGACTTCCACTCTTCCTATTATCCTACAGGGGCTTCCAAAGGCAATGGAATAGTCTGGTATTGGCTTATTAACCAATGAATTGGCACCAATTAGGCAATGATGCCCAATTCTTGAACCCTTGTTAATAACAGTTAAAGGACCAATATAACAATAATCTCCGATTTCAACTGGATCATATTCATAGGCTTCTTTGCCACCAGAAAGCGCCCATTTCACTGAATCGTGAGAGTAGATTTGAACTCCAGAGGAGATAGAACAGTTACTTCCGATGGTAAGACCTCCTGAACCATCTAATATTGTAAATGGTCCAATCCACGTATTTTCTCCCACCTTCACGTCTCCAATCACTAAGCTGGTATCATAGATGTTGCTTCCTTCACCGAATTTCAGAAATCGGGCCCTTTCCCATCTATCGAATAATTCTTCATTGAATGGAAGACACCTTTTCCATCGCCCCATAATCTCGTTTCGTAAGTCCTTATGCAATGCGAATAAGGAACTATGACCTTTCATATTAAGTTTCCATTGATCTTCCCAATCTAATTGCATCCAATCCCTCCCTTAAATTCCATTGGCTATTATGGGAAACAGAGAGACCTTTAGCCTTCTGGTCTCTTGCCATCCAGGAAAATCTTACACCAGTGCTCAAAGCAAAGCAAACTCCATAAGAGAAGACGTTTATTTTTCCTCTGGTCGCAATGTTCGGTAATCGTTCTTTCAACAAACTTTGGACTAATAAAATCCCTATACGCTGCCCTTTTGTTTAAGAGCACATCTTTCAGATAATCTATGTTCTCACCTCTATACCATGATTCATCAGGAGCGGAGAAGCCCTGCTTCCTGCGCTTAACTATTTCTTGAGGAATAATATGAGACATGGCGCTGCGGAGCACGTTCTTGCCCTCTTCATACATTTGATAGCGCCTGAGCTTCTTTAGTTCATTTTCATCGATCCTCTTCATCTCTTCAAGGCTCCCCAGCTTATATTTTATGGGTACCTTCTGTGCAAAATCTACTAAATCGTTGTCCAAAAATGGAACCCTCTCCTCAAGCGAGTTTGCCATAGAAAGCTTATCTCCAACTATTAACAAGGCTGGAAGGAAGGTTTTGATCTCAAAGTACATGGCGTTTGCAATGTGCTCTTCGGGGTTATCGTAAAGAAGGCGGTCGTTAAATGTAAATACCCGGTTAAAGGTTCTAAATGTATCACGATCCTTTACCTTTCTCCATAGACTGTGCGTAAAGAGCTTGACCTTCTCCTCATCAGAGACCAACCGCTGCCAGAAATTATAGTATTGACGAAAATAGTCATCCCTGCTCACAGATCTAAACACCCTGTAATATCGCCACGGGTAGCCACCATAGAGCTCGTCTCCACCTGCACCAGATAAACACACCTTGACGAATTTTGAAGCAAGCCTCGAAACATAATAGTTGGGATAGCTCATACCTACTCGTAGATCTTCAAGATGCCAGACAACTCTTGGAAGAGCCCATGACAGATCACCGGAACTTATAACTTGCTCGTAATGTTCGGTCTTGAAGTAATCGGCCAAATACTCCGCATCCTGCCGCTCATCGTATTCGGCCTCCACCCCTGTCACTGTTTGCATTTGAAATCCACACGTGAAGGTTGCAAGCCGAGGGATTTCAGTAGCTGCAATCGCCACAAGGGACCCAGAGTCCATTCCCCCTGATAGATAACTCCCAACAGGAACATCACTGATTAATTGCCTGGTAACCGCCTGCTTAAATAGCCGTAGTGTCTCCTCTTCGGCCTCCTCCCTTGTCATATTATCGTCCCTGTCCGTAAAATTGTAGTCCCACCAGGTCCTCTTTTGAAGCTCCCTATCCCTTTCATCGATCCATCGGATAGATGCCGCTTGAAGCAGGTTGATTCCCTTAAAAAGGGTGTGATAACGAAAGAGATTTTGAAAGGTGAAGTATTCATTCAAGGCATCTGGATTCAATTCTGCTCGCACTTCAGGGTGAGTCAGTATAGCTTTGATCTCCGAGGCAAAAACAAAGGTATTTCCACGTTTCCACCAGTATACTGGCTTTATGCCGTACCGATCCCTGGCCAGATAAAGGGTTCTATCACGGCTGTCCCAAAGGGCAAAGGCGAACATGCCGTTGAGGCACTCAACAAAATCAATCCCATATTCCATGTAGCCATGGACTAATACCTCGGTATCCGATCGTGAAACAAACTCATGTCCCTTTGCCTGCAATTCAGCCCTTAACTCAAGGAAATTATAAATCTCGCCACTATAGCTGACAACCACCTCTCCGTCTGGCGAAGCCATGGGCTGAGCAGCCCTTGGAGAAAGGTCTATAACAGCAAGACGTCGATGCCCCAGGGCGATATTCTTATCAATATAGTGCCCTTCCCCATCCGGACCTCGATGAGCCATGATGTCGGTCATTGCTTTGATAGCCCTGTGGGCGATTGGTCTACCATCTAAATTAAATATACCAGCTATGCCACACATCCTTTTAAACCATTCTCTTCGTCTTTTCTTTGATCTTTTCTATTACATAATCTTGATCATCATCGGTCATAGTGGCATAGAGGGGGAGTGTTAAGGAGCACCTATCGGCGATATAACCATTTACATAATCCTCGGGTTTGAGTTGATATTTCTGGGCATAATATTTTTGAATGGTAACACAGTGTGTGCCCTGGCGGGTTGAAACGCCGATTTCCTCCAAACTATACATGAGTTTGTTCCGTTCATCCGATAATGCTTCAATTTGTGTAACTGCATTCTTTTTTGATTCCACTATCTCTTTAATCTTATCAGGCCTATAGAGGCATACGTATGACTGAAAACTATGAATCATATTCTCAGGGACAAAGGGTTTTCCAAGAAAAGCAATATTATCTAACAGGTTATCATACCTTTTTGCCTTTGCTCTTCGATTTTCCAGAATCCAGGTAAGCTTGTCCATCTGGGTACACCCGATTGCACCCTGGATATCTGTCATCCTGAAATTATAACCTAAGTGAGCATATTCAGGTAAGAGGAAGCCTCTTTTTGATGTATGTCTTTCCAGGTCTGATCTGGAGGCGCCGTGGTCACGTAGGCTTCTTGCAAGCTCAGCTATTCGCTCGTCACTTGTAATTAACATCCCCCCTTCGCCAGTGGTTATAGACTTTCTGGGATGAAGGCTGAAATTCCCGATGATACCAAAGTTCCCGGCGTGAACTGGCAGACGGTTATTTTTTGATGCATAGTAGCTCCCAAGAGAGCAAGCACAGTCTTCAATAATGGCAAGATGATATCTTTTTGAAATATCAATTATCCTGTCATAATCCGCTGTCAACCCGAATAGATTAACCGGATATAGTGCCTTTGTCGCGGGTGTAATCTTTTCCTCAATCCCTTTACAATCAATATTAAAGGTTTCTAAATCAATATCCACAAAAACTGGCCTACCGCCCAAAAATTCAACTGAATTGGGGGTAGATATCCAGGTAAAAGAAGGAACAATTACCTCATCCTCCGCCTTTAGACCGATACACATGGAAGAAATAAGTTGCGCTGTTGTGCATGAAGAGGTAGCAACAGCATATTTGGCGCCTGTAAATGAGGCGAATCTTTCTTCAAAATCATTCACGAAAGGCCCTTGGACAACCCAACCACTCTTCAGCGGCTTCAGAATGGCCTCAAAATCTCTTTTATCAAAAACCGGCTTAGTAATAGGTATTCTTCTAATGCTCACTTTCTTAAGCTCCTGTAACTGCCCTTTTTCGTGCTTCTACTTCTTCAATATGAGACCTTCTCCATTTAATTAATTCTTTTAGCCCCTCTTCTAAATCTACTTTCCACTTGAAGTTCAGGTCCCTTTCGGCGGCTGAAGGATCTCCTACTCTATTTGTCACAAAGGTCTGGCCAGCAGGCTCGTATTGAATGGGTAAATCCGACCCGTTGATCTTCAATATCAATTCCGTCAATTCCTTGATGGAAGTTTTTATGCCCCGGCCCACATTGTAAAAACCAAAAGGCACATCACTTTTAAGGGCACATACATTAGCACGGGCTGCATCACCGACGTAAATAAAGTCGTAGGCCTGGCTGCCATCTCCATAGACAACAGGTGAAAGTCCCATATCAATGTTGTCGAGTATCTTCATCATAACAGCAATATAGGTACCCCTATAATCCTGCCGCGGGCCATAAATATTCATGTATCTCAAGCTCACACCCTTAAGGCCGTAACGTTTGTGATAAGCCTTGAACATATGTTCACCAGCAATCTTGGTTGCCCCATAAAAGGTCCAGTTGTTGTATGGATGATCTTCAGTCATTGGCTCTTCAACTGCATCGCCATATACAGAAGCGGAAGAGGAATAAACTAAGCGTTTGATTTTGTTGTCTATACAGGCCTCAAGGACATTGAAGGTCCCTCTGATATTTACATCGAAGGCCGCCTGCGGATACTCATAGCATTGCAGCAACCAAAGGGCAGCAAGGTGAATTACTCCGTCGACCTCTTTCATGGCAGCATCCAGGATATCTGTCTGTAAAATATCTCCACCTATCTCAAAGATACGGCAACGTTGATCTTTTAAGGCCTCTTGAAGATTCTCATGTGTACCCCGGCAAAAATTGTCGTAGACTATAACTTCCTTGATGTCTTCATTTAAAAGCTCCTCAACTACATGGGACCCGATTAAACCCGCACCGCCAATGACAAGAATCCTGCTTCCTCTTAAATCCATTTATTATACTCCTCTCAATATTTGGAAAATATGTATTGTAAAACTCTAATCGCTGTTTTTAAGCTAAAACACAAGAGACCAATTGTTAAATCTGACATTCAAAAACCAAAAGAGAACCTCACATGGGCAAGGCTCTTGAAAGAGAGCTTTCTGGTTAATATTCACTTAGGGTGAGCAAGCTCCGGAGGAACCATATCGGTTAGAAATGAAGATCTTTTAAAAGGCTTTGATATGCCCTATCTCCTGTTTGTCATTAACTCAATATACAGAGACTCTATATCGTGCAAGAGCCTTTTTTCTGAAAATCGCTCTTTGACGAAAGATCGCGCCAGCATGAGACGTTTTTTCTTTTCCCGTAGGTCACTCTCAATAATATATTTCAAACCCTTTGCAAACCCTAAGGCATCATCTTTTCGACAAAGAATTCCCCGCTCGCATACCACGAAACCATCGGAGAAAGGAACTCCATCCGGTGGCCCAAGCAGATCCAGCACTCCACCAGCGTTAGTGGAAATAACCGGCACCGAAGAAGCCATTGCTTCAATTATTGAGACAGGCGTTCCTTCATTCTCAGAAGTCAGGGCAAGAATATCCAAGTCCGCATAAACTAAAGACACATTTCTTATCCAGCTGCAAAACTTCACATGACTGGTTAGCCCAAGCTCTTGACAATAGTATTCCAACTCATCTCTCAATTCGCCATCCCCCACCACCACGAATTTTGCCTGTACTCCGGGATTCTGCTCAAGAAATAGTTTTGCTGCTTGAAAAAACACTTTATGGTTTTTAATAGGAACAAGCCGACCAATGATACCAATCAAGATCGTATCATTGTTTATCCCGAAACTATGTCTGAATTGCCCTCTCAATGCCCCATTCCTCAAAAAGGGTTTCAAGTCAAAACCCAATTCTATGGTATTTATCTTTCTGGCTGGGGCGATGTGGAACTTTTCCGACAGATCTCTCTTCTGGGTCTCGCTGATGGCAATAATCACATCTGTTAACCTTGCTAAGAAGCGCTCGATCCACACGAACAGACGTGATTTTGCCCTGCTGAAATAACCATCAAACACATGGCCATGAAAGGTGTGAACTGTCCGTATTTTTTTTGCACAAATTAGATTATATACCATTACGGCTAACCTGGCACTGGAGCCAGCCTTAGCCGTATGCGTATGCACGATATCGGGTCTTTCCTCTCGGAGTCTATTGAAAATACTGAGAAATGCCTTTACATCCATCCTGAGACTGATCTCTCTCTGAAGCTCTGGAATGATTATAGGCTTTTTATCAAGACAATCAAAAAGATAGCTCATATCCCCTTCCGTGGGGGAAATCTTGCCTGCAACCAGGATGGGTTCAAACCTTTCCGAATCCAACCCTTCTGTCAATAAGTGAACATGAATTGCGGGTCCACCTATATTAAGGCGTGCTATCATTCGTAAGACTTTTATTCTCCTCCCTTTTTCAATAACAAGACTCTCCTCTATGCGGCTTACGGTTACCTTATGTTTTTCGTACCACATGCGTATCCCGTCGAACACAAGGACAAAACAAAGCCGAATAGAAAGGCCAGCGATTGCAAAAGGCTTCAAAAACCAGAGGGAATGTTTATTGTACTTTTCAAAAAGTCGATAACTACTCTTTTGAAACTCGAAAATCGACCTGGAAAGAGCTTTATCACTGCTAACCCCAACATAATGAACCACAGATGCCTGTGGAAAATAGACCACCTTCCATCCCTTTCTCCACATGCGTCTACACCAATCAGCATCTTCCCAGTATAAGAAAAAACGTTCATCCAAAAGACCAACATCCTCTATAGCTCTTCTCCTCACAACCAGGCAGGCACCGGAAACCCAATCTGCTTCCATAGGAGTAACCCCATCGGATCTTGTTGTAAGTATATTTTTCTGGGTTATCAAATTGTTAGGAAAACATTGGGTGAGAAGAGATTTTCGTCCAAAAAGAGCGGTAATTGGGGTGGGGAACGACCTGGCCGAACCTTGCACAGATCCATCATGATCAAGGATTTTAGGGCCAACAATACCTACTTGTGGGTTCTCTTCTATATATCCCAAAATGCTATCAAAAAACCCATCCATGACATAGGTATCAGGATTTAACAGTGCTATATAAGGAGAATCACTTTGTTTCAAAGCTTTGTTGATCGCCTTAGCGAACCCCATATTGTAGCTGTTCTTTGAGAGCACCACCTGGGGGAATTCTTCTTTCACACGATCTACCCCATCTTTCGAGGTGTTATCCTCTATCAAGATCTTTGCAGGGAACCCCTGAAGCGAATTATAGACTGATCTTAGGCAGCGCAACAGATAATCGGTGCTATTATAGTTGACTATGATAATATCAAGCAAACTCAACCTTTTCACACTCCTTATACTTTTCCTGTCCTTATGTTCCAGATGTTAATACCGGGGGCATAAGATAGTTTTCATTTTGTAACTATTCAGCCACCAAGGCACAAAGACCCAAAGAAGAGATGAATATAAATTGAATAACGTAGTTTTCTCATTAATGAGCCTTAGGCTCATTAATTTCAATGTTCCAGGCATTAATGCGCCTGAGGCGCATTAAAAAGGCTATAATAAAGAATAATTCTATAGT
>JAUWNK010000132.1 GCA_030612685.1 Desulfobacteraceae bacterium
TTGAGGCACCTTACAGCGAAAACAGCTTATTTCACGGAAGTCGCTCCAGGGCGGGCCGCCCCTACAAGGACTTAAAAAGGAAATTCCTATACTATAAACGTAGCGCAGGGCTTTAGCCCTGCAATTCTTAAGGCACCCAAGTGAATACAGACTATCTTTCCCCAATAGAGAAAATAATTGATATTGCCTTAAAGGAAGATCTGGGGCCAGGGGATATAACTACCTCGGCTATTATAGATCCGTCCATAAAGGGAAAGGCGAGGCTATTAGCAAAAGAAGAGATAATACTGGCCGGAGTGGAAGTTTTTTCAAAAGTTTTCTCCCTGCTTGATCCAGAAATAGTAGTTGAATACAATTATCATGACGGAGATGTAGTTCCAAATGGAAAGGATATCGGTATAGTCAAAGGATCAATGAGAGGGATACTTATAGGAGAAAGGACAGCCCTCAATTTCTTACAACACCTCTCAGGCATTGCTACCCTTACAAGGAAATATGTTGATAAAACAGATCCTTCCCAGGTGCGGGTGATAGACACCAGAAAGACAACCCCTGGATTACGGATATTAGAAAAATATGCAGTCAGGATGGGAGGCGGGACTAATCATCGCTTTGGCCTTTTTGACGGGATCTTGATTAAAGATAACCATATAGCTGTAGCCGGTTCTATATCTGAGGCATTGGAAAAAATTAAAGGCAGGGTGCCCCATACATTAAGGATTGAGGTGGAGGTAGAGAATATCAAAGGAGTTGAAGAGGCTATTGGGGCAGGGGCAGATGCCATTCTTTTGGATAATATGTCTCTTGAAGAAATGAAAGAAGCAGTCTCTATCGCTGGAGGAAGGGTACTTTTAGAGGCATCAGGTGGGGTTACATTAGAATCAATAGAGGAAATATCCAAGACAGGCATAGACCTGATTTCCGTTGGTGCCATTACACACTCTGCGAGGTCTGTTGATATCAGCCTCGAGGTGATTTAAGTAAATCGTAATCATTCACCGCAGAGACGCAGAGATCGCAGAGAAAAAAGATTTTTCCCTTGCCGTTGAGAGAACGGCAAAGGGAAACCCTCAGCAGCTTCGCTGCGACACGCGCTTTTGGGCACTGTTGCCTCTATAAAACATTTTTCATTTTTTCGTTGTGCCTATCACAGGCATGGGTTTAGTGTACTCTGGAAAAAATGTTTCACTATTATTCTGGTAGGGAAACAGAAATTGCCCCGCATGGGCTTATTCTTTTTGCTTTCCGCCCTCTCAGCGGAAAGCAAAAAATAAATAAACCTCAGCGGCCTCTGCGCCTTGGCCTCTGCGCCTTTGCGGTGAATAGTTACAATAAATTTATGCAAGGAATAAACTTATGGATGAATTAATTGAGAAGGCTGCAAGGACTATCCTGAAGTCAAAATTAACCATTGCCCTTACTGGAGCAGGTATTTCAGTGGAGTCGGGTATCCCGGATTTTAGAAGTAAGGGTGGTCTATGGGATAGGTTTGACCCGGAAGAATATGCCACTATCTACGCCTTTAATAAAACCCCGGAAAAGGTCTGGCAGATGTTAAAGGAAATGGAAAAGACTGTTGACAATGCTAAGCCTAATGAGGCACATATTGGTCTGGCTGAGTTAGAAAGGATGGGTCTGCTTCAAGCTGTACTTACTCAAAATATAGACAATCTCCACCAGGAAGCTGGTTCCCGGGATGTTATCGAATATCATGGCAACTCCCGTTCCCTTACCTGTCTCTCGTGTAACAAGAAATATGATTACAAAGAAAAGAAAGGTGAGTATCCACCTCTATGTGAGTGTGGAAAGATACTTAAACCAGATGTTATCTTCTTTGGAGAGGCAATTCCTGTTAAAGCCATGGCAAGGAGCTCCCAGTTGGCCTCTACCTGCCAGGCCTTATTGATAATAGGTACCTCTGCTGTAGTCTCTCCCTTTAATATACTCCCGAGACAGGCAAAACAGGCAGGCTCCAGGATAATCGAGATAAATCTGGAAAAAACAGTACTTACTGGTCATATTACAGATATCTTCCTTCAGGGTAAGGCAAGTGAGCAGGTATCGCAGGTTGTCTCAGCGGTCAAGGAATTAAGAGAGATTTAGTGACCCACATCACAAATCATGTGGCTCATGTTATGAGACCTTTGAATTTTGAAATAAATATTCTAAATGGTCATTCCCGTGCAAACGGGAATCCAATATTTTCAACTATTTATGGATTCCCACTTTCGTGGGAATGACGGAAAGTGAAGGGGGACGTCCTTAAATATCTCAATGAAGGGGGACGTCCTTAAATAACTAAATAACTTTTTATGTTATAAGTTAGTTCGAAGCTCATAGGGCACCGGGCAGCGGCATCTTCGACAAGCAGAGAACGCAGGGAACTAATGCTGGCCCTTCTATTTTAGATACTTGATAATGGACGCCTTGAAATCTTCAAAATCTCCCAGGTTGTTTTTCAGAATTCCAATAACAATCTCAGGATCGATTCTTTCGTAGTCATGCACAACGATATTTCGAAATCTCGCCATTTTTTCGAATGCATCTATACGCGATTGACTCAGGATGCTCTTTTCCACCAAGATGCGAAACATATCCGCATAGGTTTCCGGCATTCTGAATTTTTCGTCAGAGATGATATGCCCGCTGATATCCAGGCATGTTTCAATCATCATTTGAAGTGTCCGCTCTATAATCCTCTGGATTTTCCAATCGCCTGCATATGCCTCCAACGTTATGTTCGCGTATTCGCTAATTTGATTGAGATATTCATCCAGGGCGGACAGCTTCCTCAGTATGAGCGTCTTGTCAACCATGCAGGTACCTCTGTTCTAAAATGCGGTTTTCGATTTTGGAAAAGTCCATATAAGTTCGAATGTTCCCTGACTCAAAGGCATGGCGTACAAAAGGCATATTATCCGCCAAAACCACCCTGGTACGAATTATCCTGGCCTTAAGGCCCTGTGGGGCCGTATTCAAAATGACGAGGTCGATCTTGTCAGTGCTGAGAATATCGTTTAAATCTCCCAGAATTTCCAGGCGCTTCTCTGAAAATCGCCCATCGGTCAGATAGACGGCGATGTCCACGTCGCTCAACGGGGTGGGTTCGCCCCCGGCCATACTTCCAAAGAGATAGGCGAAGGCAACATCATCTCTGGCTTTAAGGTAGCTTTCGGCAGCAGCCAGGTTTATGGTGAGGTCATTTTTCATACGTGGAATGAAAAGAGTTGTTAAAATTTACAATTTTGACAACTATACCGCAAATGCCTTCTTATCCTCAAGTATAATTTCATCTTATGGGGATTGTATGGAGACGGGGGGACATTTTTTCTTACTTTGACTTATTTCTCCATAGCCCTGTTCAGGAGCGAGGGGGTCTAAAACAACTTGATAGTATAGGAATTTCCTTTTGTTAAACGTAGCGCAGGGCTCCCGCCCGCCTCGCCTTGCGTCTCGCATGGCGGGCAGGTCAGCCCTGCATCTCAATGGCAGAGCTAAAGCTACGCACTACGTTTTATTAATGTCATATCAAGGTTAAAATGATATAAGCGCACTGTAAAGTTTGTACATTAAATGGCTAAGGATCTTTTACTCGATATCATTATAAGGTTCTATTGGATAATCTTTTGAAATGCAAAAAAAGGAAGTGCTGACCGTAGAGGAAAGGCACAAGCCAGAAAACAACTTAGAGTATGGTTTTTCGCTCAAAGGCGCTAAGAACAAAAGAAGGGAACGTAGTGGGGACAGCCCACAAGACAGGCAAAGGAGAGTGTTTATATATCCCTGGGGATTGCAAATTGGCCTTCTTCTAATGTATCCTTGATAAAAATGATGAGGATAATTTGCTATGACTTCATCAATTCCAGAAATTGTGCTGGACTTAGAATCTTTATTCCCTGATATTCTTTCAAAGGCTGAAGATGATGCTCGTCTCCTGAGATGATATATTGGGCCTTTGCTTCTGTAGCACATTCCAAGACCCGATTATCAGGCTCATCTTCTTTAATGACAGAGAGGGTCGAGGTGGGGGTAATAAGGGTAGTAATAGATCTAATGTCTTTGATTACCTCTGAGATTTGCCAATCAGACCAACTAAATTTTCTCTTCAGTACCCCTGCTATTTCTGTTAGGATAATCTCTGAGGTAAAAATCTCTATTTTACTCTCTCTGGCTAATTTTCTAATCTCTTCTGGTTTTCCACCAAACAAAATAGCCGAGATATAGACATTGGTATCTGCCACCACCTTGATCATGGAGATTGTTCTTTCCGATATTGCTCTATAATGCCTTCCACATCCCTTTGATCTTTAATCCTTAGTCTTTGAGAGGTTTCCTCCCCCCATTTCCTGATTTGTTTCCAACGTCTGTCAGTAGCGACATATTGCCTTATTACCTCTCGCACAAACTCACCTTTAGCCTTTGCCTGCTCCTCAGCCAATTTTTCCACTTCCCTATATAACTCTGGAGGTAGAGATATATTGAGAATTTTCCTTTTGCTCCCTCCAACCATAGATATCTCCTTTGTAACAAAAATGATTACCTAACATAACATAGTGAGAAATCCTATGCAAGGCATGAAAATGGGGACATTTTTTCTTACATTGACTTATTTCTCCATAGTCCTCTTCATGAACAAGGGAGTTCTAAAACAATTTGTAATATCATTATCTACTTGAAATGATATGATTTTTGGGACGTTGCTTCTTACGTTGACTTTTGCTTGCCATGATCTCCATATGAAATATTTTATCCCCTTGCCCCATAAAAATGTTGATGGGGCCAAACCTGGAAAGTGATTTTAGATAAAAATTCCTGTTGACTTTCTGGTTTCAACAGGTCATTATGACCATAATCATCTAAAGAGGAGGATGATTATGAGCCCGCAAACCATAAGTATAGCCGATGCTAAAAAGCACTTTTCTGATCTGTTGGGCCGAGTGGCATATGGAAAAGAACAAATCATTATTACCAAGCGAGGAAAGCCTATGGCCCGATTAGTGCCAACAGATGTAAATGATAAACATCTGGCCCAGGCTAAAGGATGGCTGAAAGAAGACGACCCCTTTTTTAAAACTATAGAAAATATTGTACAGAGCCGTACCAGGCATACTTCAAGGCTGTTGACAGATATAAAGTTGAAGTGATGTACCTTCTTGATACAAATATACTTAGTGAATTGGTTAAAAAGCAGCCCAATCATAATCTGCTTCAACATTTGCAGTCGAATCCATCACAATCATTGTTTACCTCATGCATCTGTGTGATGGAATTACGCTTCGGGAGCGCCCTGCGTGAGGATTTTGAAAGCTTTTGGCTAAATATAGAGAAAGAAATTATTTTCAGGGTCAATGTAATGACTCTTGGCCCTGAAGAGGTATTAATAGCAGGAGATATATTGGCCGACCTTCAGAAAAGAGGCCAGTCTATCGGTATAGAAGATGTGCTTATCGCCTCTACTGCTTTAAGTCATAAATTCATAGTGGTCACAGCAAATATTCATCATTTTTCCAAGATAAACAGACTTAGAGTTGAAAACTGGATAGCCCCTTGCTGAAAAAATGAAGTGGCAACTTTTAGCTCAGCAATATCCAGGGTGCTGGTTAAGATGTGGACCTGCTAACGATCATGCGGTGACAGTATTGGAATAACTTGCCTTTTGTTTTTCCGATAGATGCTGAAATCGGTGTCGATAGTAAAGACAAGGCTTTCAGGGTACACCTCTGTCATTCGCACCAGGCAAGCATCTGCCAACGACATCGGAACATTGGAATATTTCTGCAAAAGCCAGGCAATCTGGTTTATATGTTCAATCATTCTAAAAGGAGTATGCAAGATCCTTCGTTTAAGAAGTTCAAAAACAGCTATTTGTCCTCCATCAAGACCGCCGAGAAGAAAACATGCCTCTGATAATACTGCTTCACATGTCAACAAAGGGGGCTCAATCTGCGCCCATTGTAATGTAGCCCATTTATGGTATTTGTCTCTGCCGTTAATAAATGCCACAAGAGGTCCGGTGTCTAAAATGACTCGCCGCTTCATTGGCCGTAACCACGCATGTGCTTTTTATTAAAAGACAGATCGACCGGCCCCCTCACACATCCCACAAGATCTTTAGCAAGGTCTAAACAGGAGCCCTTTGGGGTGTGATTATCTCCTGTTATAAATGTCTCGATGGCTTCTCGCAACAGAGCAGACCTGTTTTCACCTCTTTCCCTCGCCATAGAAGTAAGCTTTGCAAGTAATGATTCAGACAACTTGAGTGATAAGGTTTTCATAATGATCCCCTGTTATATTACCATTCTGGCTGAAGAGTAATACCAGCATGCCTTTATGTCAAGTATTTAATGGATGATAATAGATTTTCCAATCAAGTCTTTTTGGGGACATCTTAGGTTGACTTATTTCTCCATAGCCCTCTTCATATCAAATGGCTAAAGGTCTTTTGCTCGATATCATTATAAGGTTCTATTAGATAATCGCTTTAAATGCAAAAAAAGGAAGTGCTGACCAGAGGGGAAAGGCACAAGCCAGAAAAAAACTGAAAGTCCGGCCTCTCAAGCAAAGGCACTAAGGTGTAAAGAAAGGACTATAGTGGATGCAGCCTTTGACAGCCTGTTGAGATCCCATATTAACAATTATGGAAAAAATAGTGATTGACAAAATGATAATATAGTTTATCATGAAAACTATCATGAAAATATTTTACAAGCCACCATTCAGGAAATTCGTTAAGAAGCAAACAAGACCTTTCCAACTTGTCATTGAGGATGAAGTTGAGAAAATAGTAACCAATCCTGATATAGGGAACTCAAAAAAAGGAGATCTGATAGGATTTCGAGTTCAAAAATTTTCTTTTAAGAGCCAGAAATTTTTAATTGCCTATCGTCTCCAGGGGACTGAAATAATGTTTTTCAAAATAGGTCCTCATGAGAATTTTTATCGTGAACTTAAGAAATATCTAAGGGAGGTTGAGCCATAATGATTACTGCTGAAAAGGTTTATAAAGCAATTCTAACTATGCCTTTAAAAGAAAGAGAGAAATTGTTTGCTGTAATAGCAAGGCGAGGATTTGAGAAAGATTTATACAGCCATGATGAGGTCTTTGACGAAATCAGACTGACGCCATTTACTGTTAAAGAAGCAGCAGAATATCTTGAGGTGGCCGAGATTACCTTGAGAAGATGGGTTAAAGCAGGAAAGATAAAATATAAAAAGGTGGGAAAAAATATTGTATTTGACACGGATGAGCTTAAAGCTTCTAAAAAGCATAAAGCTTAAACTCAATATTTACCCCTAGTTATAATAGCGAGTACTGTTTCGGGTTGTTGGTAGAAAAAAATTATGGCCACAAGCTCAACTTATGACTATTTAAAATCTCTATTGATCCTTTTTTCTTGATTCTTATTGAACCAGGGCCGCTTATCCGTGCCTACGAGTTTGGAAATCCTTTCTCTAATCCAATCAAAGGGGAGGTCTTGCCTGGGAGGAAACTTTTCCACATATTCTATATAGGGTTCGCCCTTCAGATCTTTCTCCGGCAAAATGGCATCCATTCTTCCATCAAACTCCACTACAGGCAATCCATTCTTTTTGCACAGAATTTTGTCAAATGTTGCAGCAGCGCTTATCCACCTTCCATCCAGGAAGAACTGATTATACCCATGTCTGGGGAAGGTATTGGTCTTAAACATTTGAAAGACATGGGCAGGTACCTTATGGTTTCTGATCTTGGCAAATGCCAGACGGCTTGGGATGCCAGCAGCCCTTCCAAGGGCAGCAAATAGCACCGCCTTCTGGACACAGTAGCCCTTTCCCCAATCAAGAATCCTGGATGCCTTAAAATCCTCGATGAATACAGAAATCATGTAGATGTTATATTTGATAGAGTCTCTAACAAAGTAAAAGAGCTTTACCGCCTTTTCCTCATTACTCGAACAATCCCCTGTCAGGCTCCTTGCAGTCTGAATGATCATATCATGGTCTGAATCGATGGTAGGGGTCGATTTCAGATAAATGTCCATCTCCTTTTTAGTTCCTTCCCCCATTTTGGTAGATCTCCTTTTCGCTGACTTAATGAATAGAGTTTTCCTTTCAGCAAGGCGTGCGAAAATAATAAAGGGCATCTCACCTGGGCGAGATGCCCTTTATTGCCGTATTACAGTAAACTACAATTTTTTGACGTTCTTGGCCTCAGGACCCCGGTCGCTCTCTTCCACATCAAAGCTTACCTGGTCACCCTCATTGATGCTCTTAAAACCAGGCGTATCAATGGAGGA
>JAUWNK010000156.1 GCA_030612685.1 Desulfobacteraceae bacterium
GGCACCCTCTGTAGCAGCAGAGACAGTCCCCGAATATAACAGGTTTATTCCCACATTAGACCCAAGGTTGATTCCAGAAAGGATGATATCTGGCCTTTGTTGCAAAATCTCCTGGACACCTATTTTAATACAATCAGCAGGGGTGCCGTTTACACCATAGCCGAAGAAGACCCCATTTCTCTTGAATCGCCTAACCCTTAATGGGTTGGATAGGGTAATAGCGTGCCCTACTGCGCTCATCTCTGTTTCAGGGGCAACCACAGAAAGCTCAAAATCGTCCTTTAACTCCTCATAAAGGGATATCAGACCCTCTGCTAATATGCCGTCGTCATTGGTTAAAAGTATTCTCATATTCACCTACCGAGACCTTTGAAAAATGCCCACACTGTCATTGCGAATCCCGCCTCCTTGCTTGGAGGTGGGATGAAGCAATCTCCAGCTTATTAAAGAAAGATTGCCACGTCGCCCGCTCGCCTCGCCTGAAGGCGAAGCCGATGGCGGGCAGGCTTCGCTCCTCGCAATGACTTAAGAGATAATTTTTCAAACGTCACCTACCGCCGATATCTATACAATATCATAATGAACAATAAAAGTTCTAAATTTAGGAAATTGCGATATTCTCTGTCCCTTTTCCAGATAAAAAAATTTTGTCCTTGAAATTCTCTTCTTAGTAGCCGATAATTTCTGAAATCTTTGTGTTATTATTTTATTGACCGATGTATGAAAGGAAGAAGGCAATGGATAATATTGAGAGATTTTCTGTAATCAGGGTTGACGAGAAAGGGAAAAGCGAAATAGAGGATATAGTTGTTACTGAGGCCCAGCTAACTATAGTTTTAAATAGTCAGAAGCTTGTTACATTACCCTGTTCACCTAAGGATCTAAAATCTCTTGCAATCGGTTTTCTTTTCTCTTTAGGATTAGTAAAAGCCAAGGAAGAAATAAAGAAAGTCAACCTTGATGACAGTAAAGGTATGGTTTGGATTGAGACTGAAAAAGATAAAGATTTGCCACCCTTAACATCAAGCGGTCTTTTTAGTAGGGTGGATATTAAGGACCAGCCTAAGGTAGAATCTCAAACAAGGGTTGCACCTCCTGAGGTCTTTTCTTTGGTAGAAGGGTTTCAAAATCGCTCCGAGATTTTTATCTCTACTGGTGGTGTTCACTCTGTGGCCCTGTGTGATAAAAAAGATATCTTGGTCTTCAAGGAGGATATTAGCAGAAATAATGCCGTTGATAAGTTGTTTGGTGAATGTATTTTGACAGATATACCAACAGAAGAGCGAATGGTAGTCACAAGCTGTAGGATCTCATCAGAGATATTGCTTAAGGTGGTAAAAAGAAATATCCCTATACTAATCTCAAAATCGGCTCCCACAAATTTGGCTGTGAGATTGGCAGCTGATTTGGGGATTACTCTCATTGGATTTGTAAGAGAAAAAAGGATGAATGTTTACACCAATGAATGGAGAGTACTCTAAGAGCGCAAAAATTCTACGACATATTGAAATTATAAAGATTTTAGTGGCTCCCAATTCGTTCAATCTACATGGAAGGATGGAATAATGGAATAGTGGTAATTGCTCAAAATATTGTGGATTTCAAATTGCTGGTTCTTTGGAGCATGGATGTCTTTTTTTTGGCGACGAAAGGGTTTATGCTGTTATGCAGGCTAAAGATGCAGATAAAGGCGGGCGATCTACCATAGAGGAAATGCCCTATTCACTGAATCTGGCAATCTCTACCTGAGATGGCCGCCCGCCTGGATCATCGGGAAAGAGCCAGCTATAAGCATTTGCCTGGTTCGTTCGCAAAAAAAAGACATCCATGCTCCTCCATAAGATGCTGAGTATATATGAATAGTGGGTAGTAAAAAATTGAATATCGATAATCGTCGATTGATTATTGGTTTTGGAAATAATAATTTTCAATTGTCAATATTCAATAATCAATTGATTTAACCCATCACTCCAGTACTCCATTGCTCCAATACTCCACTTGTGGCGAAGCCTCTAAGTTCACAGAATTATGCCAGGCATTGAATTGACAAGAAGAGGATTTTGCAAATTAATGGGTTTTGTTTGCCTTTGCGGATCTCTTTTTGCCCCCGATAGAGTTTTATCCAGTGAAAAAAGGAGTTCTCTTAAACGGAAAGGAGGAATCAGAATGCACTTGCCTGATCCAATGATAGATGGAGATGTGTCCCTTGAAAGAACAATCCATAAGAGAAGAACCATCAGATCCTTTGAGAGTAAGGCCCTTACGCTCAAGCAGCTTTCACAGGTGCTCTGGGCAGCCCAGGGAATTACAGATATAGGAGAATTTAAAAGGGCTGCCCCATCTGCCGGTGCATTATATCCCATGGATATTTATGGGGTGGTTGGGAAAGATTGTATTGAAAAGATGGATCCTGGCATTTACCTATATGAGCCTGCTGGCCATTCCATTTCACTTGTTAAAGAAGGGGATTTTAGAAGGGATATAGCAATAGCCTCACTGGGGCAGATATGGATGGCCCATGCCCCACTGACCCTTGTTATTACAGCAGAATATAGTCGAATCACGGTTAAATATGGCCAGAGGGGAATTAGGTATGCCATAATGGAGGCAGGACATATCGGGCAAAATATCTTTCTTCAATCTCAGGCAATGGGACTGGAAGCAGGAATAGTAGGGGCCTTTGAAGATCAGGAGGTTATACAGGTTATGGGGAGTAAAAAAACACATGAGCCCCTGCTTCTTATGCCAGTTGGGTATAAGAGGTAAGACCTGTTAGGAAAGTTTAAAAGACCTTTGCATAACCTCTAAACTAATAACATGTTTTAATGCTGAGTTATGCACAGCCCTCATACCATCAATTGTGCCTTGCATTTCAATGCCGCAGCGAGTAAACTACAGAAAGGGCCGAAAAACGGTCTCCGGCATCGAAAACCTTACAGAAAATGGGATGTAAATTAAAGCTGAGGCAAAAATCGAGGCGGAGGCGAAGTCTGGGTTCTTTTTCCGAAATGCGGGACAGGTGGAAAAATAATTTAACACTTAGAGCTCATTCAAAGCATGCTCTCTTTAGCTCTGGACGTGCTGGTTACAATGCAGGCAATGAGTATAAGGTTTAATTACCGTTTACAGATATTTAATCTCAGGAGACGATCATAATGGCTACCCCAGATCATCACTATTCAAAAGAAAGAAGTATTGGCCGGCGAAAAGAGGACTGGCTCGTGAGAGATAATATTCATAGATATACCCAGCTTTTCCATGTGGGCCAGATCATAACTTCAGAAATTAATATGGATGTTTTGTTTGAAGTGATTATGGATCAAACTAATCAGATTATGGACACTGAAAGGAGCACGGTATTCTTACACGACGACAAATCCAATCAACTATGGTCACTTGTAGCAACCGGTGTGGAAAAAAATGAAATCCGCATGCCCGAGGATTATGGTGTTGCTGGTTGGGTTTTCCAGCATAAAACATCATTAATAATAAATAATCCCTATGATGATCCTCGTTTCAATCCCGAGGTGGACGAAAAATTAGGTTTTCAAACAAAAAATATCCTTTGTATTCCCCTTATGAACCGAGAAAGAGAATGTATCGGGGCGCTGGAGGCCCTTAACAAGAATTCAGGGGATTTTACGGATAAGGACAGAGAGTTGCTTACATCCATATCTCACTATGTGGCAGTAGCCCTTGAAAACTCGAAACTTTACGAAGAGCTCAAACTCTTAGATAAGGCCAAGGAGAGGGTCATTAATCACTTGTCCCACGAATTAAAAACACCTCTTGCACTTATTTCAGGTGTGTTTGGGAGAATCTCCAGAGAGATCGGGGAAGCAAATATTGCAGGGTTGGGAAAGACGATAAACAGAGGCCGGCGTAATGTGAATAGATTGTTAGAACTTCAGGAAAAAATTGATGACATACTCAATCAGAGGTCATTTGAAGAGAAAGGAAGAATAATAAATATTATTGAAGACGCTGCAAGTTTTGTCGAAGAATTCAGAGAAGAAACTCATATGCAAAATGAAGAAATTTTAAAACGCGTTTACAGACGCATAGAATCTCTTTTCAGCAGTGAAGAGATTCGCATGGAAAAGATCCCCCTCAATGAGTTTTTAGACGATCTCTACACTGAGGCAATCTCGTCTATGCAGGGAAGGGATCTAACAATCATTAGGAATTTTGAAAAAGAGATCCTCATCACCATGGACAGAACTATCCTTGAAAAGGTCTTCCTGGGGCTCATCAAGAATGCCATTGAAAACACCCCCGATGAAGGGAAAATAGAAATTACTGTCACCCCAAAAGACGGTGAGATATGGATAGATATCCATGATTATGGGGTTGGAATTACCCCACAAAACCAAAAGATGATCTTCGGGGGATTTTTCCATACCCAAGACACAGACCTCTATTCCTCAAAGAGGCCCTATGAATTTAATGCTGGAGGGTCCGGTTCTGATCTACTTAGAACAAAGAGTTTTTCTGAACGATATGGGTTCTCTGTTGACTTTGATAGCATACGGTGCAAATTCATACCCAAGGATACGGATATGTGCCCAGGTAAGATTTCTGCCTGCTCGTTTATCACCGAGAAATCAGGATGTTTCTCCTCAGGTGGCAGCACCTTTTCAATAAAATTCCCTATGTAGCATGTCATACGTGGGGGAGGATCAACTTGACAGAGAAAGTCAGGAAGGGGACGGGGTGTGAACTCATTTCAAAGTTAGGCTTTAGATAGCAATCAGGGAAAGGAGAAAAATTCTAACATGCACCGAGAAAGAATCAAAATTGGCCTTCTGATTCATGACCTTAAGGTCCCCCTGGCAGTGATTGAAACCGGAATCGTTTCCTTGCTGCAAAGGCGAGAAAAATATGGCTCCCTTACAGAAAAACAGGAGAAGGCCTTGGCAAGGGCACTGAGAAATACCAAGGTCGTTCAAACGCTGGTGAATGATGCCCTGGAATTAGGGAGGTCCAGAGAGGGGGTAGTAAATGTAACAAGCTTAAGACTTTCACATCTAATCGAACAGTGTCTTATTGAAATATTTGACTTGGTTGACCGAAAGACATCAGAAAGGATCAAAATATGCACTCACCTATCTTTACTGAGAAAGGAATTAGAACAGAAAGGTCTTATGCTTTTCATAGATGAGGATCTTTGGTGTCAAGAGCTCTACCTGGATGAAGCTAAGGTAAAGCAGATACTCAGGAACCTTTTAAATAATGCCTTAAAATATCGAAAAAGCCGGGTGGAATTAGAGGTTGATAAAAAAGATGTTCACCTTGTTTTCTCTGTTAAAGATGATGGTGAGGGCATACCTTCAATCTATCATAAAAAGATTTTTGAGAGCTATTTCCAGATGGATGATACAGACACCCACTCCGTCAGAGGGCATGGGTTAGGCTTGGCCGGTGTGATGGTTCTGGTAGAGGATATGGGCGGCGAGTTATCTCTTGAGAGCGATGAAGGGAAAGGTGCAAAATTTTTGGTCAAGTTGCCTTTAGCAAATAAATAATACCGCAACGAAGCAATATACTTCCGGACACTTCAATACCTTCCATTAAAACTACATAATTTCTTCAAGTTCTTCTTTAGAGACAATATAAGTTTTATCAAATTCCTGCCAGAATTCCTTGTGCTCATCTTTCCAACCGGGTCCAAATTTCTCATCAAAAAATTGATTGAGTCTGGCAAACCAGGTCCCGTGCTTTTCAATGCCTTTTTCGTGGGCCTTCAGTATATCAGCCAGATAGGTGGTGATATCAGAGATTTTTTCCTTGGGCACATAAGATTGAGCGCCCTCTTTAATGGATTTCACCAGGTTTTCGGGATTGAGGGCATGGGCTGTGAGCATTAATGCGGGGAGGCCTTTTTGATTTGCGAGTTCCAGGAGATCGTAGCCTCTTACCCCCATAATATCAAGGATTGCCACATCATAGGTATTTTTGTTAAGAAATTTCTGAGCAGTTTCAAAATCAGGGGCGGTGTCAATAAGACATATGTCCAGCAGTTCTGTTAACGTTTCCAATACATCGGGCTCATCGTCTACGATTAAAATCTTTTTCCCTTTCAATATGTCATCCATGCTTAGGCCTCCCTTTTAGGATTTAAAAGTTGAAGCGACTATTAACACAATGGGTGTTTGTAGTCAATAGCTTTTTAGATTATAAAATTTGACCTAATGTCCTTAAAAAACCTATAGACCTTTCTTTTAACAAGCAATCTCCTGATCATTCTGTCTTCTCCAAATATAGAAACAGATGATCTAAAGAGGTCATGATAAAGTTAAACAATAAGATTCTTTTACAGTTTGCCTATAAAGTCCTTACCATCAATGAATGTATAAAAAATAGATGCTTGATTGGTAATGTGTGCCAGTAAAACAATTAGTGATAATGATATAGAGAAGTTATAATAAAAGAGG
>JAUWNK010000080.1 GCA_030612685.1 Desulfobacteraceae bacterium
GGAGTAGAAGGATAAAAAATCAGAGTTAGGGAGACGAGCAGGATAAAAATTATTCCTCCAATCATTATAAGAAAAACCGGATGTTCCAACAAAGATCTTTGCCATATTTCTAATAGAGGAAATGTTGCTGTTCTGCTAGGAATCAATGACAGGATTTTGCATTTGACAGAATGCCCAAGATGTCTTTTGGTATATCAACTGCCTTGAAGAACAAAGGATCGGTTACATTTAAACAGATCCTTTTTTCAAATCCTTCTGCCATATGGGCCTTGTCCGAGATGCGGGAGATGTCATGCTTTAATACCACAGTTTTGTCCGAAATATCACCAATATAGGTAACTATTTCAATCCATTCACTGTATCTGCCTGGAAGATGATACTGGCAACCTGTCTCTAAAAGTCCAAATATAATCCCCCTTTCTTTCCACAGGCTCACTAAATCAAGGTTCAAGGATTGAAAAAACAGATGACCACTTGCATCTATCCACTCATAGTACCGAGGATAAAAAACGACACCGAGGGAGTCAAGGTCTCCCCACATTATTTGTCTTTTAACCGTGCTCTTTTTCATCAATGTTAAATTTCAGTCAAAGATAGCCTCCACAAATTCCCTCGGATTAAATATCTCAAAATCCTCAAGTCCCTCACCAGTGCATATGAAGGAGATAGGAATGTGTAGCCTCTGAGAAATAGCAATGACTACACCACCTTTAGCAGTTCCATCCAATTTGGTTAGAATTATATCCGTCACCCCCAGGGATTGGGCAAATACCTGGGCCTGGGCAATTGCATTCTGGCCAGTAGTGGCGTCAAGGACAAGGGTAACTTGATGGGGAGCCCCGGAAAGCTGTTGATTAGCCACCCTCTGAACCTTTTTCAACTCTTCCATTAAGTTTAACTTTGTGTGAAGCCTGCCAGCAGTATCAATAAAAAGCTTATCCATTTTCCTGGCCTTAGCAGCAGATATAGCATCAAATACAACTGCTGCGGGATCTGCTCCCCTTTTCTGACTGATTACCTCTGCACCTACCCGATCTCCCCATATCTGTAACTGCTCAATGGCAGCAGCCCTGAAGGTATCTGCCGCCACTAGCATTACCTTCTGTCCTTGAGCTTGAAAATAATGAGCCACCTTAGCAATAGTAGTCGTCTTTCCCACCCCATTAACACCGACAAACATGATTACCTCGACTATGTTGCGGGCTTTATCTGGTATTTCATTAACAGCAGAAAGTTCTTGGCCGGCTTCTAAAAAAGAAATCATCTCTTCCTTTAAGATGGTCTTTAACTGCTCCGGGTTGTCAAGAGATTTCCGATCTACCCTCCGTTGTAACCTCTCAATCAACTGCTCTGTTATCTCTACACCAATGTCAGAGGTAAAAAGAATCTCCTCAAGCTCTTCTAAGAGTGATGAATCGACTGCCTTCTTTCCACTTAGTACAATATCGAGCCTGTCTTTTAATCTCCTTCTTGTCTTAGACAGTTTATCCCACAGTTTTCCTACAGGGGCATTACCATTAGCAGGTTCTGATTTATCCAAAAGGATCTTTACCTCCTTCTTGCCTGTCACTGGTCATTTGTATTTTTTCTTCTTCACAAATGACAAATAGCTAAATTTATAACTTTAAGTACTTTAGGCCTGCCCGCAACGCTCTCGCTTGCGAGGCGGGCGGGCACTTTAGCTCACTTTAGGCACTCTTTATTGATAATCTTCCAGATCTACAGAAACAATTTTGGAAACACCACTTCTATCCATAGTCACACCATATAACCGTGCAGCCATTTCCATAGTCCTTCGATTATGAGTAACCATGATTACCTGTGATGATTTTTCAATTTCCTTTAACAGCTCATTAAATCGATCTGTATTAACCTCATCCAGTGGGGCATCAACCTCATCCATTATAATAAATGGACTCGGTTTAATAAGGTAGATGGCAAAAAGTAAGGCCATAGCTGCCAGGGCCTTTTCCCCGCCAGACAAAAGTCCCATATGAACCAATCTCTTTCCTGGTGGTTGCACCTCAACTAATACACCACTTTCTAATGGAAGATTTTCATCAATCAACCTTAACCGAGCACTACCACCATCAAATAGGATAGGAAAAACCTTCTTTAATTTCTCATCAACCTTCCCTAAGGTAGCAAGAAACCTCTCCTTCGAAATCGTGTTAATTCTTCTAATGGCCTTAGAAAGGGAATAAATTGAGGCAAGGAGATCCTGCTGCTGTGCTGTTATAAATTCATACCTCTCTTTTAATTTTTCATATTCATTAATAGCCAGAAGATTCACCTCTCCAATTCTCTCCTTAATAAGTATATAATCTTTGAGCTTTAGTTCATATTGAGCCTTTGAAAAATCTTCCTCTAAATATCTCTTATAATCCCTTTGAAGATTGATTCCCATTTCTTTGCCTACCTGGGATAAAATACTCTTTATCTGGAAACCTATCTCTGCCTCCCTTATCCTCGCCTCATTGATTTCTTCTCTTATCTCCTTAATATTTTCTCTTAAAAGAGCAACCCTTTTCTCTTCTTCCCTTAATTCTTCTCTCAGGATCTCAAATCCATGCTCAAACTCATTGACCTCGGTTTCAAACTCTTTTTGTCTTTGATAAATGACCTTTAATCTTTTCTTTAACTCCTTCTCTTTGACTAAAGAGTTCTCATATTGATCTCTATTTGATTGTATCTCCTTTTCTATCTTGCTAATTCTTATCTCCATTTCACTTACGAATTGATCAAGCCTTTCTTTTTCTCGTATGAAACCCCTCTCCTCCTCTTTATATTGGTTATATCTGAGCTTTAGCTGGGAGAGATTTTCTTTTGAATCATCAAGGGCGGTTTCCAGCTCTTCAACCTTGGTCTCTTTTTCTGAAACAACTATTTGAATCCCTTGCTTCTCTTTGCTGCATCCAGATAACCTTTCTTCAAGATTATCGAGGTAAGACATTTTTTCCTCTCTATCCCTACTTAAAGATTCTAACTGGTCTACTATATATTGAGAGTGTTTTATGAGTTGTTCTGATTCATTTTCAAGTAGGAATATGTCTTTCTCCATTTCTTTACTTTTTTGCACATACCCTTCCTTATCCCTTTCTGACTGGCTAAGGAGATCATGTATATCATCTTCCTGCAGGGCTAGGTTCCTAAGATCTGATTGCAAGGTAGAGATGAGTTTTTCCTTGTCTTTTATCTTATCCCTTAATTCATTTTCATTTCGTCTTCTCCTAAGGAAGCCTACAGATTCTTTTCCCAATCTCCCTCCAATTATGACACCCCTTTTATCCACCAGATCACCTTCTGGGGTGACCAGGGTTTGCTTGCTTCTGCCATTATTCCAGGCAGATAAAGCATCAGAGAGGCTATCTACCAATGCAGCGTTGCCCAGGAAAGATTCTATCACAGGTTTAAATCTTTCTGGCACAGAAATATGATCTCTTAATAGTCTAAAACCATTGAGCTTGCCTTTGCCATTAATATGGGATTTTTCTTGTCTAAACTCCTCAAGAGGAAGAAAATAGCTTCGGCCCTCATCTTTTGATCTCAAATATTCAACAGCCTCTTTGCCGTCTTCTTGCCTGGCGACGATTACATATTGCAATCTTTCCTCTAAGACTGCCTCAACAGCTACCTCAAATTCCGGCTCAACCTGAATAAAGTCAGCCACCACGCCTAAGATCCTGCCTTCTTTAATGGCCTCAGGCTCATAAGAGTTCATAATTGTCTGAACACCTGATTTATATCCTTCATAGCTTTCAATAAGGCCCCTAATAGTCTTTAATTGGGAACGAAAGAGATTTAGCTCTGAGTCTACTTTTGCACTTTCAGATTCTTTTCTTCTGCTTACTTCCTCCAACTCCTTTAGTTTTGCTTTCTGCTCTTGAATCTCTTTCTCAAGGGAGCCTATCTTGATTAATACCTCCTGTCTTTTTCCCCTTTTTTCAAGTAACAAAACCGATAATATCTCAAGCCTTTGTGCACCTTCTTTTGACTTCTTTTCAAGCCCATTCTTTCTGATCTCTAACTGATTTGTTACCTCAGAGAGATTCCGTATCTCACCTCTCAGTCTTGCCTCATTAGTTGCTAACTCAATTAACTGGGCCTTTTCTTTTTTCAACCCATCTTTCATCCTATCCAATGCTATCCTTTTACCTCTTAAAGTAGCATCATAATGAGAACTAAGGGTTGAGATTTCCTGAATCGATTTCTGTAATTCGATAATTTTTGAGTTGATCTTTTTAATCTCAGATTGAAATTCAGTTAATTTCCCCCCTATTTCCTTTTTCTCTTCATTCAGTCTGATATCAGCCTGATGAAATCTCTCCTGATCAGCCGATAAATGTTGTAAGGTATCTTCATTCTTTCTGCATTCTTCCCTGAGGGAAAAGACCGATTCCTTAAGCGCAGACAGGGCCTTTTCTTTCTCTATTGATTCCATATTCTTTGTTTCGATAACCTTCTCGGATTCAGAGAAAAGCGCCTCCAATCCCTTTCCCTTGTCTATTAAATTATCAATTATCTTCCCCCTCTTTTCCTTCTCTGTTTGTAATTCATCGTATTTATACGCATGTAAAACAAGCCCCAATCGATGGATCTCAGAGCTTACCTCTTTGAACCGCCTGGCCTTCCCGGCCTGCCTCTTCAGGGAATTCATCTCTCTTTTAATCTCAGCAAGAATATCTTCCACTCTCAGGAGGTTCTCTTTTGTTAAGGATATCTTTCTTAAAGATGCCTCTCTCCTTACCTTGTACTTAGTAATGCCAGCTGCCTCCTCCAAAAGAAGCCTTGTCTCTTCTGGCCTTTGCTCTATTATTGAACCGATCTCTCCTTGGGCAATGATTGAATATGCTCTATTGCCCAATCCAGTGCCCATAAATAAATCATGGACATCCTTTAATCTACATGTTGAATTGTTGATGAGATATTCACTTTCACCAGACCGGTATAGCCGCCTTGTAATTGATATCTCGCTTGCATCATGGGATTCCTTGCCATTTTCAAGTGTCAGGCTTACCTCAGCTATACCCAAGGGCTTTAAAGGACCCGTTCCTGAAAAAATCAGGTCTTCCATCTGGCGACCACGCAGCTGCTTAGAGCTTTGTTCACCCATAACCCACCTTATGGCATCAACTATATTACTCTTACCGCAACCATTAGGCCCAACAAAGGTACTGATTCCTGGAGGAATTTGGATGTTTAGTCTATCCATAAAAGACTTAAAACCTTGAATATAAATGTTTTTTATTTTCATCTTCCTTTGCCTCCTTAACCTTAATAACAGATATTAAGATAGGTGTAAAGTTAAAAATACTACATAGTGTATATTTAATATTGCTTTTTGCAATATATTGTGCATATATGTTATAATCGAAAAATCTTGACATAATCTTGTTCAACTATTTAAAATGAAGATAGTTTTTTCTATTAGTGATAAGGCTAAGCCTATTAGTTAATAAAAGGGAGGATTGTGAAAAAAAGCTTCATTCTTCTTGCTTCCCTGATCGCTTTTTCCTGCTTATGTGAACCTTTAGTTCAAGGAAAAGAGAAGGACACATTTTCTATCTCCTTAGTTCAACAGGCTACTGTCAAAAAGAAGGAAGGCGGAGAGGTTCTTTGGGAGCACTATAAAGTAAAAGAGGGTGATTACATCTGGCAACTTTTGCGCCAGAGGGACCTACTTAAAAGACCAGACATTTCTGAGCTAGTCTCTTTATTAAAAAGTATGAATAAATCTTTAACAAATCTCGATCTTATTCATCCAGGACAGACTATATTAATTCCACTTAATATAACACCAGTTAGAGGCTCTGCAGAAAGGGAAGAGTTTTTTCAGAAATCAATAATGGGTATCTCTTCATTGAAAGATATAAATTTTGACAAACATATTGTAAAGGCTGGTGATAATCTGACGATGATCGTCCATAGCAGATATAAAATACCGCCAAAATATCTTTATGATGAATATCTAAACCTTGTCCAGAAATTTAATCCCTCCTTAAAAAATGTGGATCTCATCTATCCGAATCAAGTTATCAGGCTTCCTATTTATTCTCCAGAAATAGTCAGGATGCCTATTAAGGCTAAAAAGATAGAGATAGCTCCAAAGAAGACTAAGATCACCCTAACTGAGGAAACTGGCCAAATCGTTTCTTTAAGAAAAAAGCTTAGTGATATCTTCAATCAAATGGATGAGGATTTTATCGATAGTGGTGAGCAGTTTATTCCCCTAAAATCAGGTGGTCAGATAAACCTAAGGGCTGACTCTTTTCCTATGTTAAACTTAAGTAGTGGCATAAGGTTGATCATTGACTTAAAAAATGAGCTCCCTGAAGACATCGGCCAGTTAATTTTAGCCGATTGGGAAGATTATAGAATTGTGCATCTGTCCACTGATGATAACCTTAAAACTACTATGGATAAAATCCTTGCAGCCAGTAACTATTATAAAATTCTTAGATCTGGGGAGCAATTTAAGATAAGAAGCGGGGACATAGGTATTTCCATTGCTGGTGACTGGGTTATTATTCCATATAGAAGTGAGGAAGATATCCCAGAAAAAATAGTAACACTTACCTTTATCAATAATCAAGCCGAACAGACACCAGGGGCAGTAAAGGCATACCTTGAGAAATTAGGGATAAAGGTAATTGACTATTCGGAACTTCCAGTCCCTAAAGACATAGAAAAAGATGCCCCTATTCAAAAGAAGATAAAATCGGGAAAAAATATAGATTTCCCTTTACCATCTCTTCTATTAAACCTTGCTGGACAGCCCTTCTCCAGCCAAATAAAGATTCCCGTGTATCAAGGAGAAGGCTCTGGATATAATCTCATCATACAGGCCGATCTATTTTTTAATAGGCGAGGGAAAGATTGTATTATAGACACAACCGGTCTATCGCCTGCTATTACATCTTTGCTTAAAAAACACCAATTTTTAGTTCTCTCTCTTGCCGGCGAGAAAGATCTAAACAGGATAACAGAACTAACACTTGACTTCCTTGGGCTTTCATTCGACTCTAAACCACATCACTTTCTGGCTGCATCCAGAGATAAGACAAGAAATATAACACTTACTATTCCAGGGATCAGTTTTTACGACCAGGAGGGGAAAAAAATCCTGGCAACCGATAAAAAGATGCCGATAGAGATCGTGTCATTCCTGAATCAAAAGGGATATCATGTGCTGGAGTTAAGTGAATTTCAAGATTAAAGGCAAATCAGTTTCAGAGCAAGCCTTCCATCTTATGAACCTTGCAATTACCGGATCATATTCAGCTATCAGATCTTGGGACACATTCTCATTTGACATAAAAATGCTTTTCTTCTATCCTCCTACCTTCCTAGAATCGAGTTATTGACAATTTCAATTTAATTCACATTGCTGGATATCTCAAAATTACGGTAACTTTTCTTTATAAAAATTTCTCATTTTAGTCTCTGTAAGGTAAAACATCCTGGCCTATAAGTTTTTATAGCGGATAAACAATGGAAGAATTATTGAAGCTACTTCTTCTCTTTGTAGTCGGTTCCTTGGCCGGCTTTATCAATGTCATGGCTGGTGGTGGATCTACAATTACCTTACCCACCCTCATATTTTTAGGACTCGATAGTTCTCTTGCCAACGGAACCAATCGTGTTTCAATCCTTATTCAAAATATTTCTGGAATATTATCCTTCGGGCAGGAAAAATACCATAAATTTAAGACGAGTTTAAAATTAGCTGCTTTCACCCTACCTGGAGCCATAGGGGGATCCATCATCGCAACTAACATCAGTGATAAACTTTTCCAGAAAATTTTGGCCTACGTCTTGATCGGGATTATCATTTCTATGCTGCTACCAAGACCAAATCAAAAGAAAAGTGAAGGCAGCCAATATCACCGGAAGAGCTGGTTAATCTATCCGGCAATGTTTATGATCGGATTTTATGGAGGATTTATCCAGGCTGGAGTTGGGTTCCTGCTCATGGCATCGCTTTACCATCTGATTAGACTCGACCTTGTCCATGTCAATATGCACAAGATATTTATCGTATTTATCTATACCATTCCAGCTCTGCTTGTTTTCTTTCTAACACATAATGTGGATTTAAAGTTTGGTTTGACCCTGGCAGCCGGAAGTGCGTTTGGAGCATGGTGGTCTGCAAAGATTTCAGTGAAAAAGGGGGAAGGGGCTATTCGAATAATATTAATTGTCGCGATTCTTATGATGTCGTTGAAGCTTCTGGATATTATTTAGTGCACCTTTTCCTCTCACTATCGTTTTTTAATATATAAGAGGCCATTGCCCAAAATAATGAAAGGAATTTTATTACTGGGGGCATAAAATAGTTTTCATTTTTATCATGCAAGACATCTTTATTAAATCTGTAGTGCACCGCTTTAACGGTGCTAATAGATGCAGCCCTAAAGTCCCCGATTCCGGGACTCGGAAGACTGCGCTAACCGCCCGCCTCCCCGCCTGCCGTCCGTCGGGCAGGGCCTGAGGCGAAGCCGACCCGCCCACCTCGCCTGCGCGAGAGCAATGGCGGGCAGGTGGCGGGCAGGCATTCTTTAGATGCAAACAATTATATGCTCTGGGCAATAAGTTAAGGAAGCGCTTCTATCCAAGAAGAAAAAATGTATTCCCAAAAATGAATTGATTTAGAGATTCTTTGGTGGTAGCTTTTGCCCAAACAGAGAGTGGAAAGGGATGAAAGATGAAGGTATCTACTGTGGAACAGATGAGAAATCTTGATAGAGGGGCCATAGAAAAATTTAAAACCCCTGATACGATTCTTATGGAAAACGCAGGTGAGGCTGTCTATTTTGTAATCCATAATGAATTTGGCATAAAGGGGAAACGATTCCGTATCTTCTGTGGAATTGGCAACAATGGTGGCGATGGATTCGTTGTTGCAAGAAAGCTCCACTCAAATGGAGGGCTGGTCACGGTACTTCTTCTGGGAGATAGCGAAAAATTAACAGGGTGCGCAAAAGACAATTTGGGCACAATTTCCACTCTTCCCATCAAGATTGAGGCGCTTACCTCTGTGGAGCAGATAACTACTTCTCTCCCTTACTGCGATGCGATCGTCGATGCCATCTTTGGAACTGGCCTTACAAGGGAAGTAGGTGGGATATATAGAGAGGTAATCGAATTGATCAATGAGAGCCAGAAAGTAGTATTCAGCGTTGATATCCCCTCTGGGGTAAATGGTGATACCGGTCAGATTATGGGATGTGCTGTAAAGGCAGACTATACTATAACATTTGGCCTACCGAAATTGGGAAATCTATTATACCCGGGCTTTGATCTTTGTGGCAAGCTTTATGTTACCCATATCTCCTTTCCCCCTTCCCTATACAATACCGATATCATAAAGGTAGAAACAAATGATCCATTAACAATTCCCAAAAGAGGGGAGGATACTCACAAGGGCAGTTATGGAAAGGCCCTCTTTATTGCGGGATCCTCAAATTATCTTGGCGCTCCTTACTTTGCTGCATTGTCCTTTCTAAAGGCGGGGGGAGGGCTCTCATATCTGGCCTCTCCTGAATCAATCACCAACTTTTTGGCCAATAAGGGAAGTGAGATCGTTTTTGTGCCACAGAAGGAGACAGATAAAGGAAGCTTATCCCTCAAGGCCAGGGACCATCTTTTGGAATTTTCAGACAGGGCTGACATGGTTGTTATTGGCCCTGGACTATCACTTAATGAGGAAACGCAGGAGTTGGTAAGGAAGCTCACACCAGAGATCAAAAAACCTCTTATCATCGATGGTGATGGTATTACCGCCATCTCGAAAGATATAAACATCATAAAAAAGAGAAAAGAGATGACAATCCTGACCCCTCATTTTGGCGAGATGTCGAGGATTACAAAAATGGATATTGGGGAGATACAAACAAACAAGGTCCCTCTCTTGTTTGAAACATGCAAGGAATTACATGCCTATATAATCTTAAAAGGGGCCCATACACTCATAGGTTATCCTGATGAGCGTATCTATATTAACATGAGTGGAAATCCCGGTATGGCTACTGCCGGCAGCGGAGATGTCCTTGTCGGCACCATTGCAGCCATGTTTGGCCTTGGGTTCTCTCTTGAGGAAAGCATTGGGATGGGTGTATTTATCCATGGTCTTGCTGGAGACATTGCAATGAGAGATATTGGGGAAGACGGAATAATAGCCGGAGACATCATGAACTATCTCCCGGAAGCGCTCCGATATTGCCGGGAAAATCTTGAAGATATTAACAAAAATATCTATGAGAGTATTTATATTGTGTAGGGGGAAGATATGAGAGCATGGATTTTAGATAAGCAGGAAAAAATTGAAGATATGCCCCTGAGATTAGAAGAGATACCAACCCCTGACCCCTCTGATCATGAAATAAGGATAAAGATTAATGCGTGTGGGATATGCAGGACAGATATACACATAGCAGAAGGGGACCTTCCTTTGAAAAAGACCCCCTTAATCCTTGGCCACGAAATTGTGGGCATCGTTGATAAAATAGGCAAGAATGTAAAAGCCTTTAAAACCGGCGATCGAGCAGGGGTAGCTTGGCTGAATCACGCATGTGGAAGCTGTAAGTTTTGTTTGTCAAACAAAGAAAACCTATGCCCCCAGTCTACATTCACCGGCTGGAGTGCGGATGGTGGATATGCTGAATATACTGTCTTAGATGGGAATTTTGCCTTTCACTTAGCAGAAAACCTTTCCTTTGAAGAGATTGCGCCTCTCCTGTGCCCCGGGATCGCCGGATATAGATCACTGAAACTTACGGAGACAAAAAAGGGTGAAATAGTTGGTCTCTATGGCTTTGGCCCAACTGCCTCCTATGTGCTTCAGGTTGCAAAACACCTTGGGTTAGAGGTGTTTGTAATTACCAGGAGTCAAAAAAACAGAGATGCTGCCAGGGAGTTGGGTGCAGACTGGACTGGCACCTACGAAGACAAACCCCCTGCCCTACTGGACGCAGGCATCATCTTTCCTCCTGCAGGTAATCTGGTAGAATTTGCCCTCTCTCAGCTTGACAGTAATGGTCGTTTAATCCTGGCACCGGTCTACATGACACCCATAGAGATTAAAGACTACAATCACATATGGCTTGAACGTTCTATAAAGTCCTTAGCCCACATATCCAGAGAAGACGGGAGAGAATTCCTAAAAATTGCTGCTGAGATAAAGATCAAAACAGAAATAGAAACCTTTCCTTTTGAAAAATTAGCCGACATCCTTCCCTTAGTGAAACATGGAAAAATAAAAGGAAATGCGGTAATTAAGATCGCTTGATCTGAAAAGAACTCGCAAGAAAAAATCTGTTCTTTCTTGCTTTTCCCGCAATAGTTTAAAATCACTTCCACATAGAAGACAATCCCTCTTATTTTTCAACCACTACAGCAAAATATGGGATAAAATATCGGCTTAATCTTTTATTATAAAGCTGGATGCTCATCTTATTTACTATAATTAATTAAAGGAACCTATCAGATAGGTCCAGAAACATAGGGTGATGGCGGATAAAAGTGTAGAAAGAGTTACAGCTGATGAGGCAAATTTAACATCTCCTTCCATCTCGCTTGACATTATAACAGAAACCGTGGCAGTGGGTACCCCCAAAAGAGTTGCAGCTACTTCAATGGAAAAGGGCTGTACTCCGGCGTTCTGGAGCAAAACTACCACTATGCCTGGAAGAAAAAAAAGTTTAAGGGCTAAAGAGGAAAAAAGCCAGGATAAACTCTTTGACATGAGTGATAGGGAAAGGGATGCTCCAATGATTAAAAGCGCCATAGGTAGAGCCATACTGGAAACAATTTCTAGAAATCTATTTAAGAAATTAGGCAATTTCAAGCCAAAGAAGGAAAAACTTATTCCAACCAATGCGGAGATGATAATCGGGTTAAAAAAGATGCTTTTGAGTATACGTATAAATAATTTAAGCCTTTTTCTTTTAATCCCGGAATGGAGATTAAAAGATAGAACGGATAATATGTTTTGTGAAAGTATAATAAATGGTGCCAAAAAACCGGCGATACCAAGACCATCATCCCCTAAGGCATAGAAGACCACAGCAAAACCTATATAGCCAATATTTCCATGCATCGTAGTCTGGACAAAGGTCCTGGCCGACTCTGGCCTTAGTGGTGAAAAGAGCCTGATCCTGACAAACAATAGAGAAAAGAGCCAAACAATAAATATAGATAAACACGAGATGATTGCAAGGTTCATGTCAAATGTTTCATGAAAAGGCACCCGTGATAACTTGATAAAGAGAAGTGCCGGGATACCAATGAAATATACAAGTCGGTTAGCTGCCTTCACAAAGACATCCGGGAAAAAACCCAATCTTTTTGTGCCTGCACCCAGAAATATTACTAAAAAAACCGGTAGTATGTTTAAGGCTATGTCCATGATAAAATATAATATTTGTAACCGTTCACGGTTGTCGGTTCACGCCTGCCCGCCAGACGGCAGGGGGGTTCACGGTTAAAAAACTATGAAAATTGAATACGGTGAAGATATCGCGGCTTCGCATCCAGTGCCTGTCTGCCGTCGCGCAGGCAGGCGCGAATTGACTTAGGAAAGCACAAAAGTCCGATAAATAAACCAGGATTTGCCAAAGACCAGACCCAAGAGACATTTGCAAAATGCTGTGGTTCATGGATTGATCCCCGCCTGCCGGACGGCGGGCAGGAACTATCTCAAAACATATTGGTAGCGCAAGGCGGCCAACCCTGAACCTGTGAACGCTTACGATTATCTCAATAAAAAACAGCCTATTGACCCCAAGGTATATTTCATATAAACAAAGTAACTACCCAGGTTGTCAGGTTCAAGCCCGCCCTGGCGCGATGGCCGTTATCAAGGAAAGCAACTCCTGACTATTTAAAAAGTATCTCTCTTAAATCCAACTTCTTGAAATCAGCCCGCCCTGGTGCGACGTGCTTGAATGAGCCTGTTAAGTCTATAAA
>JAUWNK010000192.1 GCA_030612685.1 Desulfobacteraceae bacterium
TTGAGTTATCATTATCTAATACCTTAAAATTTAATGAGGATATACTCAAAGAGCTGAGAGCGGTTTTAATGGCACATATTGAGCATAGGTTAGGAAAGAGGTTAAAATCTGCTAAATATCTCCAACCTGTCGGTTGTTAGTAATCCGTTGTCCTTTGACCGTTATATTGGTTTATTGTAACTACTCAGGTTGTCAGGTTCACGGTTCAAGGTTCAGGGTTACCTTTCTTTCGTTGACCTTGCGAGTTAACTCCCGGTCCAACTGACAAGCATCAATATCTTCAAACCGTTCAATCTTCATCGCTCTTTAACCTTGAACCGTGAACCTCGGAACTTTGAACCTGAGTAGTTACGTTTTATTTAACTCGGTTGGCTACTTTCTTGACATCTTTCAGGGCGAGTGATATTTTTCACAAAACTTTTCGTTAACTAATGTTCATAGTGTTTGTTGGGTTTATTGGGTTTATTGAGTTTGTTGTATTCATAACAAACAACGGTCAACTGACCCACCTGCCTTGCCTGAGCCCGCCCGGCATACGCCTGAGGCGAAGCCGATGGCGAGCAGGCAACCAGCAACAAACATGGAGTGACCTTTATGACATTTCAGGAATTGATTATTGCTCTGGAGAATTTCTGGGCAGACAGAGGATGTCTGATCCAGCAGCCTTATGACTTAGAGGTTGGGGCAGGGACCTTTAACCCTGCCACTTTGTTGAGGGTGTTGGGTCCTGAGCCCTGGTCTGTTGCCTATGTAGAGCCTTCCAGGAGACCTACTGATGGCAGATACGGAGAGAATCCCAACCGTCTGGGACATTATTACCAGTACCAGGTAATCATTAAGCCTTCTCCCATTGATATTCAGGACATATATCTGGAAAGCTTAAAGACCCTGGGGGTCGATCCCCTGGATCACGATATCCGCTTTGTGGAGGATGACTGGGAATCCCCCACTCTTGGTGCATCAGGTCTTGGATGGGAGGTGTGGCTGGATGGCATGGAAATTACCCAATTTACCTATTTTCAACTGGCAGGCGGCATCCGTCTTGATCCGATTTCTGTTGAAATAACCTACGGTCTGGAAAGAATCTCAATGTATTTGCAGGAGAAAGACAGTGTTTATGATCTTTTATGGAATGAAAAGGTTACTTATGGGAATGTCCATAAAAAAGGGGAATGGGAAAACTCTGTCTATTGTTTTGAAATTGCTGATGTTGATATGCTCTTAAAGATGTTTGGAATGTGTGAACAGGAATCCCTGAGAATAAGCGAAAAAGGGATTGTCCTGCCGGCATATGATTACTGTCTCAAATGTTCCCACATCTTTAATATCCTTGAAGCGAGAGGGGCCATCAGTGTTACGGAAAGAACATCATTCATTGGAAGAATTAGAGAATTAGCTAATTTAGTAGCAAAAAATTATTTAAAACAGAGAGAAGAACTTGGTTTCCCAATGTTGGGAAGGGTTCCAAAAAAGGATAAAAACAAAGAATGAGTGACTTACTTTTGGAAATTGGAACCGAAGAAATCCCTTCAACCTATCTCAATAGGGGTCTCGAAGAATTTGGACACCTTGCAAAAGACTATTTGAGGGAAAACCGGATTGTTGTGGAAGGCAGTATCTCAACATACGGAACTCTAAGGCGACTGGTTTTGGTCGGTAAGGCCATCGCCGATAAACAGGAAGATACAATCCAGGAGATAACAGGGCCTCCGAAAAAGGCTGCCTTTGATGAAGAAGGAAACCCAACAAAGGCGGCCTTTGGTTTTGCTAAAAAGCAAGGAGTATCTGTTGAGGATCTACAATTGTTAGATACACCCAAAGGTGAGTATCTCTACGTTAAGCGTAAGATACCCGGGAGACCTACAATAGATCTCCTATCCGAATTTTTACCCGAATTGATTGCGAATATTCCTTGGCGAAAGTCAATGCGTTGGGCAAGCGGAAGGTTTTCTTTTGTTCGGCCTATTCACTGGGTGGTAGCAATTTTTGACGGGAAGGTTATCCCCTTTGAAGTGGCTGGGGTGAGGAGTGGAAATAAAACCAGGGGCCACAGGTTTATGGCGTCCCAGTTTATAGAGGTGGGTGACCTTCAAGATTATCTACGGAAAATGACGAAAAGCTCTGTCATTATAGACCGCAGAGAAAGAGAAGGGAAGGTGGAAGAATCTGTCATCAATGCAGCTAAGTCAGTATCAGGAACACCCATAGAAGACCCTGAATTGTTGTCTATAGTCACAAATATGGTGGAGTTCCCATCTGCCATTTGCGGTTCTTTTGATAAGTCATTCCTTAATCTCCCTGATCATGTTCTCATAACTGCCATGAAAGAGCATCAGAGATATTTTTCCATTCGTGACCAAGAAAGCCGATTGATGCCAAATTTTGTGGCTGTTAACAATACGATTGCAAGGGATGAATCTATTGTTCGAAAAGGACATGAAAGAGTCCTGCAGGCCAGGTTGGCTGATGCGGATTTCTTTTTTAAAGAGGACAGAAAGAGGCCACTTGAGGATAGACTGGAGGATTTAAAAACAGTTATCTATCAGGCTGAGTTAGGGACCTCCTTTGCCAAGGTACAACGTTTTACCAAATTGGCCGAATACCTGGCCGAACAAATAGCGCCAGAAAAGCTAAATGATGTCAGGCTTGCAGCAAGACTCTGTAAATGTGATCTGGTTACTGGAATTGTCACGGAGTTCCCATCCCTCCAGGGTATAATGGGTGAGATATATGCCAGCCTTGATGGACACCCGGAAGATGTCTGTATTGCCATTTCTAATCATTATTTGCCTGTTCAGGCAGAATCTAAACTTCCTGAATCTCTTATCGGGTCAATTGTGGGAATGGCTGATAGGATGGATACAATTGTAGGGTGTTTTGCGCTGGGTCTCGAGCCCACTGGAACAGCCGATCCCTATGCTCTGAGGAGGCAGGCCCTGGGTATTATTAGGCTAATTAGAGATAAAAAAATTACTGTTTCTCTTCCTGATTTTGTTCGTGAATCAGGATCCATCCTGAGCGATACTATTTCATTTGACTTAGAAGGGGTGACAGAAAAGGTTCTTAATTTTATAAAGGATCGCTTTAAGAATATGTTGTTATCTGAAGATATTGCTCAGGATTTTATCGAGGCAGTAATTGCAGCTGATTTTAATTTCTTAAATCAGTTAGATAAAAGAATTGAAGCCTTAAGACGATTTAGAGACATTTCTAAAGACTTTGAACTAATAGCCATAGCCTTTAAACGGATAATGAATATTGTAAAAGGCTTTGAGGGAACTTATAGGGTAAATCCTGACCTATTTGAGGATAAGAGCGAAGAAAATTTATGGAAAATATTTCAGTCAGTAAAGGCCGAAGGAAGAAAGGAGATAGAAAGAGAAAATTACTTTGAGGCCTTGAATTTGATGTCCAGATTAAGTGGCCCTATAGATGAATTTTTTTCTCAAGTAATGGTTATGGCAGAAAATAAGAGGGTGCGGGAAAACAGAATTGGAATGCTAAAAGAGCTCAATAATTTTTTTCTTCAGATAGCTGATTTTTCTAAATTTGCTGTTTAGTGGTAAAGTTTAAAGTGTCTAAAGTGAGCTAAAGTGTCTAAAGTGATCAAACAAGATAAAATCTTAAACACTCAACTCCCTACTATCTCAAATTCATAAATCCCTAAATTCACAATCCCTGAATTAAAAAGATTTTATTAGGAATCTGGTTTTTTCACTAAGAAAAACAAATCTCCTTCATGTTTAAGGTGGCCTGCGGCTAACTCCGCATATGGGTCGCTACCCCAAAAAATGTCTGCTCTCCCTGTACCTTTTATAACCCCTCCAGT
>JAUWNK010000010.1 GCA_030612685.1 Desulfobacteraceae bacterium
AGGCGCTTTTCCACATCATGGATTATCTGAGATTGTAAAGGTATAAAAAAGAAGCCCATCCACTTGGCACCATAGTGGGGGGATATTCCAGTTCATGGCCATATTTTACTGCCATTTCCAAAAAATAACGTGCATGGAAAAATGCTTCTAAAATGGGTCTTGTAACCTCTAACCATCTATCATTATCTTCTATTTTAAACTTTTTTCCTGTTCCGTCATCGATAATAGTAACGAACCATTCGTTCAGAGAGCGCTTAGGGAAAAGTGATTGAAGAGCTTCTACGATTTGTTTAGTAGTTTTCTGAAGATGATAGACTTTGAAACTATGATGGTAAAAGCGATAGATAGGATCTTCATATCCCCAGTGGCTATTACATTCCTCTAGAAGTTTCTCTAAATTAGGTAAGTTGTTCTTAAGATTGTCAAATAACTCATTTACTTCAATACGGCTATCTGGTCTTTCAAATATTCTGTTTACATCATCTTCTGTCATTTTCTTTTCCATTTAGTAATCCTATACACGTGCCTAACCAGTTAGTATATAGTTTTCCAGATAAATATCAAAAATAAAAGTTATTGGCAAGATACTTCAATTTTTTATGATTCCTCTAGCTGGATAACTCTAAAAAATTAATATTATAGATAAGCTTGATAAATCCATTGTGATACAGATTCCACCCGAAATAAGAACTCAGTTTGAAGCGCTTTTAATTCAAAAGGCAATCCCAGAAAAATTCTTTAATGCTCCCCGTAATAAATTTAGACACTTTAGCCCTGGCCCAGACCTGCCTGCCGGATGGCGGGCAGGCCTGGCAAAATATGCCTCAGCAAAGATAACCCAGGATTGATGATACATCAGAAGCAAGCGTATATCCAAATCATGTCGCACCTCCCGATCCCGTCTCGGTCTCGGGACGGGGAGGGCGGGCTCACTTTAGATATTTATAATTTTACTCACTTGTTTCACGCCTCTTTTCTGATATCCTGTGCCATCTTTTTCAACTCACTGACCTTTTTAAAAACATCTCCATCCCAACAGGGAAAAATGGTATTATTATGGAAGAGAGGCTCTGATTCTAAATCAAATCTTGACACTTCTACTGCCTCTTTCCACATCTCTGTGTGAGGTATAGGCGAGTATTCACTTTATTAAATATGGGGTCTTGACGGAATGTGGGCACAATAATCTATTAATTTCTTTTTTAATAGGAGAGCAATTGGGGGGGCCTTCATCCTGGCCATGGGCAGTTCTTTTTTCGGGAGCCCTATTTTATGCAGGCAATTCAGCATCTTTAAAAAATGGGCAGTTAGCATCCTTTTCTGAAAGAATCGGCTCTTTAATAGGCCAGTCAATGCCCAGGTCTGGGTCAGCCCTTGACATTGGCCAGAACTGCACATTTGGGCTGAATAAAAAAGAAAGAGGTTAATAAATGATGTTAGCAAAGCGGCAGAAAAACAGGCATGAAATGGCTCCACGGTATACCAAATTGTATATGATCCCTTAGCCCCCCTTCTTGGCCTTCTTTTTATTTCCAATCCTTCTCAATCATTATCTTTGTTATCGTCGCTATCGTAGTGGTAATGGTCGCGGCTGCTGTATGTAGTTGGAGGTGTCGGACGGATAGATAAACGGATGGATGGCGAAGCAGACCGGGAAAAAATCAAATTGTTTCTCAACTATTTCCTCAAGAAGACGGTGTTCTTGCTTAAGAAAATGCGTTTTTTTACATGACATGAAAAATAAATGTATTTTTTTACAAAAAAATGTATTTTACAACAAAAGTGCTCAGGATCTGGCTATGCCAGTGGACAGAACTGTACATTTGGGCTGAATAAAAAAGGAGAAAAAAGGTAATAGATCATGTTCTATTTGTCTTAAGTCAAATCCTACCCCCAATTCAATTCACATAGGGTGATGCGAAGCGGCCCAGCTCAACCTGATTGTATGCGGAATTACGTACCTAACTCCGCATAGAATCTTTAATGTTCTGTGTCATCGCTAAAATTTGGCTAAAATTTGGACTTGAATTGAGCTTCAATTGTGTATATAATCGAGTCACGATTGGAGGTGATATCATGAAGTTTATTAGTATAAGAGATCTAAAAACAAAATCATCACAGGTCTGGCAGGAATTACCGAAGCAAAAAGAAATGATCATCACGAGTAACGGTAGGCCAATTGCTATCCTTTCATCAATCAATGAAAATAATCTGGAACAAATTATCTCGGCATTTCGGCGCGCTCGTGCAACAGATGCCGTTGCATCTATTCAATATGAATCAGTCCGAAAAGGAACAGACAGAATAAGTATGGATGAAATAAATGCTGAAATTAAGGTGGTACGGTCAAAACGTAATAAATGAAAATTGTATTGGACACAAATGTTCTTGTATCTGGTTTGCTTACTCCATTTGGCTCTAGCGGAGAAATTATTCGGATGGTTTCCGCGGGCAAGCTCGTTTTGTACTTTGATGCACGAATTTTATTAGAGTATCAGGAGGTTCTTCAACAACCAAAATTCGAATTCAACAAAGAGCATATTGATATGTTGCTTGATTTCATCCAGCAATACGGTCAATTCGTCTCCACTGAACCACTTACGAATTCTTTGCCTGATCCGGACGATGAACCATTTCTTGAAGTTGCCGTTGACAGAAAAGTAAAATGCTTAGTCACCGGAAATTTAGCCCATTATCCCCGTTCATCCCGGAAAGGAATAAATATATTATCCCCGTCTGAGTTTCTTGACTTCTATAGAAGAAAAAATGAAGACACGGAACCACTTGGTGAAGCCTGACGGGAGAAGCCGGTGCGTTTTTCGTTTTTTCGAAGTCTTTAATACTGTAACACTATTTCATGCAGTCAATTCAGCATCTTTTCATAACGGGCAGGCAGCATCCTTTTCTGAAAGAATTGGCTCTTTAATAGGCCAGTCAATGCCCAGGTCCGGATCATCCCATCTTATTGCCCGGTCATAATCCGGGTTATAAAAATCGGTGCATTTGTAGAAAAATTCAACCCTTTCAGTTAAGGCGCAAAAGCCATGCGCAAAATTCGGAGGAATGTACATAGCCTTTTTGTTATTTGCACATAGTATTATTCCGAACCATTTCCCAAAGTTTGGTGAAGACCGACTGAAAAAGATCTATTTATTAGTATGGTAACTTCTGGAAGAATGGGGCATGGGCTAAAGATCATGTATGCCCCTTACGGATTTTTGCTTCCTGCTCTTTCCTCTAATATCTCTAAAAGGTACTGGCCATAAGGACTTTCTTTCAAATTCATGGCAAGCATCTCTAACTGATCGGCTGATATGTATCCCATCCTATAGGCGATCTCCTCAAGGCATGCTATCTTTAGTCCCTGCCTTTGTTCAATGGCATGGATGAAATTAATGGCCTGTATCATGGATTCATGGGTACCTGTATCGAGCCATGCAATACCCCGGCCCAACTTTTCAACCTTTAGTTGGTCTTTTTTGAGATAGGTCATGTTGACATCAGTAATCTCAAGCTCCCCTCTTGGCGATGGCTTAAGCTTAGATGCAATAGAGGAAACCTGATCATCATAGAAATAAAGGCCGGGGACAGCGTAGTTTGATTTAGGAATCTTCGGCTTTTCCTCAATGCTGATCGCCTTTCCCATGGAGTCAAACTCTACAACACCATATCTTTCCGGGTCTCGTACCCAATAACCAAATATGGTAGCACCCCTGTCATTGTTTGCCGCTCTCTTCAGGGATTCAAAAAAACCATGCCCATAAAAGATGTTGTCTCCCAAGATAAGGCAGGAGGGATGATCATTGATAAATTCTTTTCCGATAATAAAGGCCTGAGCCAATCCCTCTGGCCTTGGCTGTACTGCATAGGTGAAAGAAAGACCGATCTGCCGGCCATCACCTAATAGCCTCTCAAAGTTGGGAATATCCTCTGGGGTAGAGATGATTAAAATTTCTCTAATACCTGCGAGCATAAGAACAGACAGGGGGTAGTAAATCATGGGTTTATCACAAATAGGAAGAAGCTGTTTGCTAACCGATATAGTAACAGGGTAAAGACGAGATCCAAAGCCACCTGCTAAAACAATCCCTTTAGGAGTCTTCTTCATGCTCATTTATTATGATTTTTAATACCCCGTCCGCTTGCGGCGGGGTTTCCGATTAGAATTGGGTCCAGGGCTTGCCCTGGGGTTTAATACCTTTTATTTTGTTTCCTATACTATTAACCGCAACCACCTGTTACAAGTATCTTCATGATAGATCATGTTTTTTGTTATTGTCCGTTAACTGTCGGTTATTGTGTTTTTCGCCTTTACTTTAGGCACTTTTAACTTTAGACACTTTAGGCACTTTTATTAGTCAACCTCTATTATTTTATCGAAAATGTCAAAGGCTGTGGACAGTGCTGGATTATCATCCGGTAAATTAACGGTTGGGGTACCGTTCATATCAAAATCGTAAAGGAGATCATCTTTAGGCATGGTACCCGCCAGATTCAGTCCGTGTTTAACTATTGCCTCTTGCAGGGAATCAGTCAGCCCATCCCGTGCCTGATTTATTATTAAGAATCTTTTTGCTGCCCTTACCTTCAAGTCATCTACTAAAGTATTAATCCGGCCGGCAGTCTCAATACCCCTTATGGAAGGATCAGAAACAACCAGAAGAACATCAACATTATTTGTTGTTAACCGGCTTATATGTTCCATGCCCGCCTCATTATCCATAACTATATATGAATAATTGTCTATAAGCTTTCCTAAATACATAGACAATAAAGTATTAGCAGCACAGTAACATCCAGCTCCTTCCGGCCTGCCCATGGCAATGAGATCAAAATCTTCTCCCTCAACTACTGCCTCTGCCAGCTTCATCTCCATAAACATCTGTTTTGTCATTCCCTGTTGAACCACCCCATCTTTCATCTCCTCTCGAGCTGTGCCTAATGTTGCTTTTACGGAAATACCAAGAACCTCATTAAGGTTGGTGTTTGAATCAGCATCAACTGCCAATATAGGGATTTTACCCTTTTGAATCAAATACTTAATCAAGAACCCGGCAATAGTGGTTTTACCTGTCCCCCCCTTACCAGCCATAGCTATTACATAAGGCATTTTTCCTCCTTTATGCTGCTGAAAAAAAAGTCTTTTATTTTGAATCATGTGCATTTTAAACAATGAGCTTATCACTGTCAATGACGGAGTGATAGACTCCTAAAATGAGCGGTTCCAGGTTCAGGGTTCAAGCCCGCCCTGGTGCGACACGATTGAAACATATTAAAACCCATGCCAGATTCCTAAATTTGAGTCTCTATAATTGAGCAGTGCAAAGTCAGGTCTGGGCCAGGGGTTCAAAGGTTATAATCTACTTGTATTCTTAACTTTATTGATGCCGCCTGAGGAGTGACTCATATTAGCCTCTTTGACCCATTGGGTGAAACATAACACTTGCACCTGTCAACATATTTTTTTCTTATTAACAGCCACTTGGGGTATTTCAACCGGGAACTGTGAACCTTGAACCTGACAACCTCCTAAGAAACTAAATGTTGAAAAAAGCATGGGGATGTCTTTTTTTACATCATGCCCTCTAACAGGGGGCCTCAGCGTGCCGCTTCAAACTCTGCGCACAAGCAACTTGTCATTGTCTTCTAGGGCCTTTGTCCGTGTGCGCTGGTTTGAAGCGGCCTACCGGCTCGTCTTTGTGAGGCCTGCCCTGGTGCGAACCCCTGGAATATTATCGGTGTACGGTATTGTTTCTCATTTTGGAGCTATTTACTTATACCGTATAATCCAGGTCTGGGTCAGGGGCATGGTAAAAAAAGACATCTCCATGCTCAACGTATAGTTTCTTTCATGTATAACCCTGAAGCGAAGCGTCGGGGTCATTTGCTGAGTAGTTACCTATAATGTTTATATTTCTCCTTCACTCTTGTCTTGACATTTTTTCTTATTAAGGTAAGTTAATTATTACTCAGTTTAGGTTTTCCCTACCCTGGGCATGGCTTATAGCTGAATTTTAGGTGTTTACTTTTTAAAATAATCGAGGAGATTCTATGATAAAAAAAATTGATCAAATTAGAAGTATAGGATTGATAGGTCATAGTAGTTGTGGAAAAACATCACTGGCAGAGGCCATTCTTTTCAACAGCAAGGCGGTAAACCGATTGGGAAGGGTAGATGATGGTACTTCCATCATGGATTTTGAACCGGAAGAGATTAAAAGAAAAGTAAGCCTTGGCACAGCCTTTCATCCCTATACTTGGAAAAACAGGAAGTTCAATCTTATAGATACTCCTGGCGAGAATGATTTCCTTTCTGATACCAAGATATGTCTTCAGGCAGCTGAAGGGACTGTTGTTGTTATTGATGCCGTTGACAGTATCAAAGTAGGCACCGAAAAGGTCTGGGCCTTTTCAGAGGAATATAATTTACCCCGGCTTATATTTATTAATAAGCTGGACAGAGAAAGGGCTGATTTTTTTAAGGTTATAGAAGAAATTGAAAGTACATTTTCTATAAAAACAACACCTATCTATCTGCCAGTTGGAACAGAAAGTGACTTTTCTGGCCTGGCAAACCTTATAAAATTAAAGGCCCACCTGTATAAGAGTGATGGTTCCGGCTCCTTTAAAGATGGGGATATCCCGGATTCAATGGCCGAGATAGTAGATACATGGCGGGAAAAAATAATGGAAAATATTGTCGAGGCTAATGACGATATTATGGAAAAATATCTTGATGGACAGAAACTAACCCCAACAGAGATAGAAGAGACCTTTATAGAGGGAGTGAAATCTGGCATTGTGGTTCCCGTTATTCCCGGATCTGCCTTTCTTAATATAGGTGTTGGCCAACTTTTGGACATTATTGATCAATCATTGCCTTTTCCATCTGAAAGGGGAAAGGTGAAAGGTCATAAAGTGGATAGCGTTGAGAAGGTGGAATTTGATGCTGTTGATGAGGCTCCATTTTCAGCTCTGATATTTAAGACCTTAGCAGACCCATTTGCGGGAAAACTCAGTCTTCTCAAGGTCATGTCTGGAAAGACAGATTCAGAATCTACCATCTTTAATTCAACAAAAAAGGTCAAAGAAAGGTTGGGCCAGTTGTTATCAATTGAAGGTAAAAAGCAAACACCAATTAATACAGTAGGTGTCGGCGATATAGCAGCTATAGCAAAGCTAAAAGAGACCACAACCGGTGATACCTTTTGTCAGAAGGACAATCCCATTGTGTTTGATACAGCCAAACCATTTTTGCCAACTATTTCCTTTGCTATAGAAGCCAAGGAGAAAGAGAACGAGGACAAAGTATACTCTTCTCTGGCCAGATTGGTGGAGGAAGACCCCACCCTTAAGGTAGATAGAGATCAGTCAACTTCAGAGATTATCCTATCCGGCACAGGCCAAATTCACCTGGAGAATACCAGGGATAAGTTAAAGAGAAAATTCGGAGTCGAGATCAACCTTAAGACTCCCAAGGTCCCTTATAGGGAGACAATCAAAAATTCGAGAGAAAAGATAATTTATAGACACAAAAAACAGAGCGGGGGACGGGGCCAGTTTGCCGAGGTACATTTTGATATCTCTCCCTTGAAAAGAGGGGAAGGCTTTGTTTTTGATCAGGCATTAACTGGAATGAATGTACCAAGGAATTTTGTTCCCGCTGTTGAGAAGGGATTAGTAGAGGCTATGAGGAGTGGGGTTTTAGCAAGGTATCCGGTTGTAGATATAAAGATCCGATTTTTTGACGGAAAATCTCATGAGGTTGACTCTTCTGAGATGGCCTTTAAGATTGCAGCTTCCATGTGTTTTAAAAAGGCTGTTCAGGAGGCCACACCTATTCTCTTAGAACCGATTATGAACATGGAGATAACTGTCCCTGAGGATGCTATGGGAGATGTAATAGGTGATCTTAACGGCAGGAGGGGAAGGGTTTTAGGCATGGATAGTGATGGCAAAAACCAGATTATTAAGGCTGAGGTACCGTTGGCCGAGGTTTTGAGATATTCTTTTGATCTGACATCCATGACAGGGGGTAGGGGCAGTTTCCAGATGAAACAATCCCATTATGAGGAGGTTCCAGCTCAACTGGTAGAGAAGGTTGTATCCGTCTCTAAGGAAGAGGGAAAATAGAGATGGCCTATGTAGTATTTCGGATTGCGGATTTCGGATTGCGGCCTGCCCTCCCCGTCCCGAGATCGGTACGGGATCGGGAGGCGCGACGTGCTTGAATCAGCCTACTAAATCTATAGGGCACTAAATGCTCGGATCAACATATTAGGCCTATAAGCCAGGTCTGGGCCAGGGATTGCGGATTGTATTTACTTAAGGCGGATAAATTAAACTGGTTAAAAGAGTCCGGTGTCTGAAAAATTCTAAATTAATTGTATGAAAGCTATATGACGATAAATGCAGGAGTACTAACTATTAGTGATAAAGGATTTAGGGCACAGAGAAAGGATGAATCTGGTCCCTTAGTTGCTGAAATATTGACCAAGGCTGGTTACATAGTTGAGAAGCAGGAGATTGTCCCTGATGAGCAAGAAAAGATTGCGGAGTGTTTAATTGAGTGGGTTGATAAGGATGATCTCAGGTTGATTGTGACAACAGGAGGTACCGGGGTCAGTCCAACTGATGTAACCCCTGAGGCTATGCTCAAGGTAATCAAATATCAGATACCTGGTATGGCTGAGGCCATGAGGGCTGCAAGCCTAAACAAGACTCCTCACGCCATGCTTTCCCGGGCAATGGTCGGAGTAAGGGGAAGCAGTCTGATTATAAATTTACCAGGAAGCCCTGATGGTGCAAGGGAAAATTTGGCTGTTATTTTACCGGCCCTAAATCATGGGCTGGCTAAAATTGCCGGTGATAGAAGTGATTGTTCTTAAGGATAGAGGCACCATTTATAATAATAAAATGATAACTAAAACAGTTACGAGTAGTTACTAACTACTTTGAAAGCTGGGCGTGACTATAATCTCTAAATCTGTAGTAAAGGTCTTGCTGATTATAGTTATAATACAAAATCGGTTTTCTTTCTGAAAAAACAGTATATTCTTTGGCGATTTGAAGGAACTCAGGAGGCGCCAGCCATCCTCAGGCATTTTAATGTTGAAGAATTTGATGAGAGAATCTGATTCTACATTCCCAGAAAAAGTAAGCACCCCAGTTGTAAATTCTGTTGTCTGAAAGACAAAGGATTTTTCCTTTTTAATATCCATTTCCTTTGGAACAGGCACATCCTTAAAATCATAGTAAAGAGATATTGCTGTTTCCCTGCTTTCTTGTACTATTTGGGGTTTTTCGGTTGGGGTTTCTCTTTCGGATTGGATATCTGTGGCACATCCAGCAATAAATATAAAGATAAGCATATTTAAAAAGATCGCCATCAAAGCTTTATTCCGGTTTACTTCTCTCATTCTAATACCTCCTCCTTTTTCTATCTTATATAACATAGGGCTAAAGAGAAATCTATTCAATTTTTCACTTTTTGGTTTTCTAATCTAAATAAGATAGTCTTGTAAAAAGTCAAAAAGCATGTCATTGCGACCTGCCCGCCATCGGCTTTGCCTTCAGGCGAGGCGGGCGGGGCGGAGCGAAGCAATCTCCTGTTGCATAACTTATTGTATTTATTAGATTGCTTCGGGCTAAAGCCCTCGCGATGACCTCTGTCTATGACTTCTTAGTTTTCTTATCTAAATAAGGATTTAAAAGGTGATTTCTTCTTGACTCAAGATATCCCCTTGCCTATACTTCCACCGACTTCAAGGATAGGATCTAATGATAGGATAAATTTGAGACACCCTCTTTTATAGAGCAGAATTATTAAAGAATGTTGGACAGGGTAGAGGTTGTCTAATTCAGAAAATCTCTAATTTATTATGAGGTACATAAATGAGACATAAAAACTTGATTCTGTTTTTATTTTTATTGTTTTTCCTTGCCCTTTCCTTTCCAGTGTTTGCAGCAGAAAATTCTCATCAAGGGGCTCAAGAGCACATCAACTTAGGCGAGATTCTCTCTCTTTACAGCATCCTGCCATTTGTTGGGATCTTGCTTTCAATTGCCTTATTCCCTCTTTTTGCCCCGGAATTCTGGCACCATCACTTTGGAAAGGTCTCGGCCTTTTGGGCAATTGTTATAGCCGTTCCCCTTTTAGTTGCCTATAAAGGAGTGGCCCTTCATAGTTTTCTTCATATTATTTTAGCTGACTATATCCCCTTTATTATACTCCTCTGGGGTCTTTTTACTATCTCTGGCGGCATCTTGCTTAAGGGGAGTTTGGTGGGAACACCCAAGGTAAATACCATTATGATTATCATAGGAACCGCTTTAGCATCCTGGATGGGAACAACCGGAGCGGCCATGCTACTCATAAGGCCATTTTTAAGGGCCAATAATTATCGAAAAAACAGGGCCTTCATGGTGGTTTTCTTCATATTTCTTGTGGCAAATATCGGTGGATCACTGACACCGGTAGGCGATCCTCCACTTTTTCTGGGATTCTTACATGGTGTTCCCTTTTTCTGGACATTTGCCCTCTTGCCCCACATGCTTTTAACTGTTTTAATCTTGCTGGCCGTCTATTTTGCCCTTGACACCTATTATTACAAGAAAGAAGGGGTTAAGCTCCAAATAGATGAGGGAGAAAAAGAGCCAATAAGGTTAGTTGGCAGCTTTAATTTTATATTTTTGGCCGGGGTTGTCGGTTCTGTTATAATCAGTGGATTGGTGGATTGGGGAGAGGTAAATACTTTAGGTATACACAGAAGCATTCAAGAATGGGCGAGGGATGGTTTTATTATCCTCATGGGCATCCTTTCGTTGATATTTACCTCTGCTAAGCTTCGGGAAGAGAATGAGTTTACATGGTTTCCTATTAAAGAGGTGGCCTATCTATTTGCCGGGATATTTGTAACAATGACCCCATGTCTCCTTCTCCTTCTGGCAGGGACCAAAGGCGCGCTTGGCTTTTTAATTGGTGCTGTGAAAGAACCCTATCATTATTTCTGGATTACAGGGATCCTTTCAAGTTTCCTGGATAATGCCCCTACCTATCTAACCTTCTTTTCGAGTGTGCTGGGGAAGTTTTACTCAGGCATACCTGAGTCCATAGCTGTTTCCAGATTAATTGCTGAAAATCCCATCTATCTGACGGCTATTTCTGCCGGTGCTGTTTTCTTTGGGGCTAATACCTATATTGGAAATGCGCCTAATTTTATGGTCAGGTCCATTGCGGAAGAGGCAGGTACACCCATGCCGAGTTTCTTTGGGTATATGTTAAAGTACTCTATTGTTTTTCTATTTCCTGTCTTTATTCTTGTAACCCTCATTTTCTTTTAATCAGGTTTTGGGACGGGCTTTTTCACCTTTTTCAGCACCCTGATATCGGAAATCCGGGTTGAGGGATATTGACCATCTTTATCTTTTTCAATGTATTTAACCATATCCCAGATGGTGGTAAGGGCGATTGAGGCACCTACCAAGGCCTCCATCTCTACCCCGGTCATAGCCTCAGCCTTTACCAGACAGTTGGCCTCAATAAAATCCTTGCCAGTAGAAAAATTCAACTCAACTGTATTTAATGGAATCTGATGACAATGGGGAATTAATAGATAGGTCTCTTTGGCAGCTTTCATGGCTGCTATTTCAGCAACCAACAGAGGGTCTCCTTTTTTAATCTGATTTTTCCTTATCTTCTTTATTGTCTCCGGTGAGAGGATTATTCGCCCGGAAGCCACTGCCTCTCTTAAAAGAACCTTCTTTCCGGTAATATCGATCATGCCCATAGTAAAAGAAGTGCCTAAAGTTAAAAATGCCTAAAGTGCCTAAAGTTAAGAGTGAATCATTTAACTTTAGCTCACTTATAACTTTCTTTCCTGGGAAGATTGATGGCTTTAATGGATCGGGAATCTATTAATTATCATCATCTTTAGGTTTTATAAAAGGGATCTTGGAAAATTTAATACCCTCGTCCTTTAGAATTTCCTCTTCTTCCCCTGTAGCAGAACCCCTTATATTTCTCTTTTTTTCTACTCCATAATGCATTTTCAGGGCCTCTTTTGCAAAATCGGATCCCACATCATCAAAATTATTTTTTATATACTCCATCACACCGATGGCGAGTTTTTTGTAATCAGGCTCCACCTCTCTTGCCTTTTCCTCTCCTTGACTGCTCTTAATAGTCACTGGAGAAAATACTCTGGTTATATTTGTGTCCTTACAAATGGGGCATGTAACCATTTCCTTGAAATTCTGCTCATTAAATGCTTCAAGGTCTTTGAACCAGCCTTCAAATCTATGCCCATTAGAACAATTTAGGTCAAATGCAATCATTATCTAACCGATAAAAAATTTCGTATAAGTTCAGTCACAAAGGCACGAAGAAATGATTATGTCTTTTGTTAAAAATGATATTTGAAGAATTATATAATAATCTTGGTGTCTTAGTGTCTTTGTGGCCTAATTATTACCTTTCTTTCTTATTCAGTATAAAGTACAGCTAATATCTTTGTCCTATCCTTACCATGACATTTTACTAAATGTGGAACAGTCGAATCGTAATATATGGCATCACCTGGTTCAAGAAGATGATCCTCTTCTCCCAGGTGAACCTCCATAGTGCCTTCAAGAACATAAATAAATTCCTGCCCGTCATGGGTTGAACGTTCTTCTTCATCTGATGGCTCCAATGTTACGAGGAAGGGTTCCATATGCCTGTTCTTTTTAAAAGGAGCCAGGGATGAAAATTCGTAACCATATTTGTCACTTTTTTTAGAGTCATATCTGGAGATGAGCTTGCGCTCGTCTTTGCGTACAATCGTATAAGGGAGATTTTCAGCACCGGATATAAAGTAGCCCATTTTCATTTCAAGGGCCTTTGCCAATTTGATAATGGCTCCCAGTGGCGGAGATATCTTCCCTTCTTCTATCTCTGTTAGAAGTTCAGGTTGTAATCCAGTTCTTTGGAAAATGTCCTGCAGGCTCAACCCTTTTTTCTCTCTAATTTTTTTTACACTTTCACCAACATTTAAAATGATCTCTCCCTCAGATGGGCCTTTATCAGTACTATCAACAAGATATTTTTCTTCGTCTTTTGCAGAAAAATGGCTGACATCATTTAAAATATCTTCATATTTATCAACTTCAGAGCCTCTTTTTTTCTCTTCCATGATCTTCTCCTTTAATTGGATAAAAGTCTTTTAACTTTTAGATAAAACATATCACCCTTATTATGCAGTGTCAATAATAGGATAGGCTTTTTTATGGGGTTTTTAACTTAATGGGTCTTAAACCCTATCGCCCCTGAAGAAGGTAGGGTTTGATGGTAATGAAGGTGATTAAATATTTTTTTCAATTAAATATAATCAAACTCGACATATTTGGCAAGAACATCATCTGAAGGAATGAGAAGATATTTTTCCCCATCAAAGCTTATTTCTGTTCCTCAAAAACCTTTTGTAAATAATCCTGTCACCCACTGATACCTCAATATTAGAACCTGCCGCCACCAAGACAAGAAGTTACCAAAATTCCTGTTGTAAATCTCTATTTCCCAGTCCATTACCTGACTGGATTGGAATCTGGTGGGATGGACCTATAGGCCATAATTACTTTGCTCTTTCGAATAGTCTTGGATCTAATCATCTTCATCGATTTAAAAATAAAATAGTGGATTCATCTTATTTTTTTGGTAGAGTGAAAAAATGAAGTGGACAAAGGTTGTGAGCCAAGCATTAATAAGCCTTAGGCTTATTAATGCTTGTGATGCTTATATGGAGGATTTATGATTGATAGGAGCACTTCCATCAAGGCTTTCATCAAGAAACTGATTTTCTTTATCCTAACCATAGCAGTTTGCTGTCTTTACTGTTTCCCTGTTTCTTTACATGCAGCAACAGGACAGGGCATCCCATATCAAACCGGGGCAAAGGTTTTAGAAAGCCAGTTGATAGATAGGACAATCCCCTCAAAAGGAAATGACCTGTTTGTTGTACTGAAAAATGGAATGACCATATTGATCAGGGAGTCCCATACATCAAAGGTAATTTCTTGTCAGGTATTGGTCAAAACCGGCTCAATCTATGAAGGTCCAAAAATGGGAGGAGGGCTATCTCACTATCTGGAACATGTTGTCTCAGGTGGCACTACTTCCAAGTTTACTGAGTCAGAGATCAAAGAGAGGATCCAGGCCATAGGTGGGGCAACAAACGCCTATACAAGCTATGAGCGTACCGTATATTTTATTAAAACTACTGGGGCACACTATAAGGAGGCGATAAGACTTCTTATGTCATATGTGACTGACTGTCAATTTAATGAAACAGAGTACCAAAGGGAAAAGCCAGTCATCATCCAGGAATTCCAGATGGGGGAAAACAATCCCTCCAGGCAACTCTGGCATCTGTTTATGAAAACTGCATACCGCAAACATCCTGTACGGTATCCAATTCTCGGTGAAAGAGACATATTTCTTAAAATGGACAAAGATGATCTGGTATCCCATTATCGTAGGTGGTATACGCCTGAGAACATGGTCGTTTCAGTGGCAGGAAATGTAAACAGGGAAGAGGTATTAAAAACCATCCTCGATTTAGTAGGCAAGATCAAAGAAACTGAAAATCCTCCATACGTTCTTCCAGCCGAACCACCCCAGCTTAGCCCTCGCAGAGTTGAAAAGAGCCTGCCGATGGCAAGGCTTACTCAGGCACAGATGGGTTTTCGAACAATAAGATTATCTGATCCAGATCTTTACCCCCTTGATGTGCTGGCTGTTATCATGGGGGATGGTCGAACCTCAAGGTTGTATCGGACAGTGCGAGATCAAAAGGGTCTGGTCGTTGACATCAGCGCGGGTAGCTGGACCCCTACTTTTGTACAAGGCCAATTCTTGATTAGCATGGATCTCTCTTATGAGAATCTATCCAAAGCAATTGATGCGGTCTGGGAAGAATTATCAGACGTTAAAGAAAACTTCGTAAGTGCGGAGGCCTTAAAAAGGGCCAAAAACAAGGTTGTGGCCGGTCATATATTTTCTCAGGAATCTGTGCAAAGCCAGGCAGGCCATCTGGCCATGGATTGGGTGGCTACAGGGGATCCCTACTTTAGTGAAACTTATATGTCAAGGATACGGAATGTTTCACCTGAAGAGATAAGAAGAGTAGCTCAAAAGTATCTTAAAAAAGACAAAATGACCCTTTCAGTGATCAAACCGCCTCAGGCAGAATCTGAAATCCAAAAGCCCCTTGTTGCACCTTCTGCTGTGCAAGCTAAGATTGAAAAGATCATACTCCCGAATCAGATGACACTTCTTTTAAAAAGAAATCCCGCTGCACCTATTGTCTCTTTCAAATTTCTGGTAAAGGGCGGACTCAGATTTGAACCCCCTGAAAAACAAGGTCTTTCTCATTTTATGGCAGCCCTTCTGACCAAGGGGACAAAAACTCGGTCCAAGATCGAGATTGCAAAGACCATTGAAGATCAGGGTGGATCGATCAGCTCGAGTTCTGGATCCAATTCGGTCAGCATCTCGGTCTCAACCCTAAAAGAAAACTTTGATACTGCTCTGGATTTGCTTGCCGATGTAGCGCTCAACCCCATTTTTCCAGATAATGAAATAGAAAAACAGCGGCGCGAAACTATCCTGGCCATCAAGAGACTCGATGAACAATGGGAAAGGGAGATTACCAGACTTTTAAAAAGACATTATTACCATAAACATCCTTACAAAAATGATGTTATAGGCACGGTTGAAACAGTGCAGGGCTTTTCTGAAGAAGATGTTAGATACTTATATGAATCCATTATGCTACCAAATAACGCTGTTTTGGCTATATTTGGTGATATAGACCCAGAGGTCGTAGCCTCAAAGGTTGAAAATGCCTTTAAAAATTTTAAGCCAGGCATTTTACAAGAGCCACTTATAGAGGTTGAAACCCACAACATTGACCAGGACAAAACCTTTGAGGTATCCAACGAGAAGACATCGGCTGCCATTTTTGTAGGATATAATGGGTTGACCATTACCGACAGAGACATTCCTGTTGTGCATGTGCTTGATGCCATTATCTCTGGGATAGGATACCCAAGCGGTTGGCTCCACGATGCGCTCAGAGGAGGTGGCAGAAGCCTTGTCTATTATGTCCATGCATATCCGGCATTTGGGATCGATGGAGGTTTTTTCGGGGTGATTGCCCAGACAACATTAGACAACTATGATATGGTGCTCAAGATTATTCTTGATAAGATGGCCTTAATCCAAAAAAAAGAGGTGGATGATCAAACCCTAAAAAGGGCCAAGGATATGTGCATAACTATGCATGAGCTCCGTCTTGAAAAGATCGCTGCTCAGGCATCAAGTGCTGCTTTAAATGAGACATTAGGATTGGGCAGTAACTATGATAGCAAATATCCTGCCCTCATTCAGAAGGTCACAGCAGTAGATGTATGGAGGGTGGCTCGAAAGCTTTTCTCAAATCATCTTATCGTAGCAACAAAACCGTCTATTACAAATAAAAGATAAGTTGTAACTACTCAAAGTTCCGGGGTTCAGGGTTTACTGTTAGTGTCTACGAACAAGCCAGTCGAACATTTACCCTGTTAGGGGACTCTGACAGGGCGCGCTGCAGTTTGTGGATTTATCAACTATATGGGTTTTACCCCTATTTATTACGTAGGGTGGGGTTTTATACCCCACCGAATAGGGTTTCATATAAAATGCCCCCCTACATGCTCGAGTAATATGAAGAGCCCAAGGCAACTAACCGTGAACCTGGCAACCTCATAAGAAACTAAATGTCCAAAAGAGCATGGAGATGTCTTTTTTTGTTATGCCCTTATAAATGCACAGGAGTGGCCCCGATAATCGGGATTTAATAGGCGGAGCTTATAATAGCATTGTCAAGTTGCTATAAATCCCGATTATCGGGGCCCAGCACGGGCTCTTGTTTCAAGGGCATAAAACAAAAAAAGACATCTCCATGCTTGACTTAAAGTTTCTTTAATGAATAACTCTGAAGCGCAGCGTTGGGGTCATTTGCTGAGTAGTTACGATAAGCTAAAGGGTAATATCTCAATAAATTTGTGAAAAAGGTTGGGGCCGATGCTCTCATCGGCCCGTTCAGGGAACGGGCCCTACATTTTAGATAGCCTAACCGATAATTATACCCAGACTTTTTGAGAAGTTACATTAAAGGGCTGTTTACAATTACAAACAAAGAAAGGGGTTATTCATGGAAACCCATAGCAGATCTAAGACCCTCATAGACCTTGAAAAACTTAACACTCTTAATACCGAGGGTTGTCCTGCTTGTGGTAAGAAGTTTGAACTTGGCGAGCCAGTAGTTCTTGCCTGTGGAAATTGGGAAGGCGAAAGGTATATACATGAAGATGAAGCGGCTTTTGACAAAAAGACAAACTCTCACTACGAGCGAAGGTATTATGAGGCAATGAAAGAAAGACCTGCCTGATTTATCAGATATAGATAGAATGAGCTCTTGCAGAATAAGATTTGACAATTAGAGGCCCTGTTTGACTAATCTTCCGGTAAGATCCTTTACTGCCTTCATGTATTCTCTCATGCCCCTCAAAAAAATGTCATTGTGATTGGCTCCGGGAATCTCGAGGAACCTTTTATCCGGTGCCGGACATGCATCATAAAGGGCCTGGCCCTCAGTAAAGGAAATAATTTGATCATTCTCTGCGTGGATAATCAGGGTAGTTTTATCAAATTTACTTATCTTGTCTATATTGCGAAACCCTTCCTCCTCTTTTATTCCCAATGCCTCCATGTCAATACCTAAAAGCCTCAGAAGGGGCCTGGCATAGGCAAAGCCACTTTCAATGATAAGGCCGTCTACTTGGTCCCTATAATGGGCTGAAATCTCAAGGGCAGAGGCGCTACCAAGGGACCTGCCCATTACAATAAAGGGGCCTGTGAAATCCTTTTCTTTGAGCCAGTTCTGGACATAGTCAAATATTACATGAGCATCTCTCATCATGGCAGTAATCGTTGGTTTACCACTGGAGCGTCCATACCCTCGATAGTCAACAGGTAAAAAGTTTATGCCCATCCTCGGATATAATAGTCCTATGTCATCATAATCAGCCACAATCTCACCATTTCCATGAAAGAAAAGTATGTTAGGAGCCTCCTTTCCTGCCAGATGAAACCGTGCACCTACTACTACATCCTTTTCCACCTGGATTAGCATATCCTCAGTAGAAGGTGTGGTCCCGGCAGAGCCCCATTCCGGCCTGGGATGAAACAGAAACATAAGGATCTCTGGCCTATCAAATGCGGAATAATCAATCTTTGAAATATCTATCATCGGAATTATTTGAAAGCGTTTAGCATAATCATGTCGTCTTGCATGGATGAATCCGCTCCCTTAACTCCCTTTGTTTCTCTGATGTCAGGCTCCTTTCCAGCCGCCAGTTCGAACTGGCATATTGGTCCTTTTTCTTTATAAGGAGCCACTCATTTCTCTTACCTCTTCCTTTAAGATGTGTCAAAGTAAAGGCACCCTTTAATTTTTCTCCATCAAGAAAAAATGTGATTCTTCCCTGCCCCATCTCAACTGGTTTATAGGTTCCCCTATCCCAGATCACCACGGTACCTGCTCCATAGCACCCCTCTGATATAATCCCTTCAAAATCAATGTATTCCACTGGATGATCCTCTACCAACAAGGCTAACCTCTTTTCAGATGGATTCATGGAAGGGCCTTTCGGTATAACCCAGGACCTCAAAACCCCCTCTAACTCCAGGCGAAAATCGTAATGGAGATGAGAGGCATTGTGCTCATGGACGACAAAACGGGGAGTCATGTTATAGATTTTAAGATGATGTTTATGAGTTTAGAGCCTGAATGACGTACAGAATTCTCAAGATGATCGGTTTAATGAAAATGTCAAATGATAAAACCCAAATGTCAAATCAAATCCAAATGCTCCAATATCAAAGCCTCACTATTTGGCCTTTGGGTTTTGACATTCATTTGAACTTTGGGCTTTGACATTTGACATTCTCAAGGCATATTCTCAACAGAAAGCATTTTCCTTATCGATATAATGAGCCAGGTTTTTGTTAACAACTTTATCTCAATTCTTACTCATCACATGGGTTACCATCTTTTCCAGGCCATCCAGGGTGATTTCAAACATGGGAAAGATCTGTCGTATAATATTAATGGTCCCTGTGTAAGGCCACTCTACCGATGACTTCGGATTAAGCCAGGCAGAGTGCCGAAAGTTATCGGCGAGGAACTGCAACCTCTCTATGCTTGGCCTACCACTCCTCTCCTCTAAATGGATCGACCCATCAGTGGCCATTATCTCATAGGGCGCCATACTTGCATCGCCTACAATGATAAACCTTGTTTCCGGATCTATCCTAACAAATTCATCTACTGCATATGGTTTTGAACGCCGCGGAGGGTCCACCCACAGATAATCATAGATAGTATTGTGGAAGAAATAGGTCTTCAGATCCTTGAACTGGCTCCTGGAATAGTCAAAGAGGCTCTGAACCATATCAATATATGGATCCATTGACCAACCACCATTATCGATAACCAGGATGACCTTTAGCCTATCTTTTAAACTCCGCTCAAAGATAATCTCGATCTCTCCCGCATTCTTCATGGTTTGATAGATAGTCTCATCAATATTGACCCGATCCTTGGGTCCAGTTGGTATCATATTCCTCAATCTTTTCAGGGCCTCCCCCATATGAGTCCGAGTGAGAGGGCCAGCCAAAGAATAGTCTCTGTATCTCCTGTCCATTGCAACCTTGACTGCCGATTTATTCCTGGACATGCCCCCAACCCTCATGCCACCGGGATGATATCCTGAATGACCTACAGGTGAAGTGCCTCCTGTACCTATCCATTTGCTTCCACCATGGTGGGCTTCAGTCTGCTCTTTTAATCTTTCAAGAAAATAGTCAATGAGCTCCTCCGGGCTCAAGTGAGCGAGAGAGTCTTCATCAATCCCAAGGGCATCTGCAATAGCCTGTGGATCCTTTAACCAGGCATCTAACAGGGCCTTGGCCGCCTCGGATAAATCAAATTCGGTAGGATCGGAGAGCTCAACCCCCTTGAAATGATGGGCAAACACCTGGTCAAAGAGATCAAAATAACGCTCGCTTTTTATTAGTATTGCCCTTGAGGATATATAGAAATCGTCAACGGAGTTGATGAGGCCTTTACTGAGGGCCTTCTGCAGCCTCAGGAATGAGGTGGGTGTAACGGGCACACCAACCTGGCGTAATGTATAAAAAAATTCAGTAAACAAGACCTATAACCTATGCCTGGAGACAGCCCTCTGGGCAATTGCATAATCTGGGCTTTTCTTAAATAAAACGCCCAGATATGGGATATCGCCCTTAATTATATCCTTTACCCTAAAATCAGGATCGGCATTCATTGCCCTGATCCAGTTTATAAGTTCCCTTGTCGCCGGTTTCTTTTCCACTTCCTTAAACTCCCTGAGCCTGTAAAAGGCTTTCACAGCAGTTTCGAGCAGATCCTGGTTTATATCAGGAAAATGGACCTGTACAATCTCTCGCATCATATCAGGCTCGGGAAAGGCTATATGATGGAAATTGCATCTTCCAAGAAATGGATCCGAGAGATCTTTTTTAGCATTAGATGTAATAACTATCACTGGTCTCTGTTTTGCTTTAATAGTTTTATCAATCTCGAGGATATCAAACTCCATCTGGTCCAGAACATCGAGCATATCATCCTGAAAATCGGTATCTGCCTTGTCTATCTCATCTATCAAAAGAACAGCTCTTTCATCTGCCACAAAGGCCTGTCCGATCTTCCCCATCTTGATATAGTCCTCAATGTTGCTTATATCCCTCTTGGAGTCACCAAACCTGCTGTCGTTCAGGCGTGTCAAGGTATCGTATTGATAAAGGGCATCAATTAGTTTCATGCTGGATTTTACATTTAAGACAATTAGAGGCATCCTGAGACTCTCGGCGATTGCATAGGCCAGCATGGTCTTTCCTGTGCCTGGCTCCCCTTTCAAAAGAAGAGGCATCTCGAGGGCCATGGTGATATTTACTATCTTTGCCAGTTCCTCATCCAGGACATATTTAGTACCACCAGAAAATGTTCTTTCTATTTCTTCAGTAGACATAAAATCACTCCTTTAAGAATGTAAAATTTTAATAGAACTATTCAATATAGCTATTTTTTATTTAAATAGCAACTCAAATCCTACCCTGTACTCTTGATTTTTATAATGGGAAGTGGGTCATCCAAAGATCACATCAAGAGCAATTGCTATATATTGCAATGCCTTTCCCGTTGACATGCGACCGCCTATTTCTTATAGTGCCTCACCAAAAAGAGATTCTTGCTATTACTATAACTTGAATCATTATGCGTGACGCCTCTGTCGGCAGCAATATAATTACGCTCATAATATTGGCTGAAAAGAACTGAATCAATGGCAATAGCTTTAGGTTTACAACGATTCCTTCATGATATTCGATACAAACGGGAACGCTTCCGTCAATTCCTTGGCATTGCATTTGTTATCCTGGTCAGTACTGCAGGCGAACCAAAAAAGATATTGTTCTTTGCTGGTGCAGTGCTGGTTATCCTGGGTATTGCGGCACGACTATGGGCATCGGGCCACATTAAAAAGAACAAGATCCTTGCCACCGACGGGCCTTATGCCTATGTCAGGCACCCTCTCTATGTGGGCAATCTCACGTTGGGATTCGGGTTTGCCATTGCCTCCAACTTATGGTGGAGCCTGCCCATGTTAATATTTATCTTGCTCGCCTTTTATCCTCCTTCCATCCGTCGAGAAGATGAAAAGCTTCATCGCATGTTTAAAGAGGAGTGGGAGGAATGGCGCAAAGGGACCAGGGCACTTATTCCACGCCTTACCTCTTGTCGGCCCGCACAACGTGGTAGCTGGTCGTTCATGCAAAGCCTGCGACATAACGGCGAGCCCATTATTGCCCTGTTTCTCCTTTTTTGGCTGTGCTGCCTATCCTTGGGGCTCTATTGAACTCCCAGTGACACCAATGTTTAAAAATATTAATAACCTCACCGAAAACGAGCTCCTTCAGTGGGTCAAGGAAAGCGTAAAAACGGGGTCGAACATTTTAAGCCGCGGTTATCAGGGCCATGTCTACCTGTATGAAGGCAAAGGTCAGCGTCTAATCCTCAAAGCTCCTATAGGGCGGGGATTAGGCAGACTAATCCGCCGGGCGATGTTGCGCAATGAGTATAGGGTCTACTCAAGGCTATCTGAAGTACATGGTGTACCACACTGTTATGGCCTTCTAGATGGGCGCTATCTGGTGCTCGAATTCATTGACGGGATTCTGGTATATAGGGCCCGGATCAAGGATCGAGGCGTATTTTTTGAGAGCCTTTTGAACCTGATCAAAGAGCTGCACAAGGCGGATGTTGCGCATACAGACCTCAAGAAAAAGAGCAACCTTCTCGTTGTCCAAGGACGGATGCCCTGTGTGATCGACTTTGGTGTTTCTATCGTCAGGAAACCGGGTTTTGCGCCTCTAAATCACTATCTCTATAATCTTGCAAGGAAATTTGATTTCAACGCCTGGGTGAAGTTGAAATATGATGGCAAGTATGAAAATATTGCCGACGAAGACAGAGAATATTTCAACAGGACAGTCATTGAGAAAGTGTCACGCTGGATCAAGGACACTTATCTGGACATCAAAAAAGCCCTTAGGGGTGGGAGATAGGAGTAACTATCCTTCGAGCCCACAGAAGACCGTTAGGCACTAAGTGTCTATATAAGCTAAGATCTTAACATTTATCCGCCAGACTTACGGCGGATTTATGTCAAGTTTAAAAGGAGCATGGGTATCTCTTTTCAGGTATGAAAAAGAGATACGTGTAAGCCAGCTAATGGCACGGGTGAAGGCGGGCGGGAAGGCCTTAGAGAACTTACCCGTCACCTCTCCCTCGAGAGTCCAAGACTTAGATGGCCGCCCGCCCGGAGCATCGGTAATGGACGAGCAGAAGGTACTGCCCAGTTCATTACCTGAAAAGAGATACCCATGTTCCTTGCAACTTGTCGGTTTGAAGCGAAGCTTCGTTATGGGAATTACCGCCTGAACTGGATATCATATAGGTCCCTATATCTACCGTTTGCAGCAATAAGCTTCTCATGTGTGCCTGACTCAACAATCCTCCCATTCTCCATAACATAGATGGTATCAGCCCTTCGGATTGTATTCAAGCGGTGGGAAACAACAAAGATGGTCCTCTTTCCAAGGAGGTTCTCTATGGCCTCCTGGATTAGAAGCTCGCTTTCTGGATCAAGGGCTGAGGCAGGCTCATCAAGAATCATGATAGCCGGATCTTTAATGATAGCCCTGGCTATTGCAATTCTCTGTCTCTGCCCACCAGATATAAGCGTTCCTCTATCACCAACAATTGTTTCATACCCACCTGAAAAGGCCATGATGAAATCATGGGCCTGGGCAATTTTGGATGCATTTTCAATGTCTTCCTTTTTATAATGGTCTCCATTGTAATTTATATTATTGGCAATGGTGTCATGAAAAAGAAGACTCTCCTGGCTTACAGTGGCAATCTGATCTCTTAAGGACTCCAGTGTTGCATCCCTGATATCCATTCCATCAATGGTAATAGAACCAGAGCGTACATCGTAAAAACGAGGAATTAGATCCAAGAGGGTACTTTTACCTGCCCCAGTTGAACCGACAAAGGCCACCATCTCCCCTGTATTTACTGTAAAAGAAATGTCACGTAAAATTAATTCCCCTGGTTCATAGCCAAAATCAACATGAGAGAACTCTATTGTATTTTTTAGTCTCGGCATCTTTCTTGCTGCTGGCTTATCCTGTATATCTGGCACAGTATGCATTATATCAAAGACCCTTCTGGTTGCACCCTGAAGTGTCCTCAAATCATTATATATACTGGCCAGTTTTTTAACAGGAACATATGCAGCAGAGAAGGCATAGAGCATTGCAATAAGTTCTCCTAAGGTATGATGGAAGTAAATCTTTCCTATTATTACCACAACTGGAAGAGTCAAGAACACGCTTGAATCCATCATGGGACTAAGACCGAGCCGCCACCTGTTCCACTGCATAACCTTTTTATACAGATTATCAGCAAGCTCCCTAAATCTCTTGGATTCATATGTACCCCTACAGAATCCCTTAATAACCTTGAGTAATAAGAGAATCTCCTGATAGCTTGATGTCACCTCTGCAGTTGCGTCCTGAACCCTGGTGGCATGTTTTTTAACCTTACGGCCAAAAAGCCTGACCAGGCCAACGATTAAAGGTGTAGAAATAATAGCCAGTATGGTAAGTTTATAATTCATGAAAAGGAGGTAGCCAAGAAAGACCGCTGCTGTTAAGGGGTGCTGGACAAGACCTATAATGATATTGCTTATATAACCCTGCATTACTGTCAGGTCTGCTGTAGCTCTTGCAATAAGCTCGCCACTTTTACGTTTATGATAAAATGTTAAGGGCAGAGAGATAAACTTTTCAGCCAGATCAACCCGTAATGTTTTAATGGCCCTGTTTGAGAAGGCTGTTGCTGCAAGTTTACTTAAGTAAAGGGTAATTGATTTAAAGAGGATAGAGAGGAATGCAATACCAGTAAGGAGGATGAGTAACTGATTCGGTGAGATCCCGCTCACCAGTGTCAGTTCTGTTTTCTTAAATGACAGGGGAGATTGGAATGTTAGCCAGGGAATCCTCCATTCAACAGGATCGCTTGCCGTTTTCATTCCTTCGTCAATAAAGGGTTGAAGGAGGTAGACAGGTACTACTACAAAGATGGCTGACAAGGCGGTCAGGATAATTGTCAATATTATCATGCCCCGATGGGCCTTAACATACGTGGCAATATTCCTGCCTAGAATCTTGTCTAACATTTAACCCTACTACGTAACTTATTTAATTTTTATGTCTGGCAGATAATCTTCAAAAATAAATCTACTACATTTATAAGAGTAAGCTTCATCCCATTAAATAAGCGCCTTACAGGTGACAGCGCTTATTAATGAACATATTTAACAGGCCAAGAATGACGTTGTAGGGTTAACTAAACTGCATCGATTAATCGAGAAATCACTATCCGCTGAACCTCACTGGTTCCTTCGCCAATCTCTAACAGCTTATGATCCCGATAGAATCTCTCAATATCATATTCCTTCATCAACCCGTATCCACCATGTAGCTGGACAGCATGGTTAACACACCTTCCCATGACCTCAGAGCAGTATAATTTGCCCATGGCTGCAATTTTTCCAAATGGCTGTTCATTGTCTCTCAGCCAGCAGGCCTTATAGAGGAGCAGTCTCGCACACTCTATCTCTGTGGCCATATCTGCTAATTTGAAGGAATTGACCTGAAATGTCGATATTGGCTTGCCGAACTGAACCCTCTCCTTGGAATATTTAAGGGCCATATCAAATGCCCCCTGTGCCCCACCTAAACCCATTGCACCTATGGAAAGCCTTCCCCCATCCAGGGTTGCAAGCATCTGATGAAAGCCGTCACCCACCGGGCCCAGAAGATTTTCTTTTGGTACCCTGCAGTCATCAAAATATAGCTCACTCGTATCGGATCCCCGCCACATCAACTTACCATGCATAGTCCTTGCCTCAAAGCCAGGGGTCCCTTTCTCTACTATAATCGATGTTAATTCTGGCCGGCCATCCTTCCTTGTTCCTGTCTTGCTCAGTGCTACGACACCAGCAGTAATATCAGTTGACCCATTTGTAATAAATATCTTGCTCCCATTTATTACCCATTCGTCCCCATCAAGAACAGCGTTTGTCTTGGTATTTCCAGCATCAGAGCCGGCATTAGGCTCAGTTAGTCCAAAGGCCCAGAGAGTCTCACCGCTGCATGCCTTTGGAAGATACTTTTTTTTCTGTTCCTCATTTCCATAATAATAAAGGGGCCCAATACCCAGGGAATTACCAGCAGCGATGGTGGCAGCATGAGACCCATCAATTCTGGCAATTTCTTCAGTAGCAATAATATAGGAGACATAATCCATCCCCTGGCCTCCGTATTCTTCACTCACAAACATACCAAAAAGGCCAAGTCCGGCCATGGCCTTCATGGTATCGTAAGAGAATTCCTCTTTCTCATCCAGTTCCCTGGCTACAGGCTTTATCTCATTTTCAGCAAAATCCCTTACAGATTTTCTTAAGATCTCATGTTCCATTGATAATGAATAATCCATATATACCCCCGACTTTAAAATTATCTTACAATATTGTCTGAAATTATTTCATAGAAGGATACTTAAGCCCCTTAAATCAGTCAAGCCGAAAGGTAATAGTTCAGCTATTTTTAGACAGGATAAACAGGATTGACATGATAGTTTTTTCTAATCCTGTTGATCTCTTATTTCAGATCTTCGATCTTACGCTTAATTTCAACCTTATCTTTCTCCAAAATTAAGAATCAGGCTCATAGGTTTTGCGACTATTTTTCATATACACTTTCAAGAAAACCAAACCCTATTTTATTATAAACACCATAAGCACAGCCGATAATTGTTTCCGTCACTTCTTTATATTCCATATTATCCCGCCACTGGCTGGATTGTGATAGATAGTTTTGATTAACTGGATTTATATCATGTTTATCCTGTTATCCTGTCAAATATTTTGCCTCCGGTGAACTATTGCTGTAATTTTTCCTTAATTTTCTTATAGATAATTTTAGGAGATTTAACATCAGAAATTACTGTAACATCCAGGCCCAATGGAGCCCACTGAAGGGGATCACTGTCTTTGAAAAGGCCTATTGTTTGTGTTCCAAGCATTGCTGTTAGGTGCGTTATGCCGCTGTCATGTCCAATGTAAAGGGAGGCATTTTTCAGCAATGATAATAGTCTGTCTTTATCAGGGGAATGAACAATCTCTATTTCTACCCCTGATAGCCCTTTGGCTAAGATTTGATACCATTCCTCCTCTGCTGGCCCTAAAAGCAAGATTCTTTTATGGAATAGTCCAAGAGCTTTGCCCCTTATCAGGTCAAGCCAAAATTCGGGTGGATAGTTTTTCTTTTTACTTCCAGAGCCTGGATGCAAAACAACAATGCTCCCCGATCTCGATAGTTCATTTTTTCCAAACAAAGGCCTCCTCATGGCCTCTTCTATGGCCTCCTCAGGATTAACAGGCAGTCCAGATTTTTCAAGGCATGATGCTAAATATAATGCAACATGTATTTTTTCTTTCTTGGGTGGAAAAGGCGGAAATGAAAAGATAGGGATATTTTTTAGACAGACTTTTAAGCCTTTCGTTCCTTTATTACCAGGGTCACTGAGAAAAGATATTACCCTGTCCACTTCAGGTAAGGGGAGATCCTTGCAATTAGGGTTTTCCAAAAATAAAGTGTGCCATCCTCCCTTTTCATAATCAAGGCAATGCCTTAAGAAGGGATTTAAAAAATCAATCCCTGGCCTTCTCCCTAATAATGTTAATTCTACCTTATCAGCTATTTGACAAAGGGCTGGAGTCAACATAAGGGTGTCGCCCAGGGCGCTCGGCCGGACAATTAAGACTCTCAACTTTAAGTCATTCTCCTGGATAAATTTTAAATTAAACTTATTACGATATTACTTGAATAAGGATTAATATCATTGTATATAGAGTCCCATAAATTATCAACCCGAATACAAAGGAGGTATTTTATGAAAGGTCCAGCAAGCTTGGTCAGATCCGATAAGATTGCAGGATATAAAAATCTCGGACCAATCTATGAATGGTCAGAGGGTAAGGCATACCTTATAATTGACCAGGTCACTTTTAAGGGAAAGGCTGGTGCTATTCTATGTTATTATAACCCACCGGTTCATCAGGTAGGAAACCCGGGGCTGGATGCCCATTTAGAGGGTTTAGATAAGGTTTTTGAGAAAAGGGATGATCTTGAATTTTTTATCCTCTATGGAGCCAATGATCCGGTACACGCTGGTGGAGATCTCAAGGAAAGCCTGGACAAACTTGACAGGACACTGGAGACAAAAAAAGCTAAGGAGGCAAGTGGGGCTTCAGCAGAGGAGGTAGACCAGCTCTTTGAATGGGCGGATAACAGGTTAAAGAAGGGGATTGCCCTCCATGGAATCATTAGAAAGATTGCCCAATACTTGAGGGTAGTCGCTGTTTGCGGAGGAGGGACAAGATTTGGTGGTTCAGCAGAGATTCCCCTTATGGCCGATATTTTAGTTGGTGACTCCCGTAGCGGTATGTGTTTTAGCGAGGCCACGATTGGCCTTATTCCGGGTTGGTCAGGAATAGCCAGAACCTTGGTTAAGGCTGGCCCGATCAATGCAGAATATATGGCCAAGACATCAAAAGAGGTAAAGGCCAACCAGCTAAAAGATATCGGAACCTATAATGTAGTTGTAGATATTCCTTTCCCTTTTCCAAAGAGGCAGAAAACTGATGACCGTGAGGCTGATAAGGCAAAGTATCAGGAAGACTTAGAGACTCACAATGAAGAGGCAGGACTTCTTTTACTTCCAAAGGGATTGGAACTTGCTACATGCCCAACAGAAGAAATCCCAAAGGTTGGTGAAAAAGACAGATTAACCCTGGCAACAAAAGAGGAGGTCTCTGTCGAGGTTGACAGTAGAAGGAAGCCGGAAAATTACTCCCATCTCTGGGGAAAACCCTTAAGAGAGGTGAAGGAGGAGATCGCTAAGATCGGAAGGCCCCTGGCACCACAATCCATAGATGCCTTAACCGACCTTCTCGAGGGTTATGAGCCATCAAAATTTGATGAAAATTCATTTGTTGAAAAAGAGATGAAGGCTGATGCCAGACTTTACAGGGATCCAAGATTCCGGGCAGGTCTGATAGCAACACTTGAGCAAAAAGTAGGTGATTATAGATTATAGGAGGTAAGTTAAGATGAGACAGTATTTTGAAAAAATGGCTCCAATAGGAAAAGAGCTGAAAGAAAATGAAAGAAAAAAGGAAGAGGCCAATGCCCTTGAGATATCCAAGGTTGAAGAGGAGGTAGCCGAGGCCGTAGAGAAAAGAAAAATAGCAGGTCTTCCGGTTGAAAAGATCCACAAAAGAGGGGAAAAGACGGCCTGGGAAAGGATCGAGCTTTTAGTTGATCCTGGTACATTTTCACCATTAAACAGCCTCTATGACCCTGAGTTCAATCAGGAGGGGTCAACCGGAGTGGTAACTGGTTTGGGCAAGATATCAGGCAGATACGCCTCAATTATTGCCTCAGACAATAAGGTTCTTGCAGGGGCCTGGATACCTGGTCAGCGGGAGCATATTTTCCGGGCCCAGGATATTGCCGAATGTTTGAACATTCCCCTTGTCTGGATACTTAACTGCAGTGGCGTAAAGCTAACGGAACAAGAAAAGGTTTATGCTGGCAGGAGATCTGGTGGAAGGACATTTTTCAGGCATGCTGAGCTGGAACAAAAGGGCATACATGTTATCTGTGGTATGTACGGTACAAATCCTGCTGGCGGCGGATATCATGCAATAAGCCCATCTATCATCTTCGCCCATGAAAAATCAAACATGGCAGTAGGTGGTGGAGGCATTGTCAGTGGTATGTCTCCCAAGGGAGGATTTGATCTTGATGGTGCAGAGACCTTAATCGATGCAACAAGAAAGTTCAAACAGGTTCCTCCAGGGGGAACTCGAATTCACCATGATGTGACTGGCTTTATGAGAGAGGTATTTGATACCGAGGAAGGTGTTCTCGAGGCTATAAAGAAATGTATGGCAGGTATGCCCATGTATGACCCATCGACGTTCAGGGTAGCAGAACCTGCTGATCCGATTTATCCGGCGGAGGATCTTAATCTTATTGTTCCCTTTGAACAAAAAAGGACCTATAGCATTGAACAGGTGCTGGCCCGCGTTTTTGATGGAAGCGAACACATGGAATACAGACCAGACTATGCCCCTGAAGTATACTGCGGACTTGCCAAGATAGACGGTTTCCTGGTTGGAGTTATTGCCAATAGGCAGGGTTTTCTGGGTAAGGGTTATCCCCACTATGCAGAGAATCAATATCTGGGCATAGGCGGTAAGTTTTACAGAGAAGGTCTTATAAAAATGAATGAGCTGGTCATGTTCTGCGGCAGGGACAGGATACCTATAATCTGGGTTCAAGACACAAGTGGTATTGATGTTGGTGACATTGCTGAGAAGGCAGAGCTACTTGGACTTGGACAGTCACTTATTTACTCTATTGAGAGTTCAGAACTTCCCATGATGTGCGTTGTCTTGAGAAAAGGAACGGCCGCTGCCCATTACATCATGGGGGGACCGCAGGCAACCAGGAATAATGCCTTTACCATTGGTGTGCCTACTACAGAAATCTATGTGATGCACGGTGAAACTGCTGCTGCTGCTGCCTTTTCAAGAAGGTTGGTAAAGGAAAAGGATGCTGGCAACCCCCTTGAGCCAGTGATTGATAAAATGAACGCCCTTGCTCAACAGTATTATGATCAGTCAAGGCCCACATACTGTGCAAAGGCTGGTCTGGTGGATGAGGTTGTGCCCATGACACAACTAAGGGATTATTTTATTGCTTTTGCCGGAAGCTGTTATCAAAATCCAAAGAGTATCTGTCCGCATCACCTGATGTTGACTCCAAGATCTATCAAGGGATAGAAAACAGAAGGGAGGAATAAAATGAGTGAATATGATATTTTTAAACACAATACAAGGATGCCTAAAAAGGTCAGGCTTGCCGAGATAAGCATCAGGGATGGGATCCAGCATGAGGAGATATGGATCCCTACAGCGGCAAAGATCTATTACCTCCAGGAGCTGGTCTTTGCTGGTGTGAAGAGGCTTGAGGTTACAAATCTGGGAAATCCCAGGGGCATGCCCCAGTTCAAGGATGCAGAAGAGGTGTTCAAAGAGGTTAGGGGATCTATATTTGAAAAACGGCTGAGCAAACGAAACATAAACAAAGACGATATTGAATGGACAGCTATAACTATCAGGGAACCGGCCGTGGACAGGGCTATTGAGTTTAAAGAAAAGGGATTTGGCCCTGACAGACTCCTTATGATGGTCTCAACAGATGAGGAACATCACTTTGCAAATAGTGGTACAACGTTGCCTGCTTACTGGAAGGAGGCAGAAAGGTGCATCAAGAAATGCAAAGATGCCGGCATCAAGATGAATGGAACTGTGAGCACTATCTGGGGCAGCCCCGTATCTGGTCCGACTAAGTTAGAGGATGCAGTAGAGTTTACAAAAAGGTGGCTCAGCATTGGTGCCGATGATATCGAACATGCCGACCACGATGGTTCCGCCCCACCTGATCAGGTATACAGGTACTTTTCCATGATCATGGATGAGATTCCAAATCCAGAGCTGCATGTGGCCCATTTTCATGTAACCAGGGGCTGGGGTATGGCAAATGTCCTTGCTGCACTTCAGGCAGGTATTGAGATCTTCGAGGGAACCCTGGGCGGCACCGGCGGACAGCCGACCAATTTCCTGGATAGAACCCCTGTGGCTGGCACAGGTGCCTATTATTATAAAGATCCTACTGTAGTAGGACTGGTCACCTTTGAGGATATGTGTGTCATGTTAGATGAGATGGGTATTGATATAGATGGTATCAATATCGAGAGGGTTTTAGAGCTTGGCACCTTGATGGAAAAGACCCTCGGTAGAAGATTGCGCTCGGAGGCCATCCTCAATGGCAGGATCCCAAAGGAGCCCAGGGAGGAATTCAAAAGGCCAAAACTCCATTCTGACAAGAAGAAATTCGGAGAGAAGCCCGGCCAGGTAATACCGGATGGATGGCCGGAAAAGGCCGAGGTCCCAAAGGAGATGTTGGAAAGAAAATAATTTCTATAAATGGGACGCAGACTTACACAGACCCGCCTGCTACCCGCCTGCCGGATGTCGGGCAGGGATGGCGGGCAGGTACATGCAAATAATATTTATTCTTAATCTGTGTTAATCTGCCTGCCCTGTAAAATGCAAAGCATATTTGACCGGGGCGGCCTAATATCATAATACTTTTCTGAAAATCTTTAATGCTCTGCCCGCGTGCTAACACGCACAGGCAGTATCTCCTCATTCCACTTTTCTATTTACCTATAACCTATTCGCAGCACTCCATAGGCAAATCGCCTAATTTAAAATCAAGAATGTCAGAATTCC
>JAUWNK010000129.1 GCA_030612685.1 Desulfobacteraceae bacterium
CCTCCCCTGGCCTCTGGACCGTATGATTGGGACTGTACCGCATTTAGTCCTTCATGTAGAATTGCTGCTTCAGCAAGGATGATAGCTGCCGTGATTACACCCTGTCCACCTGAACCAGAGAAGATAATTCTACATCTTTCCATTACTTACCTTTCTTTAGAGGCCTTTTCTATAATCTTATCATATTCAGCGCAATACTCTGGGTATTTTTCCTGGACAAATATCCCTCTTTCGATCAGATCCGGGTTTTTCTCTTTCTCCTTGCTGCCTATCGGGATTGTATGGGTCTTGTAATATTTAAGCATATCAACTGCACTTTCGAGTTTGTTCTTTCTGCCAAAATAGGTAGGGCACTGTGATAAGATATCTACTACTGAAAACCCCTTATGTGTAATTGCCTTTTCCAGTATCTTTATCATTGATCTCACATGATATGTTGTTGTCCTGGCTACAAATGATGCCCCGGCCCCCATGGCAAGCTTAACAACATCAAAGGATCGATCTATATTGCCATAGGGGGCAGTAGTTGCAAAGTCGCCATATCCGGTTAAAGGCGAATACTGCCCTCCTGTCATACCATAGATGCTATTGTTCATGATAATGGCAGTGATATCAATATTGCGCCTTGCTGCGTGTATAAGGTGATTACCGCCAATAGCAAAGGCATCACCATCACCCATAGGAGCGATTAGAGTAAGCTCAGGTCTGCTGAGCTTGACACCTGTTGCAAAGGCAAGGGCCCTTCCATGTATAGTGTGTAGGGTATGAAAATCGAGATACCCACAGATCCGGGAGGAACATCCTATACCAGAGACAACCACAATGTCGCTTTTCTTTATCCCCAAGTTTTCTATCGCCCGGATCATAGAACCCATTACAGTACCGTGACCACAGCCAGGGCACCAGATGTGAGGGAAGAATCTTTCTCTTATATAATCTCTCACCGGCATTGATCAGGACCCCTTTCCCTGGATGATTCTCAGGATGTTCAAGATGTCCGTAGGGGTAATAAAGCTACCGTTGATCTGGTTGGCCAGAAATACCTTATCAGGGTCATCCACAGCTTTTTTTACTTCATGAAGTATCTGGCCCATATTCATCTCAACCACGATAACACAATTAACAGAGGCGCACCTCTTCCTGACAGTATCGGCAGGGAATGGCCAAAGGGTCTGGATCTCCAGTAGCCCAACCTTTTCACCTCTTGCCCTCCTGTTTTCCACCACATGAAGGGCAGTCCTGGCAGATGAGCCATAAGAGATCAAGAGATATTCTGCATCCTCAATAAAGAATTCCTTTATCCTGGTGATCTCTTTTGTATGACCCTCTATCTTGTCTACCAGGTGATGCATCAGGCCATATACGATCTTTGGATTGTCTGAAGGAAAACCCCACATGTCATGCATCAACCCGGTAACATTATACCTATGGACACCACCAAAATCAGACATGGGAAGCCGACCGTCTTCCCTGGGCAGATAAGGGTGATAGTCGGTTCCTTCTTTTACGGATGTCCTTAATCTTTTTACCACACTGATCTCCCCTGGTTCCGGCATTATAAGCCTTTCCCTGGTGTGGGCAACGACTTCGTCAAAGAGTAAGATGACAGGGGACCTGAAGGTCTCAGATAGGTTAAAGGCCTCAACCGTCATGGCAAAGACATCCTGATTATTGGAGGCTGTAAGTGTTATGATGGCATGTTCTCCGTGGGTTCCCCAGCGTGCCTGCATAATATCTCCCTGGCTTACACTTGTGGGCAGTCCTGTAGAAGGGCCTCCCCTCTGAACATTTACTATAACACAGGGTGTCTCGGTCATTACGGCAAAACCAATTGCCTCCTGCTTTAGGGAAAAACCAGGTCCACTTGTTGCAGTCATGACCTTTTTTCCGGTAAGAGATGCCCCGATTATGGCGCACATGGAGGAGATCTCATCTTCCATCTGGATAAATTTCCCGCCCTTTTTTGGCAGCCGATAAGAGAGTAACTCTGCAATCTCTGTAGAAGGGGTAATTGGGTAACCTGCAAAAAACTCAAGACCTGCATAAAGGGCTGCCTCAACGCAGGCCTCGTTACCTTGGACAAAAAGGAGATTTTTTTTCACCTGAAAATAGCCTCCTTATTTAATTTAGCCACAAAGACACAAAGTCCCTGGCCCAGACTTGGCATATAATGACTGAGTTTTATAGCACCGCCTCTTTAATATTAAAGCATTAATAGCTTATTACAATCATATCGCGCCAGGGCGGGCACCAAGATTAGACAATTTGCAATTTAATAAGCCTTAGGCTCATTAAAATTGATAATTGATAATTTTTTATTGACCATTTAATATCCTTAGTGGCCTTATTTGAGTTCAATTGCAAGATCAGGACAGAGAAGCTCACACATTCCACAGCCATCACATTTTTCTTTGTAGGCGATCTGAGCCTTTTCCATTTCATCCATAACTAAGGCATCTTTCGGACAGAACTCTACACAGATTCCGCATCCCTTGCACCATTCCCTGTTGAGAACAGGGATCTTTTTTTCTTTCCTTGTCATTATATTGATCATTTACCATATTAGATGTACTTGTCAACCATTTTGGTTAAATTAAAGATGGCCTTACTTAATTTAATAATGATTAATGACCGTCGATCATTATATAATTGGTTAAAATTATTTAAGAATTTAGATTTAATAATATGAAATTGAAATTTTGCTTGACAAGAGATAATATATCAATAAAATTGTCGACAATCGACTATTTATAACTTAGGTAGGTTTATGATTTCTAAGCATAATCCTGATAAAGAAACAGACTGGGGCCGATCAGAGATTAAAAGCTTGATGTCCATAGTCCTGGATAACATACGTAAGAGGATTCTTGCTGGGGATTTCAGGCCAGGTCAAAAGATAAATGAATCTGAGATTGCCTTAAATATGGGAATAAGTAGGTCACCTGTTAGGGAGGCTTTTAGGGTTTTGGAAAGAGACGGACTTATAACTACCTTACCCCGTAAAGGTTCCTATATTACGGATATCAGCGCCCAGGATCTGGAGGAGCTTTTTGAGCTTCGAGAAATCTTAGAATGTTATGCAATGGATGTTATAAAGAAAAGGGCAATAAAATCACCAGATGAGATAATGGCTATGATCGAGGAGATCGGAAGGGAATTGCTAAAGAAACCTGATACCTTTACCGTTATTTCGGGTTTTCACTATAACCTTGTGGAACTCTCTAATAAATATCGATTAATAGAGTTATATAAGACACTGGCAGTATCTCTAAGAAGGTATCAGATAATTTATCTTAGCAAAAATGGCAAAAGAGATATTTCCTTGGAACATCATCAATGTATTGTTAACACCCTCAAGAGAGGGGATTATTCTGATGCCAAGAAATTACTTAAAAGGCATATAAGATATGTAAAGAATATTGTAAAAAAACAGATTAAAGAGATTTTAGATACTTAGGGAGGGATGGGAGAAAAATAAAGGTAATTACTCAGGTATCTTGCCACAAAGGCACCAAGACACCAAGATTATAGAATTATTCTTTATAATAGCCTTTTTAATGCGCCTGAGGCGATTAATGCGTGGCACATTGAAATTGATGAGAAAACTCCATTATTTAATTTATATTCATCTTCTCTTTGGGTCTTTGTGCCTTGGTGGCTGAATAGTTACAAATAAAGAATTATTGGGGTAATGCTATGAATATTATTGTGTGCATTAAACAGACCTTTGATTCCGAGACAAGGATAGTTTTAGATGAAAATAGTCAGATTGATGAGAGTTTGGTTAAATATATCATCAACCCATACGACGAATATGCCTTAGAAGAGGCCATACGGATCAAGGAAAAACAGGGCGGGCATGTTACGGTCATTACCATTGAAAAAAATGATTCCAGTCAGGCCCTCTATCAGTGTCTGGCTATGGGTGCAGATGAGGCCATTGCTGTTAATGATCCTTCATTTTCCCAGGCAGGTCCACATTCTTACGCTATAGCATTAAGTCATTTAATTAGAACAATAGAATATGATCTTATATTTTGCGGTAAGGAGGCTATTGATGATGGTGCCTCCCAGGTTCCATCAAGGTTGGCAAAGATTCTGGGTCTTCCTCTGGTGAATGTAGTTTCAAAACTGAATGTTTCAAATATGAAAGTTGAAGCCACAAGGGATATAGATGCAGGCACTGAGTTAGCTGAGGTTTCGCTTCCATGTATACTTACCGCCCAGAAAGGCCTTAATGAGGTTAGATATCCTTCATTAAAACATGTGCTTTTGGCCAAGAAGAAGGGGATCAAGAGGCTTACCATTGATGATCTGGGTTTATCTCCAGGTGATGTCGCCCCTTTGACCCATATAAAGGAATACATCTTGTCCCCTCCAAGGGAAGGGGGGAAGATGCTGTCAGGAGCTCTTAGTGAAATGGTTAGCCAGTTTGTCAGGGCTATAAGAGAAGAGGCAAAGGTCTTGTAGAAAAGGGTCTAAAATGTCCATCTTTGTTATTTTAGAAACAACTGAAAAGGGACTGAGAAAGGTATCAAAGGAGATACTGAGTGAGGGCAGGAGAGTTGCAGATCAGGTGCAGACAGATCTGATAGCAGCCCTTTTAGGTAGTGATCTAAGTAGTCACCTTGATGATATAAGGTCTTATGGCCCTGATAAGATATTGTTGGCAGAGGATGAGGGATTAAAATTTTATCAAACAGAGATATATAGTCACATATTAGAAGATCTTATCAGGAAGCACTCCCCTACTGTTGTTATGATGGGCCATACAGCTATAGGTCGGGAGCTTGCTCCGCAACTGGCAGAATTATTCGGAGCTGGTTTAATTTCTGACTGTGTGGCCATAGAGATAAGAGATAAGAAATTTCACTATTTTCATCCATATTATGCAGGAAAGGTCTTGGCCAGGATGACTATAGATACCCCCATGCAGTTTGTTACATTCAGGCCAAATATTTTCCCAATAAAGAAGACAACCGGAAAGGGTGAGGTAATCAAGATTTCTCCATCTTTACTTACCCCAAGAGTTCTTATCAGGGAAAGGCACATTCGCGAATCCCTAAGACCTGAACTAACCGAGGCCGAGGTTATTGTCTCCGGTGGAAGAGGATTAGGAGATGAGAGTGGCTTCACATTAATAGAAGAATTAGCTGATACCCTGAATGCAGCAGTGGGGGCATCAAGAAGTGCAGTGGATGCTGGCTGGCGGCCACAGGCTGATCAGGTGGGGCAGACAGGAAAAATTGTAAACCCAAAGCTCTATGTTGGAGCAGGCATTTCTGGTGCTATTCAGCATATTGTCGGCATGAAGGGCGCAAAGATTATTCTTGCCATTAATACCGATCCAGAGGCTCATATATTCAAGGTAGCTGATTATGGTATTGTTGATGACCTGTATAAGGTGATTCCCGAAATAATTAATCAGTTAAAGCCATTTGCCGAGACAAAGGAGAAAAAGGAAATTAAAGAGGAAAAAGTTGAGCATCCTCCAACTCCTTTTATTTCTCCAGCTAATAAGGAAGTTCCAAAAAAGGTACAGATAATAGAGAAGTTCTATCAACCAGGAACATTGAGCGACGACCAGATAAGTAATCTAGTTAGAGAAATGGAGGGAATTGTCTCAAAAGAGTACGTCAGTACATCCCTTTTTGAGAGGATAAGAAATGCACAAGATGCATTTGCCTATGAGATTGAGCAGGAACAAATACCATATGTTGTGGTGATGCCCCGGTCAAAGGAGCAAATCAGTCAGATACTGAAATACGCTAACGCCCAAAAAATCCCTGTGTTTGTGAGGGGTTCAGGGACCCAGTTAGCTGGTTCCTCAAGGCCCCACTGCCCTGGGATCATCATTAATACCCATAGGCTAAATAGATTTGAAATATTAGAAGACTATGGTTTTGTTGAGTGTGAGGCAGGGTGCAGATGTGCTGTAATTGAGGAGGAATTGGCCAAAAAAGGGTATTTTTTACCTATGGCTCCTGGTAGCAGGCTTGTTGCAAGCATGGGTGGCCTTGTCTCTAACAATACAAGCGGGCATATCATTGACACAAGTATTGGTAAGCCAGGGGACTATGTATATGGGGTTGAGGTAGTTCTTCCTACTGGAGAGATTATCGAAACTGGGACCATGGGCTTTAGAAGGCCGGCAGGCTCAGAGCTGACAAGGATTTTTGTTGGTGGAGATGGTCTATATGGGGTTATAACCAGGATCCGGATGAGACTCTTGCCAATCCTAAAAGAGGCATATGGTGTAGCTATCTTTGGAGATTTATCCTCTCTGGCCAGAGGTGTTCAGAGGATGTATCTGGAAGGGAGGCCAGCACCATTATTTATGGAATTCATGGAAAGAGATACAGCCAGGATAGGCTATGAGATTAAGGGAATGGAGCCACCGGATGGATCGGTTATTATATTTAAGTGTATAGGTATAACTGAGGATGAAGCAGGTGGGAAGGTGGCTGAGATTCTGGAATCGTTAAAAAAAGAAAATGTGATCCAGGCAAACAGAATTGAAAGTGGGCAGGAATGGAGAAAGCTCTGGTCAGCAAGGGGTGTTATTGGTACCTACGTTATGCAAAAAACAAAAGGGCAGCTTTCATCAGCAGAGGTTCTCTCAAATTTAAAGGATTTAGTTGAGTGTATGGATGATGTTGCCCATTTTAATAGGGGATTACCTACTATAGGCGAGCTTCCCCTTTATTTATTTGGTCATATCGGTGCTCTTAGCATGCATCCGGCTATCTTGATGCCCAGGGAGTGGGATAATGAAAAGAAAAGAAAGGCCATACTTGAAAGGATGCAGCGGGAGACTGAACTTAATATAAAGTACCAAACCTGTGGAGGGGAATGGGGGCAATTTTCCAAAAGGAAAGACTTTTTTGTTCAAAGATATGGTGAGAATGCCTATAACGTATCCAAAGGGATAAAAAAGGTCTTTGATCCGAATAATATATTGAACCCAGGTATTCTTGAGGGCTATCGCTAAAAAGATTGAAGAGGTGATAGAAAAAGTGGATGAGGAAAGAGAGATTAATGATCTTAAAGATATGATTATTGATATCTTTAGAAGGTGTAGGAATTGTAACTATTGTTACATTGATTGCCCACTACTTGTTTCCACCAGAGGCCTTGCAAGCCAGGGTCCATCTGGAATGATGGGATCTATTTATTATGCTATCAGATGGGATGCACTTAGTGCTGATAATGCAGAGTCATTAAGGGATATTCTTTACTCTTGTACAGCTTGTGGTGGATGTGAGATAAGATGCAAACAGTCTGCTACAGGTCTTCCTATAATTGATGTTATAGAGGCTGGAAGACAATTGCTTGTGGACAGGATGTTTGGCCCCTTGCCTGGACAATCAAGTGCCCTTAAATCCTTGCTAATTAATGAAAATCCTTACGGGATGCTGGCAGAGGATCGTATAAAATGGCTTAATGAAATCGAGGAGGATATTTCTCAAAAGGTAAATATTCTCTCTAAGGGTCAGAAGATAGAATACCTTCTCTTCATAGGTTGCACATCAGCCTATAACCATGAACTGATCAATATACTTAGGTCCATACTCACTATTATGAACAGCCTTGGAGTTGATTATGGGATTCTTGGGGAGGAGAAATGTTGCGGAGATCCTGCTAAGAGTGTCGGAGAATCTGCCTTGTTTGAAGACCTTAGAGATCTTAACAGGAAGGCATTCATGGAGACAGGTGCCAAAGGGATTATCACTATCTCTCCTCATTGTTATAATTTATTCAAGAATGAATTTGATAATCTTAAAGATACGTTTGAAATTTTACACTATACTGAGTTTTTTGCCCATCAAATGGATCAAGGCAATTTAATACCAAAGAAAAATTTTAATAAGATCGTTACATATCATGACCCATGTTACCTTGGGAAGAGGAATAGTGTTTATGAACCTCCCCGGAACATACTTAAGGTAACAGCCGGAGACAATTTTGTAGAAATGAGACAAAATAGGGAGAGTAGTCTGTGCTGTGGAGGTGGGGGTGGTCGGATGTTTGCTGAAGTTGAAGAAAACCCAAGGCTTTCTGAAATAAGGGTGAGAGATGCCCTTGAGGTTGGGGCACAGGTCATAGCCACAGCCTGTCCGTGGTGCTATATACAGCTTAGGGATGGTGTTAAAAACAGCGGAAATGTTGGAAAAATAGAGGTAAAAGATATCTCTGAAGTATTGGCCGAGGTCTTGTAAGTCTAATCAAAGGCCATTTTGGGGTAATTCTAATAAAGATGAATTCGTAAAAAGTCCACATACCTTGTCATTTCGAGCGAAGCGAGAAATCTTTTCGGTCTAAGATGCTGAAAATATAAGATTTCTCCCGGAGCCTGCCCTGAGCGTAAATACTAAGATTCCTCGTTTCGCTCGGAATGACAGAAGCGAAGGGGTCGAAATGATACATTCACTGAAACCGACTTTCAAGTAACTTAAATCTGCAAATGCGTTGTAAGTGGTTAATATTGCGAAATATTTGCCAGAAATAACGGATTTGTTAAAAACATAAGTTGCTTCCAATTATAATGCCGACGTGTCGGCATAGCGGAGCTTTTTACG
>JAUWNK010000136.1 GCA_030612685.1 Desulfobacteraceae bacterium
AAAAAACTTGTTTCACAGTTGCGCGGTGAGGCTATGGCAGGCATGAGTCCAGAAGATATTATGGCCCTGGCTAAATGGGAAGTTGTAATATGCTAAATCTGATCTCACAACCCTCCTATAGAGATTTTGCTCTCAGTTTAAAAGCAACATGGCATAGTCAAACACAGATAAGAAAAAACTGTTGATGTTTAAATTACTATATCTAAGCTTAATTCCCCGCATATATTAAATTTTGCGCAAGCAGGTCAAATATTTCCACAAACTCAGCACCCCATTAATAAAGCAGCTTGTTATCAATTCAGTTTTAAATAAGTTGACTTTAGTGAAAAAAAGGTTATTATATAGAAAATTCATGAAGGCTCACCTTATGGGTGGGCTTGTTTCGTTCTGAGGGAAAGATCTATTTGTCAAAATGTCAAAAGTGACATCCTGAAGTTTGGAAACATGATAATTTATTTGAAAGGAGGGTGTCACTATGGCTAATGGAATTGTGAAATGGTTTAACGACCACAAAGGCTTTGGCTTCATTGAGCAAGAAGATGGTCCTGATGTATTCGTTCATCACTCAGCGATCAATGCCGACGGTTTTAAGTCTCTTAATGACGGCGATCAGGTTACCTTTGACATAGAGCAAGGGGCAAAAGGCCCGGCTGCAGCAAATGTCACAGTAGTTTAGCTTACCGTTTTGAAGCAATAAGGGCATTTCATCAAATTTATTATGGAGTGCCCTTAGCATTATGATTACGAGATCAAATCAATAAATTTAACCTATAAAATTTTCTGCAATTAGAAGGAGATCAGAATGAATATCTACGTAGGTAATCTATCGTATGAGGTGACCGAAGAGGATTTAAAAGAGGCTTTTGAGGTCTTTGGAGAGGTCGAAACCGTCAAGGTTATAAAAGACAATTACACTGGCAGATCAAAAGGATTCGGATTCGTGGAGATGCCTGCTAAAGATGGAGCCCAGTCCGCAATCAACGAACTGAACGACAAAGAGCTTAAAGGACGAACACTTAAGGTTAATGAGGCTCGACCACGTTCAGAAGGCCATCGAGGTGGAGGAAGACAGGGTGGTGGGCGGCGCTCCTATTAAGAGGCGCTGAACATAATAGAGTCATAGTAGAACTTTCTTGCTCACCAAAATGAATATAATAAAATCCTCTTTATCCCATGAGCAGAAAGGAAAAGGATTAAAGGGCACCTGAAGCAACACCATTCATGGGGATATTACTATCTAAGGATGGAAGCTATAATGTCGAACTTTTGGCTGTTGGCGGTAGCTACGGAAAGAAGCAAGGGTTACTGAGATCTCCTTCAACGCCAAATTGAAGTGAGGTAGTGGTGAAATCAGATATGGAGGTGAGTTGAGATGAAGGATTTGATTACATATATAGCTAAGGCGCTTGTGGACAAGCCGGAGGAAGTGAGTGTAACTGAAATTGAGGGAGAACAGACCTCTGTGATTGAGCTGAGGGTAGCCAAGGAAGATCTTGGAAAAGTAATTGGCAAACAAGGAAGAAACGCCGTGGCGATAAGAACCATACTTTCTGCAGCCTCGGCCAAGATGAGAAAGAGATCTGTCCTGGAGATTTTAGAGTAGTTGAGCAAAATAGGTCTTAGAGATCTAATTCTGATAGGGTAAGTACGTGAACAATGGGGCCTGGACCGAATTTCCAACATTTTACCTTCTGGTAACCTCCGAGTAAGTGACTCTACAGAAGATAGATGATTCGTTTGGTGCCCGAAGGGCAAAATCATTTAAGCCATTTTTGTGAGCATGTCCATATATTGTGGTCCATGTATAGCTAACAAAAGTTTCAACTAATGCTATGCTTCTGGACTTTTCAGTGGCTTAAAAACTCATGACTTCTGGTAGTAATCTTGAAAAAAGTTTAATAGAATCCATGCATTGGCTCATGGAAAGAATACTGAAATTTTCAGCTATAGGGATAGATACAAAATCTTGTGGGTTGCACTTGCCTTTCTTTAGGCTAAAATCGTTGAATCTAATGCGATTATTAAAGCCCTTTTAGAAGGTTTAACCCGGGAAGAATACTTCTATTGTTAAAAAATGAAAGGCCAGAAAATTTAAGGTTACCATTTGCTATACATTTCACATCTGAAAAGGTTTATTGGTCCAGTTTCAATCTTCCAGAAAAATAACACTTCTAATTTTCCATGATTTGACCAAATCCTCAGAAATCTGGTAAAGTTTTCATTACATAATGAATTATTAAGTGAAATTGGATTTATAGCGTTTCACTGATTATGTCTGAAGACAACGCAAGAGTGAAAGCACACAATACAGTTGCCCTTCTTTCTCGCTCAGTGCTGGGGTGGACAGTTGCAGTCTTATTTGGGGTCGCTGGCGCATTCTCTACACAATTTTTCGGCTTCCCCAACATGCTTGCTGCTCAAGCCACTATTGGGGTATTCGGCCTTGCAGGCGGCTTTTCGCACTCTCTCCTCATTAGGGCAGCCGGGGGGAAAGTCTCATGGAAACAAGGCCTATTTCTTTCGATTGTTTGGGCCTTGAGTTGCATCGGGGGTGCTACCCCACTGTTTTTTGCCTTGGGAACGCCATTGAAAATGGCAGTGCTCGCGTTTTATAGCTTTGCCATCTTTGGAGCGCTCGGAGGAGTTGCAACCGCTTTCATGATCAGATCCCTTTTTGACAATGCCTCCTCTCGTGATGTTATACCTTGCGTTCTTATATGGTCTTTCACCTTTGGCCTTGCCACCATTGCAAGTGACGCCCTCGGCGAGGGGTTGCAAACATTCTTGCCGGCGTTGATTGCATGGTCTATTGCATTTGGGGCTATGGCGCTGATCATTGGATGTGGCGGTGGGTATTCAATCGTGCATTTTCTAAGAGCAAAAAGGGATGGTAAGCAAGCCTTTGAAAGGTCCAGGATCGATTATAAGGCGCCCTCTAAAGAAAAAAATAAACGCTATATCCTGGCCCTGATCCTACTCTTCATCCCGTTTTACCTGAATGATTTTTCTAATATTTACATCACGGATTGGCGCTTGTGGATCTCGATCGACTACACTACCGTGAAACTATTCCCTTTCCTCGTTGTGCTTTGGTTGATCCGCAGCAAGAAAATGCAGCCTTCTGAGTTCGGACTCACTGCCCAGCCAGTGATTTCTTTTGTGACCGTGTTTCTCATTGGTACGCTGGCGGCTACGTTCATCGACCAGAACGGATACCTGATCCTGAATAAGTTTCCCGGCTACCCCCCTTTAGACGGTATGCCGGAAATTGAAAGCCCTCTGTGGAATTGGATTGATCTCACCGTAGGTCTTTTGATAGTGGGGATATTTGAAGAACTCGTTTTCCGCGGCTACATGCACACGTTTCTCACTCGATATACCCAACGCCCCCTGATTATCATCGGGATTTCTGCGGTCGCCTTTGGGTTCATCCACTGGAGTGGAGGCTTCCATAATGTAATTGCGACATCGGCCATTGGTGCCGTTTTCATGGTACTGTATTTGAGAACGCGTTCCCTTCCCGCCATTATGCTCGCCCATTTTGCAGTAAATTTTATTGACTTTGCAAACCTTATCCCCAAATCCATCTTTAGATTCCTTTAAGATTGGAATTGTTTTTGTTGCTTCATTTTTCTATCTCTGGAGTCTATTCTCTAAAAAGTAAATTAAAAAGCTTGGCTAACGAGTCGTTGCAGCAGGCCCGGCTTCGCTGCACTCGTTTGGCAGCTGAGCCACAACGTTAAATTAAGGTTTCAATTACTATTATGATCCCTCAAAATGCTAAAGCCCAAAAATTATAGTATAGAGTTAGTAATCTACAATAAAGTCATGTAAAATCCAAAATTACCATTTGCCGAGTAATCAAAAATATCTATAGAAAAACCGGCCACAAGATATTGAGCTTAGAAGAGTTTTTTATGATGGCAACAAAAAGGGTATGACGGAGACGCCTTTTATGTGAATTATGAAGACTATCATTAGGAAAGGTGAAGAAATATGAGAGAAAGAAAAAGGCCACATGTTCATCCTGGTCAAGCCCTGATAGCATCGATCTCTTTAACTAAAGCTTGGCTAATATCCAATGTAATTCGAACTTTCTTTCCCGGCTTATTAATACTTGCCTTTGAAAGATCGATCAGGTCATGAATGTCTTCTCCTTGATCAAAGGCTAATTTATTTCAACCATGATCCTCTCTTAAGTCAATGACAATGGCTGACTGCTGACTACTGAACGCTCACTTTCCTTTTCGCAATGTCTTTAACCTTAGTCTGAGATAGGCCGCTTCGGCCTTTTCGTCACCTGGTGAAATATCAAGGATCTTTTTATACAATTGCAAGGCTGGCCCCAGATAACCTGCCTCTTCCTTTACCTTAGCCAACTGGTGGAGAAGAGTGGTATCATTTGGCTTAAGCTTCAGGGCTTTTTCCATCTCTTTTATAGCTAACTCATTTTTCTTCTGTTTGAGGTAGGACAGGATTAGATACTGTCTTAACTCAAAATTTTTTGGATTTGCCTTCACACCCCTAAGCATGTAATCGGCTAATTGTTCAAATTTGTCCATTTCTATAAGATATTTGAATGTGTACCTATAGTATGAGATCTTCCTCGGGACAAGCTTGATCAACACCACTGCTTGATTGAAGGCAAGATTATCCCTTTTTTGCCTCTGGTAGGTATCAAATAGTGCCTCCCTGGCCTGTATGTCTTTAGGGTCAACTTTAACCAATCTCTCGAAGTAATGGAGAGCCTTTTTCACATTTCCTTCCTCTGTCTCCAGTACCCCAAGATTAAAAAGGATAATTGTATTTTTCGAGTCATGAGATAAGATCTTCTCATAGAGGCTCATTAAGGCCTTTTTATCACCTTCTTTTTCTGCTATAGCAGCCAAAAGTATAAGGGCCTCCAAATGATTAGGGTTTCCTTTGAGGATCTCTTTTACATACCTTTTGGCTTCCTTTAATTTACCCTTCTTAAGAAAAGATTGTCCGAGCCTAAGTCGGCCTCCAATATCATCCTTTTTTAACTCCAAGGCTAAATACAGGTACTTTTCTGCCAACTCGTGTCTCTTAAGATCATCGTATATTGAACCTATATTGTAATAAAGGTTTGGATCTTTTTTGTCATATTTGGCTGCCTTAAGATACCATTTAAGGGCCTTTTTTTTCTGACCAGTCTGAAATAATAGATAACCTATATTCTTCATACATACTATTTTTTCATCCTCAGTTAATCTTGGAAGAATAATAGCATATTCTTTTATAGCCTCTTTTAATCTACCCTTTTTTTCGAGAAGCTCTGCAAGGCGAAGCCTGATCTCCAGGTCTTCTGGTGAAGCAAGGAGAATTTTTTTTAATGTATCGATAACCTTACTGTATTGGCGCAGACGTTCATAGGAATCCGCAAGTTTTTTCATAAGGCCTAAACTCGCCTGTCCCGATATAATCGGGGCGGGCAGGTCTTCCCTTTCTTTAATTATATCCTCGATGATCTTAGCCCCCTCTTTCCACCTCTTTTGGGCCAGATATTCATCTGCCAATCTAATATTGAGCCGGAGATCACCCACTTTTTCTTTAATGGCCATATTCAAGAACACAGTCCTTTTTTTAGGATCTATTATCTTGTCCGCCTTTTTCAGCCAATCTTCAACTGAAGGAGAGATTACCAGACATACCTTACCTATAGAATCAATCCTGTGCTTGACCTTTATCGTGTAGGTATATAGGTGAAAGATGTCCTGGCCAGGAAGGAGTTTTGCTATGACTCTCTTCTTATTAAGGGCATTAACATCAAAACTCTCGGAGAATAGCCTTATTCCCCTGTTAAAGGGGATTGATGTATCTATCTTCACAATCTTAAGGCTATCATGGGGATGAATGTGGAGAGTCTGGCCTGGGATGAGCCTTTTTTTAACCCCATTGTGTTCAATTATTAGGTGGTTAAAAACAGGGACTGGATAGAGTAGCCTCTTTAATGATACCTTGAAATAATTGCTACCAGGGCCACCTATGAGAATATAAAGAAATGCAAATAAAAAAAGAGCTATCACTAGAAAGATAGCCCTTATTTTTCGTCTATTTTTCCAGCGCGGGGTTTCCTCTTTAAACAATTAGCTTCCTTTCCCTCGCCTCTTAATACTGGCAGTACCTCCTTCCAATGACTGGCCTGCCCAGATTAGAAGGACAGGACTTGCCACGTAAATAGAAGAATAGGTTCCAACCAGTATACCAACTAAGAGGGCAAAGGCAAAATCATGGATCACACCACCACCTAATATAAAAAGGGATGCAACAACAGTGAGGGTAGTTGCCGATGTAAGCAGGGTCCTACTCAATGTCTCATTAATGCTCTGATTTATCACCTTGGCAAAATTGCGACCCCTGGAGCGTCTGTTATTTTCTCTGATTCTATCAAAAACAACAATTGTATCATTCAGGGAGTAGCCAACTATGGTAAGCAGTGCGGCTATAACTGTTAATGTTACTTCCCTGTTAGTGAGGGCAAAGGCCCCTACTGTTATGATTACATCATGAAAGAGGGCAATAATGGCGCCAAGGGCGTATTCTAAGCGCAGGGACCAGCATAGTCCAATAGTAATTAGTAGGGCAACAGCAATAAGCCAGATAATACTCATTCCTATTGCCGAGATTATATAAACTCCAAAGGCAAGTGAGGCTGCCATAATTATACTCATTGTCCACTTGTATTCAAACCTGCCGGATATATATATAACCATAAAAAGGAGTGCATAAAAGATAGCAAAAAGGGCCTTTTCTCTTAAATCTTTCCCCACCTTTGGCCCCACCATCTCCACCCTCCTGACCTCCACATTCGCCTCCCCGAACATGCTATCTAAAGATTTTTTGACCTTATCAGATAGTCCACTGAGCTCGATATCGGTTCTGTTAACCCTTATCAAATATTCAAACTTCCCTTCTTCCCCGAACTCCTGGATAATGCTATCTTCCAGGGCGATCGATTTTAATGCACCCCTGATATCATCCGGTGTTATAGAATGATTGAACCTTACCTGAATCAGTATACCGCCCGAGAAATCAACACCATAATTAGGTCCACCCCGAAATATTAAAAGAAGGATGGCCAAGAGTATCAAAGCCCCAGATAGAAGATGGGCTATCTTTCGTTGCCCAAGGAAATCAATATTAATACCCGGTTTTATAAATTCCATTTTTTTATTTCTTCAATAGTGTTTATTTGTTTTAAATCCCTAATACCAAGTTGCATTCAAACGGCTACTATTTATAAAGGTCATTGCGAACGAATGTGAAGCAATCTCAATAGGATAGATTGCCACGTCGCTTCGCTCCTCGCAATGACATAATTGCAACTTGGTATAAATCCCTAAATCCCCAATTGGCGTCCATTATCCGTGTCCGTTGAAGGTTCGACGTTAACGCTTTGCCTTTTTCCCGTCATTCTAAGATCCTTATAAAACTTTCTAATAGCTAATTTTGACGGCTTCGTAAAAAGTCCAATATGCACCTTAATTGTCATTCCTGCCTCTGCTTCCGCAGGGGTAAACTTGTCCCCGCGAACGCGGGGAGCAGGAATCCAGTTATTTCAAGTTATTATGGACTCCCGCTTTCGCGGGAGTGACTCGATTTTTGACTTTCAAGTAACTTAAATCTGCAAATGCGTTGTAAGTGGTTAATATTGCGAAATATTTGCCAGAAATAACGGATTTGTTAAAAACATAAGTTGCTTCCAATTATAATGCCGACGTGTCGGCATAGCGGAGCTTTTTACG
>JAUWNK010000027.1 GCA_030612685.1 Desulfobacteraceae bacterium
GAAGGAGCTTTTTATAAGCTCTGCTGACTATCTATTCTGGAATGGAAGCTGGATAAGGCCAGTACCGGGCACGGTTATAAGCCCCTTCGGATGCAGGAGCATCATTAATGGCATGGAAAGGTCCCCACATTCAGGTGTTGACCTGAAGGCAGCTCAAGGTACCCCGGTCAAGGCTCCCAATAGGGGAAGAGTGGTCCTGGTAGCAGATCACTTTTTTAGCGGTCTGAGCGTAGTCATTGATCATGGGGGTGGTATTCAAAGTATGTACTTTCATCTAAGTGAAGTTTCTGTGGACGTTGGTCAGTTATTGAAAAAAGGGACAATTATCGGGCTTTCTGGTTCCTCAGGAAGGGTAACCGGCCCCCATCTCCACTTTGGGATCAGGCTTAATGGGGGGAGGGTTGACCCTTTAAAACTAATTGAGATAAGCAGGAGATTGGGGGGATAATGAAAGAAAAAAAATTTGAAGTTGCCATGAGAGAATTAGAGGATATTGTTAAACGCCTGGAGAGCGGGGATCTGCCCCTGGAAGAATCACTTAAGATATTTGAGGAAGGGGTAGCGTTATCAAGGTACTGTTTTAACAAATTAGAAGAGGCGGAAAAAAGGGTTTCCATCCTGATCAAAGATGAAGGCGGCATTAAAAAAGAACCTTTCGAGGCAAAAGAGAGTGAAGATGTCAAAAAGGATTGAAAATTACCTTGAGGACAGAAAAACACTTGTAGAGGAGGCATTAAAAAAATTCATGCCCGAACCATCCGGTCTGGCAGGTGACGTTATCAGCGCAATGAATTACAGCCTATTTGCCGGAGGAAAAAGGATCAGGCCTATTCTATGTATAGCTGGGGCCGAGGCAGTCGGAGGATCTTCTGATGATGTCTTACCTGTTGCCTGTGCAATAGAACTCATTCATTCTTATTCCCTGATTCACGATGATCTTCCAGCGATGGATAATGATGACCTCCGTAGGGGTAAACCCACAAACCACAAGGTATTCGGGGAAGCAGTAGCACTTCTGGCTGGGGATGGTCTGCTAACTCTGGCATTCAATCTGATGGCAGGCTATGGGGTAGATAAAAAGGTTGAGAAAACAGCACTACTTAGGGTGATCGAGTTGATTTCCTCAGCCGCTGGCTACAAAGGCATGGTAGGCGGGCAGGTGGTTGATATCAGCTACGAAGGTAAGGATCCGGAACCTGCTGTGGTGGAGTATATCCATACACACAAAACTGGAGCCATGATAGCTGCCTCGGTTACAGCAGGAACAATTCTGGCAGGAGGCGGTGAGGAGGAGTCAAAATCTATTAACAGATATGGACAACGAGTAGGGCTGGCCTTTCAGATTGCAGATGATATCTTAAATATAGAAGGGGACAGCCGAGCTATGGGTAAGGAGATAGGCAGTGATAAGGTGAGGGGAAAGATTACTTATCCATCTGTCTTTGGAATCACTGAGTCAAAAACCATTCAAAAGAGATTAATTAAACAAGCAATAGAGTCATTAAATAGATTCGATAAGAGGGCAGAACCATTAAGGGAACTGGCCCGATACATTATTAACAGAAAGTTATAAGTGCCTAAAGTTTTAAGTGAACTAAAGTTTATTGCTTCGTAAAAAGTCATGAACCGGGGTCATTGCGAGGGCTTTAGCCCGAAGCAATCTAATAAACACAACAACTTATGCAATACGAGATTGCTTCGCTCCGCTCGCAATGACATGCTATTTGAGTTTTTACGAGACTATCAAGGTTGATTCGATTTGCTTACTTAACTTTAGATCACTTTAGGCACTTTTAACTTGATAGTATAGGAATTTCCTTTTGTTAAATGTAGCGCAGGGCTTCAGCCCTGCATCTCAATGGCAGAGCTAAAGCTCTGCACTACAAGTCCGCACCGAAGGTGCGTTATGTTCATAGTATAGGAATTTCTTTTTTAAGTCATTGTAGGGGCGGCATTTATGACGCCCGTCATTGCGGGTTCGATAAATCGAACCCCTACAGGTCCGCACCAAAGGTGCGATATGTTCTAACTTTAGCTCACTTTAGGCACTTAAAGAATATGGAACAGGGGAATAAAAAAACCGGATCAACAAGGACCATCCTTGATCAAATTGACAGCCCTGCCGATTTGAAGGGCTTGAAATTAGCCGATTTAGAAATACTGGCCGGTGAAATAAGGGAACTTATTATAGAGACAGTTTCACGAAACGGCGGGCATTTAGCACCAAGCCTGGGGGTTGTGGAGCTGTCTATTGCGCTCCACTATGTCTTTGACTCCCCTCGAGATAAAATTATATGGGATGTTGGTCACCAGGCATATGCCCATAAGATTATCACAGGCAGGAGGGACAAATTTCATACCTTAAGAAAATATAAAGGGATAAGTGGATTTCCCAGGAGAAAAGAGAGCCCTTACGATTCCTTTAATACCGGCCATTCAGGAACCTCTATATCTGCCGGCCTGGGCATCACAACAGCCGTATCTATTAAGGGAAACAAGGATAAGGCCATTGCAGTTATTGGCGATGGATCCATGACCGCTGGTATGGCCTTTGAGGCCCTTAATCAGACAGGTCACCTCGATAGAGATTTGATTGTTGTCCTGAATGATAATGAGATGTCGATAGCTAAAAACGTTGGCGCCCTTTCCTCCTATTTCAGCCGGAAGATATCAGAACCCAGGTTCGTTAATCTAAAAAAGAGTCTGGAGAATTTTTTTCGCTCTATACCCGGTGTGGGAGAAAATATATTTGCCCTATTAAAAAAGAGTGAGGACTCCCTGGTTGGCCTCCTTACACCGGGCATGCTTTTTGAGGCACTGAAATTTCGATATATCGGCCCGATAAAGGGACATGACCTTAATCTTCTCATTAAGACATTTAAGGATGTTGCCCAGTTAGAGGGCCCGGTTCTTGTGCATGTTTTGACAACAAAGGGAAAGGGTTACCCACCTGCTGAGAAAAATCCTACCTATTTTCATGGTATTGGTTCCTTTGACATAGCTACAGGTTTGATCAACAAAAAATCAGCCAAAGAGCCGCCATCTTATACAGAGGTATTTGGCAGAACCATGGTTGAACTTGGGGCCAAAGAGAATAGACTGTTTGCCATTACTGCTGCCATGCCTGAAGGCACAGGACTTACAGAGTTTGCTAAGCTATATCCGGATCGCTTTATAGATGTGGGTATTGCAGAGCAGCATGCTGTAACCTTTGCCGCAGGTCTTGCAACAGAAGACTTTAAACCGGTAGTTGCCATTTACTCTACCTTTCTCCAGCGTTCCTTTGACCAGATAATCCACGATGTCTGCCTTCCTGATCTGCCCGTTATCTTTGCCCTCGACAGGAGTGGTATAGTGGGTGAGGATGGCCCAACACACCAAGGCATCTTTGACCTGTCTTACCTCAGGATCATCCCAAATATGACCATCATGGCCCCAAAGGATGAAAATGAATTGAGACATATGCTATTCACCGCCCTTGCCTTCCATAGACCGGTTGCCATTCGCTATCCGAGGGGAATAGGTGTTGGTGTTCCAATAGACAAGGAATACAAGAAAATCCCCATAGGCGAGTCAGAGATTTTAACTGATGGAAGAGATCTTCTAATCTTAGCCCTTGGAAATAGGGTCTATCCCTCCCTTGAGGCTGCTATGGAGCTTGTAAAAGAAGGATATTCAGTTAGTGTTGTTAACTGCCGATTTGTAAAGCCATTAGACCCCCGGCTACCTGAAATGGCTTCAAACACGGGAAGGGTTCTAATAGTAGAAGAAAATACCCTATCTGGTGGATTTGGAAGTGCTATTCTTGAGTTCTTTACCGATCAGGGACTGTCAAATGTAATAATAAAACGCCTTGGAATTCCTGATAAATTTATAGAGCATGGCCCCCAGGACCTTTTAAGAGAGAAATGTGGGATTGACAGAAAAAAGATCATAGCAGAGGCCAGAAGATTATGTGAGATTTCTGCATAACTTAGCCCGCCAATGAATTTTGCGGGCAATCCTAAAAAGGCCTTTTGTCTCTCACAGAGTTCTCAGAGGCTCAGAGTTTTTAGTTGAATTCCTGAGAGGGGAATTCAACTAAATCCACATCCCGCTTTTTTGCGGGATATAGATACAAAGCTATATTTCTATAACAGCGGTACTATGGATTACTAGTAATTCATTGCCAGGCTCGTCAATGTCCACCTGTGGTGGACTGATTGTTTGTCCTGATTTTTCATTCTCAAAAAATCAGGACAAAATCGTAATTATCTCTGTGGCCTCTGTGGGCTCAAGCGATCTCCCGCATATACTTCGGGAGAGAGCGGGCGAGAAAAAACTTGTAGGCTATGCAAAGGTCTCTATGTAACCACTATGATTCAGTCAAAGAAAAGACTTGATCAGCTCTTGGTTGAAAAAGAATTAATGGTGAGTCGGCAAATGGCTCGAGGGATAATAATGGCCGGCCTGGTCAGGGTTGATGGAAAAAAGGTGGACAAACCAGGCCATCTTGTGAATCCCTCAGCCTCTATTGACCTTATTGGTCCTGATCATCCCTATGTAAGCAGAGGTGGAATAAAGTTAGAGGCAGCATTAAGGGAGTTTGCCATAGATGTGATGGGGCTTACCATTCTTGATGTGGGGGCATCTACTGGAGGATTTACCGATTGTCTCCTTCAACATGGTGCCAAAAAGGTGATTGCTGTTGATGTGGGATATGGACAACTGGCATGGTCACTGAGGATAGATCCAAGGGTTTTGGTGTTAGAAAGGACAAATATCAGGCATCTATCAACCAATGAAATAGGAGATAATGTTGACGGAGCAGTGATTGATACATCCTTTATCTCATTAAGGACAGTTGTCCCGGCCACAGCAAGACTCTTAAAAAAAGATGGTTTTATCCTTCCCCTTATCAAACCACAATTTGAGGCCGGGAAAGGTATGGTGGGGAAAGGGGGAATTGTTCGAGATAACATTTTGCAAAAAAGTATTATCAATGATCTTACCGCCTTTTTTAAAGAATTGGGCTTGGCTGTATACGGAACATTTGAATCACCAATTAAAGGTTCTAAGGGAAACAGGGAGTTCTTTATATATCTTAAATATCAGGATGCGAAAAAAGATGATTAGTGGTGGTGATCTTTACATTATAGGAGCGGTCGACGCTGTAAAACGCAGTTGGTGAGTCAAGAAGAGGAATAATTGAGAAGGTTTTTTGTCGAAAAAATTATACCGACAACCGGTTTTATATCTATCACTGGCCAAGAGGCCAGACATATAATTAACGTTTTGAGAATGAAAAAAGGTGAAAAGTTGATTCTTATGGATGGTAAAGGGCAATTATACGAATCAACAATAGAAAAATTATATCACAAAGAAGTAAAAGTCAAAATCGAGAAGAGCATTTCACCTCCACCCCCTTCACTAATAGAGATAAGCCTGGGTCAGGCCCTTATTAAATCTCACCCCATGGATTATCTTATCCAAAAGGTCACAGAATTAGGAATAAATTCACTTTATCCTTTCTATTCAGAGAGAACAGTCATAAAGTTAAAAACGGACCAGCTATTAAATAAAATGGATCACTGGTTGGAAATAATGAAATCAACTTGCAAACAATGTGGTAGGCTGACTCTCCCTACATTAAATTCTCCTGTACCATTAGAAGAACTTATAAAAAATGAGTCAGATAAAGATACATTGAAGATCCTGGTATGGGAAAATGAAGACAAGACAGACCTAAAAAAACTCTTAAGATCCATGAGCCTATTACCTCGTATCCTTACTATAGTAGGCCCTGAAGGAGGTTTCACCACGGGTGAGATCAGTCTGGCAAGAGAGGCTGGTTTTCACATAATATCTTTAGGAAATAGAATCTTACGTGCGGAAACAGCGGCTGTGTCATTGATATCAATTATCCAATATGAATGGGGAGATTTTAACTTACAAATGGTGGTAAAATAGATTGCATATATACATACACCTGTCTCGCTTTATAAGATTATTGAACATTCGCCACCTATTCATTTCTCTTACTTGAGACACCCCATTTAAATGCTTGCCCTGTGAAATGTTTACCCCGCCTGCCCTGTGAAATGCCTGCCCGCTTGTGCCTTGCAATGGCAGGCGGGTGGAGCAGATTTTACTGGGGTGGAATCAGTAACTATTCCACTGGGGCAGAACCTATTCCACCGGGGCCTTCAATTCCAACATAAGGTTTTTCAAAAAAGCTCCACCAAGGCAGTGTTCGTGGAGCTTTTTTGCGTCTATTCTTGTGAATGACCCTTGGTGTTAAGCAAGAAAAACAGAACATGAGTCAAGGGCAGACCTCTTGATTATTTAGGTTACCCACAGCACAGCAAACAGGAGCTACTATGCGATGTTTACATCTGCCAGGGCAATCTTAGCATTAAAAGAAATGGATTCCAGTAAGCATTCTGGCGTAATTGCCCTATTTAGCCAGCACATAATCAAGCCCGGGTTTTTCCCAAAAGAACTAAGCATATTTTTAAGAGTTGCAAAAAGGATGAGAGAAGATGCAGATTATGGAGATTTTGTTGAAATAACCAAAGAGGATGCCCAGATGCAACTCGAGCATGCCAAGGTGTTTGTGGAAGAGGCTGATAATTCATTATAGAAAATGATCAAAGACGCAAGAGAATAATAGCAAGAAGAGCTATAGATGGATAGCTTAAGTGAAGAAAAGATTGAATTTGTCAGTCAATGTCTAAAGCAGGGTGAGTCCCTCCCTGATAGCTCCTCTAAATCAATAGCAACATGTGATTGCTACAAGGGGGTGTAGAGGGTTAGATTAGACCTGCTGCGGAGATGATATCCGGTACCAGTTCCTCCCTGCCAATGGCCATTATGTGCACACCATCACACATCTTCTCGTCCCTTACTCTCTTTATCATCCGGCCAGCGATCTCAATACCTTTATCCAATGCCCTTCCCTTTGGTGCAGAGGCCATTTCATCAATCAGTTCCTGGGGCACATTGACACCTGCCACGTTCTTATTCATAAACCTGGCCATTGGAGCCGAGGTAAGGAGAATTATACCAGCTAATATTTTCACAGGAAACTGTTTGGCATAACCCATAAATTTTTTGAAATTATCCAGGTCGTAGACTGCCTGGGTCTGGATAAATTCAGCGCCCGCCTCGATCTTTTTTTCAAATTTGATGAGCTGGGGTTCAATGGGATTGGCTTCGGGGGTAACAATTGCTCCAGCACAAAAAGATACACTTCCATCCAGATCATTTCCTCCCAGATCTTTTCCTTTCTCCAGCCTTCTTATTGCAGCGAGCAGTTGACAGGAATCCAGGTCAAAAACCCCTTTGGCTTCCTTGTGATCACCTAAAACTACGGAATCACCCGTAAGACAAAGCACGTTGTTAATCCCTCTGCTTGCAGCAAATAAAAGATCTGCCTGGAGCGCTAACCGATTTCGATCTCTACAGGTCATCTGCAGGATAGGCTCTCCTCCCATCTCTTTTACCAAGAGGGCTCCTCCCAGAGAAGGGAATCTCATGACAGAGCTCTGGTGATCGGTTACATTCATGGCATCCACCTTATCCTTTAAAAGCTCAATATGGTGGGGCATCTTTTCCAGGTTAGTCCCTTTGGGTGGTGCCACCTCAGAGGTGACCACAAATTTACCCGATTCCAGGGCCTTTTTGAATGATGAAATCATATTTTTAAACCCCTTTCAGAAGATTTCAAATGAATGATCAAAGCCCAAATGATAAAAAATTAGGAACATCCTTTTTTCATAACTTTAGCTCACTTTAGTCACTTTAGCTCACTTTAGGCACTTAATATGAACTTCCCCGGTGAGGGTTCTCCCTGATGATTTCTCGGTTTCTGGTATGTCCTCATGGAGTCCAGACGGCCTAAATCTTTCAACCGATTGTAAATCAGGGTCCAGGCGCAATCCTTTTCCGGGTCGATCTCGCATTTACCATTGTTTGTGCCCCCGCAGGGGCCATTGACCAGCCCTTTATGGCATGATGTTACCGGACAGATTCCCCCTGTCTCACCTAAGATACAGGTACCGCACTGTGTGCATATCTCATCAAATCGACCAATGCCGTTCTCCTTTCCGATGAATAAGGTATCAAGGGCAGGGACAACCATTTTTTCCAACTGCCTGGCAATGGTCTGCACCCCAAAGGCACATGTCATGATCAACAGGGCATCAGCCTGGTCAATCTGCTGGCCATATTCGTTCAGGGCCTCTCCCGTGAGATTGTCGCATGCCACTGGTAATACCATATCCCCGGTAACCAGCCTTCCTTGACCGGATAACCGCTCTTTCATGGCCCTCACCTCAGGTTCTCCTCCTGTCTTAGTCAGGGTAGTGCATGTTCCACACCCAATGATGAAAACCCTTCCCAATCCATCCAAAAGACGGTCAATCTCTTCCTCTGGTTTTTGCCTCGTGATTGATCTTATCATAACTTTATGCCTCGTAATTTCTGCAACTAAATTGTATGTAACTAGCCAGGTTGTCAGGTTCAAGGTTCACAGTTCAGGGGTTCAACTTGGAGCTATGAACCATTGTCCATGCCAATACTCCTCAATCGGCTCATGAAAAACCCGCGTTTATAAGCCTTTGGCTTATTAAACGGTTAGTGGTTCAGCAAATAACCATTGAACCGTGAACCCGGAACTTTGAACCTGTGTAGTTACATTTGTATTATAAATATATTATGGTGCACATTCCTTCAATTATTTTGGGTGTAGGGTCGGATTTTACATCCGACCGTTGTACCGGTGGCATATAAAATGCCACCCTACATCTTGCTATTTCTCCTCCAGGTCACACCTGAGGCATCTCATGGCCTCCCTGTGGGCCTCTTCCCTGGAGAATCCTTTTTCCACCTCCCTGAAGTCCGTTACCCTCTCTTCCGGCTTCTCAAGCTGGATCTTGATCCTCGGTCTTTCCTCTTCTGTTTCCTCATCCAGGGCCAGACCGATATCCTCCTTCATTGAAGTCTTTTCATCCACGATCTCTATCCTTCCTTTTTCCCCTTTAAGGTATTTGTCTATGGCCAGGGCCGCCCTTCTGCCTGAGGCAATAGCATTTATGACAATACTTGGGCCTGTGGTAAAATCGCCCCCTGCAAAAACACCGGGGATATTTGTAGCAAGACGGTTTTCGTCTACTACAAGACTGCCCCAAAGGGCCCTCTCAAGCTGGCTGTCCTTGGATAAAAAGGAGATGTCAGGTGCCTGACCGATGGAAATAATGATAGTCTCAGCCTCAACCACCTGGGTTACCTTCTCGTCAACACTCAGAGAGGAACGTCCCTCTTCATCAAAAACGGTCATACTACGCATAAACTCGATACCTGTGACCTTGCCACCCTTATGCATGATCTGTTTGGGCGCCCATAAGGGATTGATAACGATTCCCTCCTCAATGGCCTCATCAATGTCTTTCTCCCATGCCGGCATCTCCTCCTTTGTCCTCCGATAGAATATTTGAACGTCCCTGGCACCCACTCTAGGAGCAGTTCTGGCTACATCAATAGCAACATTACCTCCCCCCAAGACCACCACCTTTCCTTTCAGTTGTATCTCCTTGCCGGTCCTGATATCTGTTAAGAATTGAAGGCCATAGTGGATACCTACCAAACCCTCTTCTTCGCCAGGGATGTCGATCCTCTTGCTGGACTGGGCTCCTGCACCAATAAATACAGCATGATAACCTTCTTCCAAAAGGTCATTCACTGTATGCCGGGCGTCAATAGGGGAGTTATAACGGATTTCTACACCAGATCTTTCAATGTGCTCGATCTCTGCCTGAATCACCTTGCGTGGAAGACGAAATTCCGGAATTGCGATTCCCAGCATCCCTCCTGCCACGGATTGGCCCTCAAACACGGTCACTGCATATCCCATTTCAGCCAAAAAGTAGGCACAGGTCAATCCTGCCGGACCTGCACCCACAACAGCTACCTTCTGATCCTTGGTCACAGGAAATGATTCTTTTGCCTTACCGATATGATCAAAATACCAGTCCGAGGCAAATCGCTTAAGTGAACGGATAGCAACAGGTTCATCCAGTTCACCTCGCCGGCATTTAAACTCACAGGGATGGACGCAGATTCGACCGCATACAGCAGGAAAGGGATTCCTCTCCCTGATAATTTCTACCGCTTTTTCATACTTGCCGCTGGCAATGGCAGCCACGTAATTGGGCACATCAATCCCGGCAGGACAGGAATGCTGGCAGGCGGAGATGACCATAGAATCACATGTGGCCCCGGCACATCTGTGCTCCAGGATATGGTCCTCATATTCCTTCAAGAAATATTTCAGGGTGGAAAGAGCGGGCTTGGGAGCAGTCTGTCCGAGGCCACATAGAGAGGAGGTTATTATGGTCTCCCCTAATTCCCTGATGTTCTGAAGATCCTCGATCCTGCCTTCTCCCTGCGTAATCCGTGTCAAAATCTCCAGCAACTGAGTAGTCCCAAGTCGACAGGGAGCACATTTCCCACAGGATTCCGACTGGGTAAAACTCAGAAAAAAGCGAGCGATTTCCACCATGCAGTTATTTTCATCCATAACCACCATGCCACCCGAGCCCATAATGGCGCCTATACGCTGGAGGGTATCGTAATCAATGGGCAGATTCAGATACTGGGTAGGTACACAACCGCCCGATGGCCCTCCCATCTGGACCGCCTTGAACTGCCTTCCCTTTGGAATGCCGCCGCCAATATCAAAAACCACCTCTTTGATAGCTACGCCTATGGGAACCTCTATCAGTCCTGTATTGTTCACCTTGCCAGCTAAGGAAAAGATTTTTGTCCCTTTACTCTTCTCTGTGCCAACATGGGTATACCATTCCACGCCATTTTTTATGATCAACGGAATATTTGCCCAGGTCTCAACATTATTGATATTGGTGGGTTTGCCATCCAGTCCCGCCTGGGCGGGGAAAGGTGGTCGGGCCCTGGGCATTCCCCGCCCTCCCTCAATAGAGGCCATGAGGGCTGTTTCTTCACCACAGACAAAGGCCCCTGCGCCCATCTTCAGATAAATATCAAAATTAAAACCGCATCCCAGGATATTCTCCCCTAAAAGACCAAGCTCCTTCATCTGTTCTAAAGCAAGTTTCAGGTGCTCAACAGCAATGGGGTATTCCTCCCGCACATAAATGTAGCCGTATTCTGCTCCAATGGCATAGGCACCAATGAGCATCCCCTCAAGTACTGCGTGGGGATCACCTTCCAGAACCGCACGGTCCATAAAGGCACCCGGATCGCCCTCATCGGCATTGCAGATGATATATTTAGGTCGCCCCTCTGCCTGGCGGGCGAATCGCCATTTCACTCCTGTAGGAAAACCGGCACCACCTCTGCCTCTAAGTTTGGCCGCTGTCACTTCATCGATAACCTGCTCCTGGGTCATCCTGGAAAGGGTCTTGACAATAGCCTGATATCCACCAGCGGCAATGTAATGCTCGATCCTTGTGGGATCGATTCTTCCACAATTGGCCAGCACCCTTTTCACCTGTTTCTTATAAAAAGGAATTTGATTACGGTAATAAATAGGATTTCCTGTCTGGGCATCCATATAAGCCAGGCGATCAATCAACTGGTTTTTCTTCAGGGTGAGATCTACGATCTCTGCTGCATCTTCAGGATTGACTTCCTGGTATTGAACTCCCAACGGATCGATATACATTACCGGCGCTTTCGCACAAATCCCGTGGCATCCGGTGGAACGTATCTCAACCTGGCCTGAAAGGCCCTGTTTTTTGACCTCCTCTTCAAGGGCAGCTCTAAGTTCAGCAGCACCATAGGCGCGACAGCCAGTCATACAGACAAGCACATGGGTTTTCCCCTCATCCTCTTGGGCACAAATCTTATTGCGATACCACTCGAATTCCCCAATAGATAAAATTCTTTCCATGCTTTTTAGTCTTCCCCCTTCTTTTTCCCATACTCTGCCAGTATGCTGGTTACCTTTGGTGGAGATAGTTTGCCGAAATAGGCCCTGTTCACCATCATAGCAGGAGCAAGAAAACAGGCACCCAGACAAGCCACAGTCTCAAGGGTAAATTTATAATCAGGGCTGGTCTCCCCTTCATCCAGCCCCAGCTCCTTTTTCATATACCTCAGAATACTTCGACCCCCTTTGACGTGGCAGGCCGTGCCGCGACATGCCTTGATTACATATTTTCCTTTAGGCTTCAGGGATAACCCCGCGTAAAAGGAGATTACCCCTTGTACCTGACTTGCGAAAAGATTCAGGGCCTCTGCAATGGTCTCAATGGATTCCTCCGGTATGTAGCCAAATGTCTCCTGGATATCTTGCAACAGTGGAATCAAGGCCCAAGACTCACCCCTATGTTTATCTATAATCGCCTCTAATTGGCCCCAGTCTATTTCTTCTGGTTTCGTCATGTAAGGTCCCTTTAATTTTTAAGGGTCATCGCGGATTAGTGGGAATTTTCTTGTTCCCATGTAGGGTGGTATTTTACATGCCACCGCAATCCCGGTCGGGTATAAAACCCCTGGCCCAGACCTGTTATCGAAGGTTGGTTATTTGGTATTGAGATCATACAAAAAATGATACCGATATCAAATACCCAGAATTGTCGCGCCTCCCGATCCCGTACCGGTCTCGGGACGGGGAGGGCGGGCCGACCCTACAACGGATTTGTGTGGCATATCCAACGTTTTCCCCACTAATCCGGTTTGAGCCATTTTAAAAATGTAATGTATGTTACGGGATACGAGGTCAGAGTTATCCGCCTACGATAATGCCATATGGCACAAATATAGGAGGATCTATGGCCTCAAGTATCCAGTATCGAGTTTCAAGTTTCAAGTTTCTCAACCTTTACCTGGCACTCCTTCCACCCGGGGGAGTCAGCTTCACCTAACTGGGTTAGCTCGATTAACTGTCTGGAATCATTATTCTGAAAGGCTATGGGTATAAAAATGAGCCCAGGACTCAAATCCCTCTTTATTGTTACCTCTCTCGATATAGATCCGTATGGGGAAGATATCCTGACTTTATCTCCCTCTTTCAGATTGAGTCCGGCACTATCCTCAGAAGACATCTCCGCCTCTCCTTTCAAGCCAAAATCCCTGATTCGATCTGAATAGCCGGTCCTTGTGCCGCTTCCAAGATGGTATCTCAGGGAACCTAAAATGGCTGTGAAGGGATAATCTTTCTCGGATTTCTCATTTTTTGTTGTTATAACAGGGGAAAAATGGATCGGTTCTCGCTCCCTATCAGGATGAAAAAGCCTCATATTGCTTGTCTCTTTTATCCATGTTTCTACCCCATTTCCCCCCAATTCAGAGTACATAGGTACCAGGTTGCTAATTTCCGCTCTTATGTCCTTTAAAGAGGAATATCTTTTGGAATAACCCATCTTGGCAAACAATAGATCAAGGATCTCCCAGTCAGGTTTTGCCTCGCCAGGTGGGGAGACCACCGGCTCAAAAGATTGGATTCTTCCCTCAAGGTTGGTAAATGTTCCGCCCTTTTCACTGAAGGCAGCCCCTGGTAAAACCACGTCTGCTAATTGAGTGGTTTCAGTATCAAGGATGTCCTGGACTATTAGTAATTCCAGGTTATTTAATGCATTGCTGATGCGTTTGGGCTGTGGCAGACTGCGAAGAGGGTTTTCGCCCATGATGTAAAGGGCCTTAAGATTATGCTTTTCTGCCTCCTCGATCATACGAATTATATTGAGTCCTGGATCCGGGGAAAGCTTGACCTCCCAGTTCTGCTCCCAGTGTTTGCGTATTATATCATTATATAGAGACTGGCGGCCGGGAAGGAAATCCGGCGCTGCCCCCATATCCCACGCCCCCATCTGGTTGTTCTCCCTTGCAAGGAGATAGATACCTTGCCCATCACCACCCAGACTTCCGGTCATCAGTGCAAGATTGAGTAGGGCATCCATGGCCAGGGTCCCATATCTCTGCTGCATGATGCCGTGACCGATTACAAAGGCTATTTTTTTTCCTTCAATCAAATCTGCGGCCTTTTCCATCAGTTTTATATCAAGCCCAGTGAATCGAGACACCTTTTTAAGGTCGACCGATGAAAGGCCATCACAGTAAAGATCAAAACCTTCAGTGAACTTGTTAATAAAATCGATATCATATGACTGCCTCTTATAAAGAATGGCTGCCAGGGCATTTAACATCGCGAAATCGCTATGTGGGGCAAGAGGGAGCCAGAGGGATGAGAAAGAAACTAAATCTGTTTTTCTCGGATCTGCCACAATCAATGGAATGCGCTTCATGTTTGAAGCCCTTTTAAGGGAATAACCGACCACAGGTACGGATTGGGTGGGGTCGGCCCCTACAACAAAAATCATCTCGGCAGCCTCAAGCCCAGCTAAAGGTTTTATGCGGCCACCACCATTTAGCTTTTCATTGATCAGGTTTATTACAGCCTTCCCTGATCCATAACTGCAATTGTCCACGTTATTTGTGCCCAAAATAACACGGACTATTTTTTGAAAAAGGTAATTTTCCTCAACAGTGCATTTGGATGAACCGAGAAACGCCAGGCTTTGAGGCCCATTTTTCTTCTTTATGGATTTAAGTCCTTTAGCAACAACCTCAAGTGCCTCATCCCAAGTGGCGGGTGACAGTTCCCCATCTCTACGAATCAATGGACTTGTCAATCTCTCGGAAACGTTTAAAAAGTCATGGCTAAAATGGCCCCGGACACACAGGGTAGAACGATTAACAGTACCTTCTTTGTGTGAAGGATTTACTTCTATGATTTGCCCATCAACCGAGCCCATCACTAAAGAACAACCCACACCGCAGAACCCACAGATGGTTGATGATTCATTTTGTGGGGAGCCCACATATCTGGTATTTTTGAGCGATAAGGCACCTGTAGGGCAAAGAGATACACAGGTACCACAGAAGGTACAACTGGATTTCTCCAAAGGCATCTCATGCACTGTCGATGGACGGGATTTAAATCCCCTGAGATTATAGTCGATGGCGCCGACTACGACCAGTTCATGGTCGGCACGAATACACTTGCCGCAAAGGATACACTTACTGAGGTCTCTGATAATAAAAGGATTTGCCTCCTCCAGACCGGTATAATGGGGCATGGGATAAAGCCCTATCTGGCCGACACCCAGTTCGGCGGCAATCTGTCTCAACTCGCATCTGTTTCCCTGGCTACATACAATGCAGGACTCCGGGTGATTAGCCATCATCAGGCGGATAATATTTATCCGGTGCTTTTTAATAATAGGGGAATCTGTCTGTATGACCATATTTGGAGACACAGGCGTGACACATGAGGCCATAATGCGCCCTGTTTTTTCATCTTCCACCAGGCAGAGCCGGCAGGCGCCAACCGGCTCCAAGTGGGGATGATAGCATAGGGTAGGAATCTTGATACCATTTTCCAGGGCTGCCTTTAAAATGCTGGTACCTGGAGGACAACTGATATTTTTCCCATTAATAGTGAGGCTTATCTCTTCCAAGCGTTTCTCTCCTATCACTCTGGTTCTATAATTTCTTTAGCTTAGCCGCATCCAGGTAATGTCTCAGTTTTTCCTCAGCACCCATTGTGATGATGTGAATTCCCTGGCATAGGTCTTTGAGACCAGATACGATTTCGGAAAAAATCTCAATACTTGCCTTTTGTCTGTCAGGGGCCTTAGCCAGTTTTTTAATTATCCAGTCCGGTACCAGTCCTGATTTAACATGGCGATTAAGAAACTGGGCTACCCCCGCTGTCCTCAGTATCATGACCTCTGCAATAACAGGAACCCCGAAGGTGTTAACCTGCTTCATGAATTTTTCAAACAATCCCACATCGAATACAGGTGTTGTCAAAAAATACCCGGTACCTATCTTTGTCATTTCCTCCATTTCCTTCATTTCCAGTTCCGGCACGTTTTTCCCCCACCTGGATTCTATCCCGGAACCAAATATGAACTCGGCCTTGAAAGGAAGATCTTTACCATCCACTGTATGTCCTTCTCGAATATGCTCCAACACAGAGGATAGCTTCCCTGAATCCACATGGAAAAACATCATCTCCTGGAGACTGTCCCCAGTGATCCGGTAGTCTTCTGTAAAAGCAAGGATATTCTCCACACCCGTTTCATGCGCACGGATCAGGTCTTTCTGTATCTGTAAACGGTCCTTTTCGCGAAGTGTGGTCTGGTAGATAGCCTCAAACCTGTTTTCCTTCAGCAGTTCACAGGTCTTGATGGTATCGGTGATAACCCCTTCAATCTCAAACTCAGGCACTGTCAACCCATCCACACGGCCACGTACCAACTCCAATTTCTTTATGATTTCTTTTGGATCCTCATCAATAGGAGGTTGTACTTCAGAGGTGACCACAAATCTCTTATCCTTAAGGGATTTTTTTAATGTCATTTACTCCTCCTCAATCAATTGAATATTGGCAATTGAATATTGACGATTTGAGGATCAAGAACTTCTTCTTAAAATAGCCAATCTTCAATCGAAAATCGTCAATCTTCAATAATCAGAGCAGACCCAACGCTTTGGCCACTTCCTCCTTTAGCTGGGGCAGTGGCAGAGGTTTTGAGAAACAAAGATCCGCTCCATATTCTTTCATTTTTTTGAATCTCTCATCATCCAGGTAGGCTGATAAAACGATAATTATTGTATCTTTCGTCTCTTCATTTTCCTTGATCTTTTTACAGACATCGTAACCTTTGATATCCGGCATCATTATATCCAGTATCAAGAGATGAGGCTTGAAATGATTGACCTGTAGTCCAGCCTCAAAACCATCGGATGCAGAAACAATCTCGTAATCATATTCCTCTTCTTCCAATGCCTGGACAATGGTTTCAACAATTATTGCATCGTCATCTACAATAAGAATCCTTTTTCTCTCGCTAATGATTTCTTCTTCTGGGATGGGTATGCCCTGTTTCCTCATGAAATTCTCCAAATCCGATTTCTTGATACGCCGATGACCGCCTACTGTCTTGTATGCCTTGATATGACCAGCCTCTACCCAGTTGATAATCGTTTTAGGGGATACATTACAGTATTTACTTGCCTGGAAAACTGTAAAAATATCATCCATAAAAGGTTCCTCCTTTAATTTTTAAATTACAGTTATTCTATTTATTATAGCTATTTTAATATGTCAAGTAAAAAAATTTGGTTATATCAATTTTTTTTAATGGAAAAAATAGTATATTCTATAAAATCTATCGAATAAATAGATTCATCATGGATGTCTTAGTGCCGATTGGATTTTCCTGAGAAACCAAAAAACGTCCTCTGCCAATAGAGGGGGAAATGCATATGGAATTGCTTTACCGTTTCTGTCAGATTAGCCAACCTGAAAATTGAGAGGTTGATAGGAGGGATAGATTAATTTGGGCCCATTTTCATGGACATTTTGGGGCCACACTCACGCCACCACTTTTTGGGGTGGTTATTACCTCTATTTCATTGATTTTTCTAATTTTTTTGTCCAGGGAGCCAGTTGATACAAGGTGTCCCCAAGATTCGCCTTTCTACACCGAGGACAGAAACGAAGATAATCATCAGTAATTATTTGGCCAATCTTATTTAGCTGAGGAACAGGTGCAAACAGGGAACCACATCTTTCGCACATTTTCAGTTCTACTGACCGTATTTCTTGTTTGGGAACTTTTTGGAAAAACATTCCAAGACTTATTTCATGCCTTAATTCTGCAGCTTCTTCCGGGCAGGTATTTACACACGCTCCACAACAGATACATTGATGATGGGAGTATGTAAAAATTCTAAGTTTTCCTTCATCGTTGGACTCAAGTGTTTCTGTTGGACAACTTATCTCACATGCGGCACAACCCGTACATTTTTCCTCATTAAGCCGGGTTCTACAAAAGAGAAAAACTACAACAATTAGCATTGCCTCTCCACTCAGCACGTGAATGGTCCATATATTATGCCCTAAGAAAGGTATAGAGTCCAGAGAGCCATGGGTTAAAAAGTATCCTGTCATAAACGGTAAAGCAGTTATGATGATTAAAAAGTAGTCTGTTTTTAAAGAGTTAAGACGAATGTTTTTTAATATGATACGTCTGAGTAAAAGATAGGCAGCAAGGGCTAATAAAAGAAGCGTCATCCAATCAGCCCACGCATCTGGCAGGGGCCTCCAGCCCCACTCAAACCTGGATTCTTCCCACAAGGAGATATGCCCGGATAACCATATTGGAACAACAATCACACATATGTGGAATATATAGCGCAGTGTTGTGTAAATGGGTTTTTTGGTAACTGCCTTGTGAAAAGGCAAAAAGGAGCGCCCGAATGTAGCTAAAATATAACTCCATCTAAAATCTTTATCCTTGCCACTTTTTATGATTGCGTAGAAAAAGAAGGCAACCCTGATAATAATACCAATAATAAATATAAAAAAGACAATCCACAATAAAGGGCCCTCCACAAAGGAGCCAAAATCCATCTTGGGTTATCCTCCCCTCGTCATTTATGGATAACGAGGCCTTTTCTTCAGTTCCCTCCGGGGCGTAGGCCCCACGGGCCGGAGGCTAAGGCTCTCGACCTGGTTTTTTCTACGACTTATCTGCGTCCCGTTTGAAGGCGGGGTTCCGTATTGCCCAGACATGTCAGGGCAATACGGAGCCCCCCGCTGATAAGTCGTGAAAAGGATGGGGCCCTCCCGCCATTCACTTCAGAAAAGGCCTCATTACCCAATTGCCCCGTGATCAGTTACCTTTATTTTACCGCCGCCCTTTAATGCCCCACCCGGGAGGGTGGGGATGGAGGCGGCTAATGAATTAATTCCTTTTTTCAAGCCCCGCCCGGAAGGGCGGGGTCGTTGACTGTCTCTTCCTGAGGACTCTTTTGTCTCCCACCCTGACCGTTAACTGAATTTTATCAAAGTATTCTATAAGAGGAATGGTATATTTCCTGGAAACTCCTGTAAGTTTCTTTAATTCAGGTGTGGTTATTTCACCTTTCTCTCTTATAAAATCAGCAAGCCCCTTCTTTAGCTCCTCTATTGCCTTTTTATGGAAATAAAGATCCTCTTTTACCTTGATAAGGGTTCCATCCTTGACCATGATTTCCAGCAAATCCATTCCTCCCCTTTCTATTATTTCTTGACCCAGATCTTTAAAGTATGGGGGCTCAAGACCCTCTTTTAGGTAGATTTCCTTAATCTGGCTGAGAAGCTCTTCCTGATCTTGAAGGAGTTTGATCTTATGATCTTTAAGCCTGATGATATCCTTCTGCTTGACAATAACAGTTTCTCGTACCAAGTCATTGAGTAGTTGATTGAAGAGCTTTTCCTTTATGTTATAAGGCATCTTGGATCTTAATTCCTCTTTGATTAGCCCCTCTTTTAGTGGGAGACGCCTGTGATAATCACCAAGGATGGTCACTATCTCCTCTTTAGCCTTATTATAAAATTCAGCATGTATAAGTATCTCATTCTCTATGTCGGATGTAAAAATAACATTATCTGAAATTAACCTGTCAATTATCTCATCAAGCTCTTTTTGGCTTAGATTGGTGAAAAAAGAAAGCTCAGTTTTGCTTAGGCCCTGGAGGCGGCTACCTTTAATGTATTGCTCAACAGTAGCTTGGTCAGGTCCCTCGTTTAAGATATTTAGCTCCTGTAAAGCATCCTCTGAAAACCTTTTTTTCTTTAATGGAAGTGGGTTCAGAATATAGCCACCACCAATAGTCCTAATTGGTGAGTAACTCCTGATAACAAATCGATCTTTTGACAGAACCACAGTAGGCCTTTCCAGGCGAAATTGTGCAAAGCATTGATCACCTGGAGATAGATTGTCTCTGTCCAGGAGAATAACCGTGGCGATTACCTCTGAAGTTCCACAGTGAAACCTTACCTTATTCCTGTTTTGTAGTTTTTTTGGGGCGCTTTCCAGATATTCCAGAACAGCATCTACCATATAGGTGGGCTTAAGAGAATCCTTTTCAGCAACTACATCTCCCCTTGTAATGACCTCTTTTTCTAATCCCTGAAGGTTAATAGCTGTCCTTAGCCCTGCCCTAATTGATGGCACATCCTGATAATGAACCTGAATTCCTCTTACCTTACTCCTTATTCCCTTTGGATAAATGGTTACTTCGCTGCCCACTTCTATATGCCCTGATATCGTTGTGCCAGTGACAACCGTGCCAAAACCTCTCATGGTAAAGACCCTGTCTATAGGGAGCCTGAAGAAATTACCGGGATACCTTTCTGGTAACTTTTTCGTAAGTTCATCCAGAGTTATTACAAGCTCTTTAATCCCTTCCCCGGTTTTTGAGGAGATTTCAACTATTGGTGCGTCCTGCAAAAAGGTGCCTGTAAGATATAAGGAAACATCATCCCTGACAAGGTTGAGCCATTCTTTATCCACCAGATCTATTTTGGTTAATATAACAAGGCCGTGTTTGATATTAAGCAGAGAACAGATTTCAAGGTGCTCTCTTGTCTGAGGCATGACACCTTCATCAGCTGCAATGATGAGGGCCAATAAATCAATCCCGGTTGCACCGGCCACCATGTTTTTAACAAATCTTTCATGACCCGGCACATCCACAATTCCAATATTGAGCCCGCTTGGCAACTTTAGATGAGCGAAACCCAGTTCAATTGTTATTCCTCTCTCTTTCTCTTCTTTGAGTCTGTCTGTATCTATGTCTGTCAGGGCTTTGACAAGAGCGGTCTTACCATGGTCTACGTGGCCTGCTGTGCCAAGAATAATCTGTTTCACTATTTCCTCTATTCTTTTCTCTTAGTTAGATGCTAAACTAAAGGTAACTATCTTCCTTGTCAAGAAACTGTTTTTTAGGCTCAAATTTACCAGGACAATTTTATCCAGACAATTTGATGTTTAAGCTTAGTCAATATGTCCCCTTAACTGCTTAGTAAAAATGTCCCCTCTATGCTGCTGAAGCCATATAAATCCATTGCTCTTCAGAAGCGGCCCGCACCTTGGCTTTTCTTCTGGGCTTAGCTCGGATCGGCTCTTTTAAAGGAGTTGGGTCTGTTTGAGCTATGAGTGTATCTTTATAGTACACTCTCCAACTTCCATCTAAGAGCTGACGCACCTCTACCTTTGCCTTGGCATACCCTCTCTGCCTGGGACCTTGTGGTATGTCTATAACCATACCCCCTAACCTAACGGTGTTATCGTTTCCCACTACCGCCTGGTAGCAGAAACTTATGGTTCTTTCGATATCCACATCCTTTGCTACCCTTCGCCACGCTCGTTGAGCTGTCTCAGGCTTTACAGGAAAGCGGCGGTTGTAGTCCTCAATGAAGTGCTCGGCAAGAAAGATATTTGCCTTTATGATCTCTGTAATGTTCCTAATCTCCATCTCAGCGATAAGCCGATCCTGGAGTACCCCAAAAAGTCTCTCAACCCGTCCCTTGGCCTGGGGGGTAAGGGCAAAGATGGGGGTGATCCCAAGAGACTTCAAGGCACCTCCCACCTGGGTAGGTTCCTGCTCCCCTGCTAGCTGTTCTTGTAGTGTCCAGTTGTTATCATTTCTATGTAATGTTGAGTGTCTATCCTGGTAGATAGAGACAGGGATACCATAGGTGTTCACAATACTCTTTAAGAGCTTCAAGTACCCAAAAGAACACTCATAGGGGATGAAAAAGGCCTCACAGAGCTTTCCGGTGGCATCGTCTATAGCAGCCATCAAACAGCAGGGAGGTGTGTCATTACCAAACCACCTATGTGGGCTTCCATCCCACAGCACCATCATCCCTTCTTGAGGCTTACGAGGTCTTTGTTTGAAATGCCTTTTAGGTCTCCGTCTCCTCTTGGGTTTTATCCCATTGGTGCGTCTCAGTCTTCTCACTGTATCCCTCCCTACGGTGATACCTTCTTCTTCCTTCAACTTTTCAGTGAAATGCGTGTCATTGAAATTGGTATACTTGGTGAGGGAAAGATCAAGTATCTTATCGGCAAGCTCACTGTTGAGGGCTCTGGGTGAGGGTCTGCCTCGATTGCCATGTACAAGTCCCCTGGCCCCTTCACTAATCAGTTTCCTTTTCAGCCGTTTCGCATGCCGGTAGGAGACCCTCATCAATCTACTGGCTTCCTTTAAGGTGGTTTTGCCTTCTATAACCATCTGCAGGAGATGGTACCTCTGCCTCTCTTTTTGACTCATTGTTAAAATATCCTTTTTCATAATGGGGACATTTTAACACAGCAGTTAGAGGGGACATTTTCATTAAGCTAACACAATCCAGACAATTTGATTGACGTTCAAAAAATTTTCTGTTAAATATTATATATTATTTTCCCCGGTAGCTCAGTTGGTAGAGCGGGTGGCTGTAAAGGGAATGAATCTCAAGAGGGACAAGAGAAAGTACATAGACCGCAGAGAGTACTTGATAGATGCCGTTCAAAAACGCAGGAAAAAAGTTAGAGAAATGGCAATCAAGTACAAAGGGTCAAAGTGTATCAACTGTGGATATGACAGATGCTATGAAGCTCTTGAGTTCCACCACTTAAACTCCAGTGGAAAAGATTTTGGC
>JAUWNK010000125.1 GCA_030612685.1 Desulfobacteraceae bacterium
GGGGTACATAACTGGTTCCGCATTATCTCGGAATTGGACTCCTTTGACACATGCCTTGCAAAGCCAGGTCTGGGCCAGGGGTCTGGGCCAGGGATTTAGGATTTAAGAAGACGATCATTAAATCTGATTTTAAAGAATAACAGGTAGCTAATTTCACATGAAACAGAAGAAGGGAGTGCAAAAAAAGAGCCTCTTCAGGGAATATTTAGAGGCAGCTATAATAGCCATTTTTCTGGCACTCTTCATTAGGGCTTTTGTGGTTCAGGCCTTCAAGATCCCTTCAGGATCTATGGAACCCACACTTCTTATTGGTGATCATATTATAGTAAATAAATTTTTATATGGCATAAAGGCACCATTTATAAATAAAACCATTATTCCTATAAGTGAACCAAAAAGGGGAGATATCATTGTTTTTATCTACCCGGTAGACAAGGAAAAGGACTTTATCAAAAGGGTAATTGGTCTCCCTGGAGAACAGATTGAAATTAAAAGCAAAAAGATATTTATCAATGGAGAACTATTTGACGATCCATTTGGCGTATATAGTAAGAGTTTGAAAAGAAACGAGAATTTCGGCCCTATTATCGTCCCTGCCAACAACCTCTTTGTCATGGGAGACAACAGAGATCATAGTTATGATAGCAGGTACTGGGGATTTGTTCCGTTCGAGTCGCTTAAGGGTAAGGCTGTTATTGTTTATTGGTCCTGGCCGCACTGGAAGAGGTTTGCACATTTAATTAGGTGAGATTAAGCTCAGCAGTTAGCAATCAGCCCTCAGTCTTTAGCACTGGTTGCTTTTTGGGTTTATTGGGTTTACTTATAATTTTAAGTACTTTAGGCACTTCCTTCGATTGACGATTGACGATTTTCGATTTTAACTTTAGGCACTTTAAACTTTAGGCACTTCTCTATGAATTATATTGATAAAATAGTCGGCAATAGGTCAATAAACAAAATGGTGGTCACTTCTGTCTTAGAGGAGAGCCTAAAAGAAGATGACATATTTAACAGGAACTCCTTTAATAAACTCTTGAAACTTGGCTTCAAGGATGATGAGGCTCTAATACTGCTGGCCAGCCATAAGTCTCTGATAAAATATGGTTATAGGCTCTCTATTAATACCCTCAGGCATATCTTGAGCTTATCTCAAGAAAACAGCAGGTTCTATCCTGTAGAAAGCTTAATTAGGTCGCCCTTTCTCTTTGCAAAGACTGGTTGGATATATGATCATGCCCCCTACTTTGTTTTTTACAACAAATATAAACAAGAGGAGCTTGATTCCCATATCCTCCGGTTTGCTGTAAATTATCAATCCCTTTTTTTGGCCAATCGGGCATCTTTTGATCTTAAGGGCAAATTAACTGACCCCAGACTTGTTATGGTAGCTTCCTTTTGGGAGAAAGAGATCTGGGATCCTGTTGAAATGATATCCTTGGCCACAAGAAACAACCTAATAGGGCTGGAATTAGATATTGATTTTCACCCCTTCAATTATGCAAAACTGCTCCCGGAGGAGTTTAGCGAGGAGAAGAGGGAAGAGATCAGAGCTGCTGCCTCAAGGTTTGGAATAAAGATAGACATTCATTCCCCCATTGTAGGGCCCTATGCACCTTCCCCCAATCCTGATAGGGGTAAACCACTCTTGTATAATCCTTTGGAATGTCTTGAGGCCCAGCGAGAGACCATATTCCTGGCAAGAGATATAGGTGCAGGATCGGTTGTTGTTCATCTGATTGATCTGTCAGGGATAAAGGAAATGGCAAATCTAATCATGACTGCAGCAGGCTCTTCTGTTAGGGTAACAATAGAGAATTACTGTGAGACAGAGGAAAGGCAGGATGCAGATACATTTATATCTGTGCTTAATGAAATATGCAATTTTTTACCAAAGGAGATAGTAAGGGATAATTTTGGGGTGACCCTGGATGTAGGACACCTGAATATAGAGGGGGTTGATCCTTTGATTGGTGCAGAAAAGATTGGCAGATGGTGCAAAGATAAGGAGGTTTTCTTAAGAATGCATGCAACTGATAATTATAGTAAGTTGCTATTTTCTCCCCCTCATTACAGCGCAGATGTCCATGGAAATGTCTCTGGCAAGGGGATCAACAATGCCTTAATAATAAAGCTGTTGCGATATATGGGCCATAATTTTGATGTCTTGGCAGAGCAGATCCAACCATTAACTCCCGATGATATAGCCCTTATTGACCAGGCACAGAGGTTCCCCATAAAGGGGTCATACAAAACCATTGTAGAAAAAGGGGGAAAGATATTATCGGATATAAAAATAGATAGCTTTATTGATTTAAAGGCGGCGAGAGAGGAGACCTATCAATTCTTAGCCGGTCTGGAGGGTATAGAGTCTCTAAGGGAATACCTCCTATATAGAAAGATCCAAACTAAAAAGTTCCTTTCGGTGGATGAGGCCAAAAAATCATCTCTGGAATTTATGAAAATCCCCCAGTCTTTCAAGCTTGAGCTAATGGAGTATATAGATGACCTTTTAGCCCCGGTTCAGAGAGAAACAGGCCTGATAGATAGAAGCAAGACAGATTTGATTTATCAGAATATCAGTGGTGCGTTATTTGGAAGGGTGAACAAGGAAAATCTCAATAAGATATTTTACAGAACCAGGGCCTTCAACCTGGGTGATATCATCTTCGAGCAAAACAGTAAGGGGACAGAGATGTATTACATTAAAGAAGGGGAGGTGACTGCTATTGTTGACGGTATAAATCTGGCCACATTGGTTGAAGGTGAAATATTTGGTGAGATGAGTTTATTTTACAATATCAAAAGGACGGCTACTATAAAGGTTAATAAGGATAATACCAAGCTTGGTATCTTACCAAGGGATGAATTTGAGGATCTCCTGGTAAATAATAGGAAATATGCATATGATCTGATATACAGATTGTTTAATATTCTCCCCCAGAGGCTTAGAAACCTGAATGAAAAGTATTGCATAGCTATTAAAACATTGAGGCATTTTTTGGAAAGTGATTTAGAAAGGGTTAAACGCCTTGAAGAGATCATCTCTGAGAACCAATTTGTAAAAATATCTCTTTCTACTCTGTCTCCGGAAGATAGAGAAAGGTTGTTTGCTGAGAAGAGGGTCTTTAACCAGGATGAAGAGATTTTTGTTGAAGGAGATACAGGTGATGGGGCGTATTTTATCTTAGATGGAAAGGTCCGGGTAATCACCTTTAACAGCGATTTTAAAGAAATTGTCTTGGGAGAGCTGGGGGAAGGTCAGATTTTCGGTGAGATGGCCTTGATAGATGATAAACCACGATCGGCCAGTGTTATTCCTATTACAACCTGTAAGGTGGCCTTTATGTCCAGGAAGCAATTTGATTATCTTATCCAAACAAAATCTGATATCGCATATCATTTTATGTCATCTGTGTGTCTGTCTCTCTTTAGGCACATCCTCAGGCTTAATACCCTTTATCTAAAGGTAAAGAAGGAATTTCAATAGGTAAACTTGTCATTGGTCATTTGCTGAGTAATTACAAATGAACAATAGTTAGCACATGGAAGAAGATCAACTAAAATGGTATGCTATTCACTCCAGGAGCCGACATGAAGGTGTTGTATTTGATGGACTAAGAAAGAAATCAATCGATGCCTTTCTCCCTAAAGTGGAGGTTATGAGCCGGCGAAAAGACCGGAGGAAAAGGATCTTGGTCCCTCTTTTGCCTGGCTATTTATTTGTACATACAGATCTTGATCCATATCATTATTGGGATATAATAACAACCTATGGCGTTGTTAAAATAGTTGGTATCAAAGGAAAACCTGTTCCGGTCAAGCAGGAAGAGATATTATCACTTCAGATATTAAATGGTACTGACAGAACTGTCAGAAACCAGGCCTATATGAAAAGAGGTGACATGATTATGATTATGGAGGGATCTCTGAAGGGGTTGACCGGATTTTATCTCAGGCATAAGGGTAAATCGGACAAGGTGGTCGTTTCAATAGAGCTACTTCAGCGATCCTTAGCCATAGAAATAGAAAGCTGGATTGTAGAGAAGATTAACTAAATGTATCGGAAATTCTACAACTTACTGAAATTGCAGTTCTTTTATTGGCATCCTTTTTTGCCACACACATGAAATAATGGAATGTTGGCCCGCCCTCCTCGTCCCGAGACCGAGACGGGATCGGGAGGTGCGACTTGTTTGGAATATGCTTTTGTCGCAGCAATATTTCAGGAGCTGAGTTCATGGAACTAGGGCTTTACAAGTCAGCCTGCCCTGGCGCGACATGCTCGGGGCACATAACTGGTTCCGCATTATCTCGGAATTGGACTCCTTTGACACATGCCTTGCAAAGCCAGGTCTGGGCCAGGGAATAATGGAATACTGGGCGTAAGAGCTGAAAAAATCAATTTTAATTTTCGAAAATTCATTTAAACCCATGATTCCAATACTCCAGTATTCCAATATTCTCCACGCTGTTTCAGCGGGGACGTAGCGAAACGGAGCTAAGTACATAGTATAGGAATTTCCTTTTTAAGTCCTTGTAGGGGCGGCATTTATGACGTCCCGCAAAGCGGGATTCGATAAACCCGCCTGCCGCATGGCGGGCAGGTCAGCCCTGCATCTCAATGGCAGAGCTAAAGCTCTGCGCTACAAGTCCGCACCGAAGGTGTGCTATGTTCATAGTATAGGAATTTCCTTTTTTCAAACGTAGCGCAGGGCTCCCGCCCGCCTCGCCTTGCGTCTCGCATGGCGGGCAGGTCAGCCCTGCATCTCAATGGCAGAGCTAAAGCTCTGCACTACAAGTCCGCACCGAAGGTGTGCTATGTTCATTAAAATTTTTAAATAGCTATAAATATAATATGAGATCGGAGAGGAACAGTGAAAAAGACTGTTAGAATAGCTGTTGTCGGGATTGGTTATTGGGGAAAGAATCTGGTGAGGAATTTTGCCTCTCTCGGCTCCCTTGCCGTAATATGTGACCTTGATGAGAAAAACCTTGCCCCTATTAAGAAAAAATACCCGGGGATAAAGACCACTAATTCCTTCTTGGATATCCTATCGGATAATAGTGTAGATGCAGTTGTTATATCAACACCTGCAGAGATGCATTACCAGATGGCAAGAGACACCCTTTTAGCTGATAAGCATGTCTTTGTGGAAAAGCCGTTAGCATTGAATGTGGATCAAGGAAGAGAACTTTTGGAGCTATCTAATGATAGGAAAAGGATTATCATGGTAGGGCATCTCCTGCATTATCATCCTGCAGTAGTTAAGCTTAAAGAATTGGTTAAGGAAGGAGAATTAGGAAAGATCGAGTATATTTACTCTAACAGGTTGAATCTCGGTAAAATAAGAAGAGAGGAAAACATCTTATGGAGCTTTGCCCCTCACGATATATCGGTCATCTTAGGCCTGACAGGAGAGATGCCAGAGAATGCTTCCTCCTTGGGTGGGAATTATCTTCATGAGAAGATTGCTGATGTAACATTGAGTCATCTATCCTTTCCCTCAGGAATAAAGGCCCACATCTTTGTAAGCTGGCTACATCCATATAAGGAACAGAGGTTAGTGATTGTAGGGGATAGAAAAATGGCCTTGTTTAACGACCTTAACTCAAAGGATAAACTTATTGTCTACCCACATGTCATAGAATGGAAGGATCATCTTCCAACGGCAAATAAAAAGGAGGGCGAGATAATACCTCTTGATCAAGTTGAGCCTTTAAAAGAGGAATGCCAGCATTTTATGGAGTGTATCGTCAACAATCGCCAGCCCTGGACAGATGGGATTGAGGGCTTAAAGGTTCTAATAGTGCTTCAGGCCTGTCAAGAATCCCTGGAGAAAAATGGGAAGGTTATCTCTGTTTCTAAGCTGGCTGATTTGAGAAAAGAGAAAGAAAACATATATTATGTTGACAATACAAGCATGGTAGATGAGGGATGCATAATAGGGAGGGGAACAAGTATCTGGCATTTCTCTCATATTATTAAGGGAAGTGTAATTGGCAATGATTGCAGCATAGGCCAGAATGTCATGATTGGTCCTGATGTAAGGATAGGTAATAAGGTAAAGATACAGAATAACGTTTCTGTGTACCATGGGGTAACCCTTGAAGATGGGGTTTTTTGTGGACCTTCTATGGTCTTTACCAATGTATATAACCCAAGGAGTTATATACCGCGCAAGGATGAAATTAAACCAACAATGGTTAAAGAAGGGGCTACCCTGGGTGCTAATTCAACTATTATGTGCGGTTATACCATAGGGAGATTTGCCTTTGTGGCCGCTGGATCTGTTGTACTTGATGACATACCAGATTTTGCATTGGTAGCTGGAAATCCTGCCATGATAAAAGGGTGGTTTTGCAGGTGCGGTGTCAGGCTTCATTTTGAAAATGGAATGGCAACCTGCGATTCCTGTGGGCTGAAATATAAAAAAGAGAAAAATAAGGTCATTATCATCTCCTGACTCTCCTATCATCAACCAACAACCACCGTGTTGTTATCTTAATAATAAGATTTCTGTTTTTTCCGGCTGAAAACAAATTCGAAATCCCTGGCCCAGACCCCTGGCCCAGACCTGGCTTTGCAAGGCATGTGTCAAAGGAGTCCAATTCCGAGATAATGCGGAACCAGTTATGTACCCCAAGCATGTCGCGCCAGGGCGGGCCGAAACAAACGTTCATGCCCATTTTGGGCACCACGAAAGATGAAAATAGTGATTTTGATAGTCTCATAAAAAGCCAGAAAGAATGTCATTGCGAGCGGAGCGAAGCAATCTCCTCATAACTTATTGTATTTATTAGATTGCTTCGGGCTAAAGCACTCGCAATGACCTTGGTTCATGACTTTTTATGTATGCATAAAGTTTATTTTCGGATCAAATCCGAAATATGAATTTTCAAATGTTCAAAACGTAACCGATTACTTTGATATTGTTTTTTTATCGATAGTTTTGGTCATTTGAATTTTGAAAGTTTTGTCATTGTTTCGTATTTCGTGCTTAGAATTTCGGATTTTGATGTTGAATATACAATCCGTAGGTCAAGTTTACAATCTGTTTGATTCCAGATTGTCTGGCTTAGGGTAACAATTTATCGCCCCTCTGTTTCGTATCCTATCCCCATAGCCCATTTAAGACTTGCCCAGGCAATATTGTACACACTTAGGGCGTTGAAATAATTTGTTTGTGCCCGAGTTAAAAGGGTCTGGGCGTCTAAGACATCGGTTGAGGTGGCCACCTGTTGTTTATATCTTTCCTCATTCATCCTGAAATTTTCTTCTGCCTGAACTATGGCGGTATTGGCTACCTGAATACTCTTCTCCGCATCCCTTAGGTATAAATAGGCATCCTTTACCTCTAACTGGATATTATCCTTGATTTCATTTAAGAGATATTTAGCCTTTGCCAGTTTGGACCTGGCGGCTGCTACATCGCTGCGCTTCTTTCCCCACTCCCAGAAAATCCACTCTCCTTTTAAGATCATGGTCAAGTTGTCAGCATCTTCCCCCGGGTCAGAATCCAAAAGAATGTCATCATTCTTCCTCTGATAATTTCCTATTAAGTTTACTGTTGGATAATAGCTGCTTTTGCTTAATCCCACACCTTTTTTAGCAGACACAATATTCAAAGATACCTCTTTTATCTCTGGCCTATTCAGCTCTGCCCTTTCCATGCATTGATCAAGGGTTAACCTTACAGGATGATAATCAAGTATGTCTTTAATCGTTACCTTTTTGTTAAGACCCCTTCTCAGCAACTTGTTAAAAAGAGATCTTGCGATTTCTCCCCTATTTGTTGCCCTGATAAAATTCAGCTTCGCCTCGGCCATCTGGACCTCTGTTTCAAGGAGATCATTTTTAGCTATAATTCCTTCATCATAAAAGGCCTGAGATACCCTCAAATGGGCTTCCAGTTGCCCTACAGCCTGTGTGGCCACCTTTTCGAGCTTCTCTGCCTGTAAAATCCCGAAGTAGGCACTCTTGACATTCAATACCAGATCTTGAATCACGATCTCTTTCTGAATCTTAGCTGTATCTATCCCTAAGGAGGCTAAATCATGAGTTATGGTAAGTCTCCATCCGGTAAATAAAGGCTGCGTGGCTGTTAGATTAAGTTCATAGGTATTTTTCTCTAAGGAGGAATAATCCTTTGGAGAATGACTGTCAGTTACTGGATTATAGAGATACGTTGTATATTTGCTATCATTAACCGTGTCATTATCGAGACGTGTATAGGAGTAGCTTGTACTTAATTTTGGATAAAAATCAGCCTTTGAGGAGCGCTCTTCAAATTCTTTTACCTTTATCTCTTCTTCTGCTGATAGGATAGATAAGCTTCTCTCAACGGCTATCTTAATGCTCTCTTCCAAGGTAAGAACCTCAGAGGCTAAAATTGGCGAAGATCTTACTATTAAAAAAAATACGATTCCTAAAAAAATATAGATTTTTCTCATCATTATTCTGATCTCCTTTTTTCTATTTATTAATTTAATAGTATAGGAATTTCCTTTTGAGACGCTGATAAATACAGATTAAGAAAGTAATCAGAAAACAAGTTCAAGGTTCAAAGTCTAATATTTTTTATTTATCTTGTTTATCTGCGAAAATCTGCGTCCTGATTAACTTGACCGAATCTTAGTTTAAAATATATTAGGGAGAACAAATGGAAGCACTAGTTAAAACAAAAAGTGGGGTGGGCAATGTTGAATTAAGAGAAATGGCCAAACCCAAAGCAAAAGAGGGACAAGTACTTATAGAAGTAAAAGCAGTAGGTTTATGCGGTACAGATATACACATATTTTACGATGAGTTTGCAAATAATCCTCCTGTAATATTAGGTCATGAAGTCTCGGGTGTCATAGTAGAAATAGGAAAGGGAGTAACAGGTATAGAGTTA
>JAUWNK010000166.1 GCA_030612685.1 Desulfobacteraceae bacterium
TACCAGGGATGAGGAGATTGCTGAATGCTATGCTGCTGGGGCAAATAGCTATGTAGTCAAACCAATGGATTTTGAAGATTTTACAAAAAAGGTCAGGGAGCTAAGGCTTTACTGGACTATTATCAACACCCTGCCCAAAGAATGGAGGGAAAACGAAGGGACGGAGAGCGCTTAAATGAAGAGGATAGCTGTGATTATATCAATAGCCATGCTCTTGGTGGCCGGGGCATCATTTGTTGCCTACAGATTTTATATCGATATTGAGGTCGAGATGAAAGGGCGGTTCATAAGAGGTGAGTTGACTTTGGTCAAACATATAGCCAGAGAGGTTGAAATATTTGTGGATATTTTGAAGAGAAAACTAATTATAGCCTCTTTGATGCCCTCAATAAAAAAAGGCGATGAGAGGTGCCTGACTGATATGAAGGAGATCTATGAACAAGCAAGAGATATAAACCTTCTCTTCCGCCTGAATGAAAAAGGCATAGCAATACATTGTCTTCCTGAAGAGAGGCTTAAAGGCATGTTAGGGAAAGATTTTAGTTTTAGAACCTACTTTAAAGAGATAAAAAGAACCGGCAAATCCTTTATATCCGGGATGGTCCTGGCTGGCGGCGAAAAATACGAGGATGTAGAAGGCCGTTTCAAAGCGATTTTAATCGTCACCCCTGTTTATGATAACAACAGCTTCACCGGTGTATTAGGCATAAGCATTGATTTTCCATCTTTACTCAAGAAAATCATAGAACCCGTGAGAGTCCAGACCGGATCAACAAAGTATTGCTGGATAATAGATGACAGGGGTGTATTTATTTTCCACCCTAATAAAGAGTTCATCGGCAAGGATGCATTTACCGCCAGAAAAAAGAGATTTCCAGATCTATCTTTTGAAAAAATAAACATTATCATGCTGGAAAAGATGATGAATGGAGAGTCGGGGACAGATACATATATCAGCGGCTGGCACCGGGAACAAAGAGGAAGAATAGAGAAACTGTTCGCCTATGCCCCTATCCAGATAGATAGCAGGCAATATTCACTGGCCCGGGTTACTACTAAAGAAGAGGTCACCCTTTTAGTCAGGAAATATTTCCAGAATACCCTGATTATAATAGGGGGCATCTCTGTGATAGGGTTATTTGGCCTTTTATTCATCTTACGCATTGATCGAGAGCGGATAAGGCATCTTGAGATGGAAAAAGAACTGGCAAAGGAAGTAAAGGAATCGAGGGATTATTTGGAAAACCTTCTGGAGAGCGCCAATGATCTTATATATACTGTAGATATAAGTGGCAATTTCACATATCTCAATTCCCGGATTGAGGATTATGGATACACGGCTGATGAACTCTTGGGAGAACATTTCCTGACAATCCTGACTGAAAAGCACCGTGGAAGACGATTTGAAAAGTCTATCCAGGAAGAGGTTCGGCAGATTTATGAAGTAGAATTAAAGACAAAGGACGGTGCACTTAGAATTTGCAGGATCAGCACTTCTCCCGTTATGGACAGCAATGGAAATGTAAACGGCCTGTTCGCGATTGGCAGGGATATTACAGAGAGAGAAAAGCTAACAGAAGAGCTCAGGAAAAAGAACGAAGAGCTTGAAAATTTTGTGTATTTTGTCTCCCATGATCTCAAATCCCCTATTGTCTCCCTACAGGGATTTGCCTCTATCCTGCTAAAAGATTATAAGGATAAGTTGGGGAAGGAGGGCAAAAAATACCTTGAGCGGGTTCTGGCTAATGCCCGCCATATGGAGAATCTGGTCTCTGACCTTCTGACACTATCAAGGATCAGCCGGCCAGCCAGGCCTTTTAAGGAATTTTCCTGCAATAAGCTCATAAAAGATGTTTGCTTAGATCTCCAACCGCTTCTGGAAAAAAAGGGGATAGAGATACTTATAGGGAATAATATCCCTACCATCTATGCTGATAGAGAGAGGATCTATCAGGTCTTTCTTAATCTTCTTACAAATGCCATCAAGTTTATGGGGGATACAGAGAATCCAAGAATCGAGGTCGGATATGAGGAAAATGAACAATTTCACCAGTGCTATGTAAGGGATAATGGGATCGGAATTAATTCGAGATACCAACGGAGGATATTTGAGATATTTCAGCGGCTGAAGGAAGTAGAGGATAAGGAAGGTACAGGGGCTGGGCTTACAATTGTTGAGAGAATTGTGGCCAACCACGGTGGAAGGGTCTGGGTAGAGTCTGAAAAGGGTAAGGGTGCAACATTTTACTTTACGATTCCTAAGGGATAATAGTTGCTTGGAATCCCTTGCTTATAGAAAAAAGACATTCTTGCTGATAATAGATCTCAGGGACTTCGCCCCAATTGGGGTATGGGAATAATGGCCCGCCCTGGAGCGACATAACAAGAATAAGCTGCTATTGCTATAATATTTTGGAAGCGGTATCCACTGAACTCCGTCCATGCAAGTCGGTCTGGGCCAGGGAATACTGGAATGATGGGTTTAGGCGAAGAAAAAGGATAAAATTAGTAACCCTCAACAATCAGCGTTACATTTATTTTTGTTCCAGATCTCTGGTGGCTATAAAGAGAGCTAAAAACAGACCAGATATTCCACCTATAATAAGAAATCCTTTTTGATAAAACCAGATATCTCTATGAGAATTTAACTCTGGCATAACTAAGATCAAGCAATGCATAACTACTGGGAAAAGGATTAGACCAATAACGAAATTGAGCAATTGAAAAATTAAACTTTTTTTGAGAAATTTGGATAAGAAATAGAATATCTTCCTGATATTTTCCAATCTTTTTAACCGCAATTTAATCTCATCTAAATCCATAATAAGCTCTTCAGCGTGGCTAAAGGTTTTCTTTAATCCATCAGGGATATCAGGAGTTTTAGCCATAGTCTTAATTGTATTAATTTTGGCCTGAATGAGCTTTAATTGTTTATAATTAGAGCTGATCAGATCTTTATAAGGAAAATTGCTAACGAAAAGAAGATATTCCTCACAGCGATGATTTAATTCATATTGGACTTCAAATATCTTTTTGGTCCTCTTTTTTATGCTCCTGTTGGCGATAGAGATGATCGAATTAGCGTAGTGAGCAATGTCCAGATAACCCAGGTAACTGTCAGTTTTTGATAATTCCCCGATCTTTGACAAGATGGATTGGGCCTGATTCACCTCTTTCTCTTTTTCATCTATTATCCTTTTTATTCTTTGTAATTCCTCCTGTGCCCTTGGCACAATCTCATTTGCTTCTTTCTTGGCCTGGGTAAAAAACTTTTTTAGTTCTGGATGGATGATATCATTAAAGGGTGCAAGCTCGGGATCGATTAGGGCATTGACATAGTATTCAGGGTTTTCTTTGATAAATCTGATTAATTCTGGGAGTGTTTCCCTTTCCAGACCTTTCCGAAATTTGAATATAATATCTTGATATAAAGCTTCCGGGCAATGAGGATGTAAGAATAATATCCTTCTTATGCTTTCTTCAGCTTCTCTGGTATCATTATTTAGATCATAGAGGCGAGAAAGTAAGAAAAGGAGAAAAATCCTTTGAGGTTTTGTTGTGCTATAATCCAGAGCTTTATGAAAATAGGCCCGTGCCTCGGAAAAATTATTCTTTTCTACATACAAAAACCCCATTGTGCAATATACCTTATAATCTTCAGGATACTTTTCCATTGAGGTTTTGAGAAGCTGTTCCGCCTGTGCAAGACTGGAGACCCGAATACAATCCAGCCCTAACCAGACAGGGCCTCCCCTGCCCTCATGAACCCTGTTCTCCTTAAATTCTTCCCAGTTCTCGCTATTGGAAGTCCAGGTGGTTCTAAAAAAGCGAAGCTGAAAGACCAACCTCAATTCATAGAACCCATAATAGGCCAATACATTCGAACCGCGCGTATTATACTCTGACTCCAACCCTGCTTCATGATCTGTGTCTGCCCCAGAAAGATAATTATAGAAGAGTCTGTTAATTTCACCTAAGGAAAGGTATCCCAGTTTTTCCAGGGCATCTGTCATTTCCACGAGCTGTTTTGATGGGCAGTGTAACGGCATGTGTCTCCTATCACCACAATAATAACAGGGTGGATTGTCTCCCTGAATTAAATCCGTCTGGTACAGAAAGAGAGTTGATTTATTTTTTTGATGATGTTCATCCAGTATGATTTTATGAAAAATTTGGGGTTGTTCACCATCAAAAGGGGGAATGGTAGAAAAGGAGTGTTTAGCAGTTATGAATCTATAAGCAGAGGCAGAAATATAGATTTCGCCCGGGTCAATTTCATCCCAATTTACTTCAAGGGCTTCAATAGCCAATTTGTCAGCGCTGAGATAAGGACCGGAATCAATGATTATCTGTATTGGCAGAGGAAGGGGAACATAATCTTTCCCGATCTTCTTATTTAAGAATGCCAATACATCTTTAGCCACAGTTAAAGAAAAGGAGGCCTCTTTTACGATTAGAATAACATCTTTATCAGGAAGGATACTCTCTTTGTCAATCTTGTCTCCCCAGAAATCTTCCTTTGACTCAAGTAAGCTATTCCATACCTCTTTGTAGTTAGCCTTACTTAGATTCAATAATGGCTTGAGATAGAGAAGTATATTCGTTGTTAATGCGAATGCAATTGTTTCTTGCCAGAGTACCCTATAGATTGTAAGTCCTTTCGGAGGATTTTTTTTATTCGAAACGTCCACCACCTGGAAAAGTTCATGAGATAAATCCTTGACCAGATCATACAATTCTTGAGATATAAAGATTTGATCACCTTCCGCCACCTGAACAACTTTGGCAGCCATATTTACAGCATCACCAAAGATATCTTTCTCTTCAATAATGGCCTCACCAAAATGAATACCAATTCTGATATGAATCTGATTTTGCTTTCCTTTTTTTTCATTGTAGACCTTAAATTTTTGCTGGATTTTTATAGCTGACTTAACTGCTTCTCTGGGATTAATAAAATAAGCCATGACCGAGTCGCCCAGGGTTTTTACAAAAACGCCACCGGACTCAACAATGGGTTTTGAAGCCAGACCCTGATGAATTTTAAGCATCTCCCTTCCCGCCCGATTCCCGTGAGACTTAAAATAAATGGTAGATTCAACAATATCGGTAAAAAGGACTACCATTTTTTGGATAGAGTCCTCTGGGTAATTATTCATAGGACGTGGCGGTGAGAATCGAGCCTTATTTATTTTTTTCACATTATAGCGATTCATGACCTCCTCTTAGCTCTCAATTCCTCCTTTTGCCTCTCTAAGACAAAAAGGTGTATTTTCTCCCTTTTCTCACTACCGAGATTAACAAATATGCAGTGATATGCCCTATCAGAGATATCAACTATCCTGATACTGCCCGAAATTTCCTCATTGATAAATGGGAGGTTCATCTTAAATGGATATTCTTTTCCTACCTCTAATTCTTTTTCCTCACTCCTTCGGTAAATACCTATTCCCTTTGCGCCTATACTATTAACGCGATGTCCATCACACCCGATAG
>JAUWNK010000157.1 GCA_030612685.1 Desulfobacteraceae bacterium
GTATTGGATGCCGGAGGTCGGAATTGAACCGACACGGACACAAGGCCCGGAGGATTTTGAGTCCTCTGCGTCTACCAGTTTCACCACTCCGGCATTGGCTTTTGATTATAATTAATAGGGCCAGATTGTCAATAGAATAACCCCGGATTAACTATTAAAAAAGCTCCTTTTTTTCCACACACATCTTGTTAAAAAATTCTTCAATTTTCATAGTCTTCCCTATCCAGCCAATGTATCTGATACCTTCTTTCTTTGTGTATCGCATGGCCAGTTCTCCTTCCCTCCGGTTGTCTGAATCATAGATGCAGAGAATATATTCACCTGTCTTTACATCCGGATCAAGAAGGACCGTGGCACATGTAAAGTTATGTTCAGATATTTCCTGCTGGGCTATATCTATAAGCAAGCTCCGATTGGATGAAAAGAATAGATATTTTCCATTAAAAGGGAACCCCTGCCCGCCCTTCTTTTCAATCCATTCCCAGGTCTCATCTTTGTAGGTACGTATATGCTGCATTCTTTAAATTATACCAGAAACCCTCAGTGTGAGGCTATGGAATTTTGATGAGAAGTATGATTAACTTGATATTAAAGAAAGTTGCTGGTAAAGGAAACTTAATTTGCAGGCTATTAGTATAGGATTATACATTCTAAAAAGGGGAATAAAATGGGTGGTGCATTAGAAGGGATCAAAATAATAGATCTATCGAGGATGTTGCCGGGCCCATACTGCTCTATGATTCTGGCAGATCATGGAGCCAGGGTAATAGCAATTGAGGACAAGAGATATATGGCAGATGATATCTTTTTATCTCCTGTAAATAGGAACAAGGATCATATGACATTAAACCTGAAGACAAAAGAAGGATATGAGATCTTCTTTAAATTGATAAAAGAAGCTGATGTCCTTATGGAAGGATTTAGGCCTGGTGTAACCAAAAGGCTCGGCATAGACTATGAGACCTTAAAGAGAATCAACCCAGGAATAATCTACTGTTCTATCAGTGGTTATGGTCAGGATGGGCCATTCAGGGATATAGCAGGGCACGATGTCAATTATTTGAGTTTTGCCGGCATACTGGGTACGATTGGTGAAAAGGATAGGTCCCCCTGTATCCCAGGCATACAGATAGCTGATCTGGCTGGAGGAGGGATGAATGCAGCTATCGGCATCCTTTTGGCCCTTGTAGCCAGAGAGAGGACCGGAGAAGGACAATATATCGATATATCCATGACAGACGGCATGGTTGGTCTTTTATCTGTACCTCTTCATATCTATCAGAGGAATGGTATGGTCCCACAGAGATCGGATACCTTTCTCTCCCACAGATACGCATGCTACAATGTCTATGAGACTGCTGATGGAAGATATATATCAATTGGTGCGGTAGAAAACCGATTCTGGAAGAATCTATGTAATATTCTAGATGTGCCTGAATATGTACCCTTGCAATATGACGATAATCACAGGGAAGAGATACTGGATTTTTTTCGTCAGTGCTTCAAAAAAAAGACCTTAGATGAATGGGTCAAAGAATTAAGGGATAAAGATGTCTGCTGGGGAAAGGTTCAGGATTTAGAAGAGGTATTGAATGACCCACTTTTTTTGGCCAGGGATATGGTCGGCGAGATCAAGGATAATAAAGGGGAATCCGTAACAGTACTGGGTATCCCTGTTAAACTCAGCGACACACCAGGATCTATCCGAACAGCACCGATCAGTTTTGGAGAAAGTACCAAAAAGATATTAGAGGAGATTGGCTATACGGAAAGAGAGATTGAGGGGTTTATAGAAAAGGGAGTGGTTTAGGATGAAAGTGTCTAAAATTATAAGTGTCTAAAGTGAGCTAAAATCATTAAACCTCAAGGCTGAAAGCTGAAACTAAAAAATACACCAAGGTTTTATATCTGGCTTACTTTGAACTTTGAGCCTTCAGATTTGAACCAATTTTTTATAGCTTGTCGTGACTACGGGCCATAGGTGTTAGTCGAAACGAAGCAATACCCTAAATTTAGACACTTTAGGCACTTTAGCCCTGGCCCAGACCTGGCAAAACCTGCCTCAGCAAAGATAAACCAGGATTGGTGATACATCATAAGCAAGTGAATATTCAAATGACGTCGCACCAGGGCGGGCTCACTTATAACTTATATTTTCTATGTGGATAAAGGAACCTAACACAGTTACTGAGAGGATTGAATTTTTAGGTCGCCCAGAGCTATGTTCATATCTCGTTAAAGGAGATACTTATGCTCTGGTCGGTGGAGCTATGGCACATGTCATGCCTGACCTTCTGACTCAGCTTAATGATCTTGATGTAGATCTGGAGCGAATCAGGTATCTCATCATTCTTCATACCCATTATGATCACCTTGGTATGGCCCCATATCTTGCACGACATTGGCCATGGCTCAAGGTGGCTGTTTCCAAAGTTGGAGGCAGTATCCTAAAAAATCAAAGGGCCCTGAAGGCAATACAAGATTATAACAATTCGATGTTAAAGGCAAAAAATGAGGTTGAGCAGATTGAACCACTTAATCTTGTTAAAGAAGGCTTCCCTGTTCATCATATAATTTATGGTGGAATGGAACTTAACCTTGAAAATGGGGTCAAACTTCAGATCATTGATGCTCCGGGACATTCTGTGTGCAGTCTGGCTCTCTATTTCTCCAGAGAGTATACCCTATTTCCATCTGACAGCATTGGAACTCTGACAGAAGATAGGATCCTTCCTATGGGGAGCTCGAATTATGATGGTTTTCAAGAGAGCATAGATAATTTAAGCAATATTGGGGCAGAGATTATCTGCTTAGAGCACTTCGGTGCCCTTACACCTCCTGAGGGAAAAGAATTTTGCGAGAGAGCTAAAAAGGAAGCTAAAGATTTCAGAAAGGAAATGATAGACACCTACAAGAAAAATGAAGACTTAGAACAAACAGTGGAGGAGCTCGCAGAAGGATGTTATAGTGGGCTATCAAAGGTAGGGCTTTTACCGGAGGATTTATTAAAGGATATTTTAAAAAGGATGGTTAAATTTGTTAACCATATAGAATAAACGTAACACTTTAGCTCCTTGAAACTAATCTGTTAATGAGCATGGGGTCTTTTTTATCAACGAAAGATCCCATGCTGTAATGCTTGCTTATGCTCCATATTAAGGCGGGCGCGCTGCCCTTGAGAAGACTGCCCTCTCCTCTGCATATGGATACCTTATCCTTGGATGGTCGCCCGCCTGGATCACCTGCCCGCCATCGCTCTCGCTCAGGCGAGGCGGGCGGGTCGGGAAAGAGCCAGCTAAAAGCATATTCCTGGTTCGTTGAAAAAAAAAGATCCCCATGCTCATTTGTTTTTGCTAAGGATAAAGACTTGGCCTAAGGAAAAGGCCAGTAGTACTAATTTTCAAAGAGCTAAAGTGTTACGAATAAATTATTTTTTCGCTTTATTTCCTTTCTTCACCTTTCTCTTTGTTTTCTGCTCCGACTCTTTGACTGACTCGCTCATTTTCTTTAACTTTTCCATGACCAGATAATTCAGTGTGTTTTTTGAATAATTCCCTTTCCTGTCCCTTTTTCCTGCCTCAACTCCAGTTAGGATCTCAATCCCTTCATCCATATTTTCAATGGCATAGATGTGAAATTTACCCTTTTCCACAGCACTTATAACTTCTTTTTTAAGCATCAAATCGTTTATATTTCTTTTTGGAATAATAGCACCTTGCTTCCCGGTCAGACCTCTGGCCTTACAGACATCAAAAAAACCCTCTATCTTTCTGGTAACACCCCCAATAGGCTGACATTCGCCTAACTGGCTTACTGAACCAGTAACAGCAATCCCTTGATATATAGGTTTATTTGATATGCAGGATAGAATAGCAAAAAGTTCCGCAACCGAGGCGCTGTCTCCATCAACCATTCCATAGGTTTGCTCAAAGGTAACACTGGCCGAAAGGGCAAGGGGTTTGTCCAATGCATATTTATTTTTCAAATAACTTTCCATGATCAAGATACCTTTGGTGTGAATATTGCCGCTCATTTTGGCCTCTCTCTCAATATCTACTACCCCTTCCTTGCCAGGTGTAGCTGTAGCGGTTATCCTTATTGGTCTGGCAAAGGTATAGTCACCTAAATCATAAATAGTTAAACCATTTACTTGGCCTACTACATCCCCTTTTGTCTGGATATGGAGGGTCTTTTCCTCAATCATTTCCTGGATTTTCATCTCCATAAGATTTGATCTCTGTGTCTTTTCATCAATAGCCCTCTCGATATCACTTAATTCAATAAACTTTCTACCCGTTTGCTTGGCCCAGAAGTTGGCCTCTACCGCTAAATCTTTTATTTCTGGCAATTTCAGTGACATCTTTCGCTGATTTTCTACCAGTTCAGATGCATACTCTATTATTCTGGCCAGACCCTCTTTTTCAATATCCAGTAGATCTTCTTCTTCACATACCTTGGCAATATAGAAGAGATAATTTTTAATCTGTTTTTTGGTCTTTTTTATATTATCGTCAAGCTGGGCCTTGACCTTGAACATCTTTTTAAAATCGCTATCTAAAGAATAGAGAAGATGATATATATAAGGATCACCTATCAGTATAACCTTGATATTTAGAGTAATAGGCATAGGTTTTAAGGTCTTTGTTGATATAAATCCTATCTCTTCTGCCAGGTCTTCAATCCTGATCTCCCTATTTTTGATCGCCCTCTTAAGAGCATTCCAGGATCCAAGGCTTCTCAATAAATCAATGGCCTTTATAACAAGATAACCACCATTTGCCCGATGGAGTGCCCCGGGCTTTATCATGGTAAAATCTGTAAAAAGGGTACCAAATTGTGCCTGCTTCTCTATTCTGCCAAAGAGATTAGGATAGGTAGGGTTGGTTTCGATTATAACTGGAGCCCCTTTTAATGTTGAATTGTCAATCAAGACATTTACCTCGTAGCGGGTGAATGAGGGCTCGATTTGGGGCATAGAAAGTGGGCCTTGATGGATTGACGGTTTTTGCTTGAAATCATCTATGTTAAGGATAATGTCTTCCTTCACCCCTTTGAGATAATCTAATACCTCTGGCAGGTCCTTATATTTTATCTCAAGCTCTTCTATTAGATGTCCAACACGGTAAAGGGCTATCTTATTGTCAAGATCCTTAATCTTGTCTTTCAGTTTTCTATCCAGGTCCCTTATGCTCCTCAATGTTTCCTTCATCTCTTTCTGTAGTTCCTGGCTTACCTTCTGGAGCCTTTTTCTTTTTTTCTCTGGTAGGGTAGCTATAGTTTCGTCGTCCATAGGTTTGCCACCCTTTGATGGCATAATCATCATTCCCGCCTGACTGATATTTAGGACAAATCCCCCTTTGTTTACATTTTTTTCCAACAGGGAAATCAATTCGTTCCTCTTGGTATTAAAGGTTTTGGTTATGGCCTCCTTTTCTTTATTATAGTCCTCACTTTCAAAGACATCCTGAATATCTGTCTTAACCTCTTTTATAAACCCAGACATGTCCTTTTTTAATTTTAGGCCCATACCTTTTTTCAATTTAAAAAATTTAGGCGTATCTGGTTCCTGAAAATTATATACATAGCACCAGTCAGAGGGTGTGGGATCTTTTTTGGCTATTTTCTCAATGTATGTTTTGGCTATAAAGGTCAGACCAGTTCTTTCTGGTCCGGCTACAAACAGATTGTAGTCATTTCTTGGCATCTTGAGCCCAAATATAATGCCTTTGACCGCCTTATCTTGGGCCACCAGCAATTGCTTCTTTTTATTTATATCTCTGGTAGATTGAACTCCAAGAGAGTCTGGGTCACACAACCCCCGGAGCCTTTTTAGTGATATTTCCTTAGATTTTCCATCCATATTTTTACCCTTTTATGGTCTTACTATTACCAACTCCCTGAACTCCTTATCAACCCTTCCCTGAAATTGCAAGGCAATATTTAATTTGATTGACTTCAATTTTTGCGGATGATAGTTATTAAAAAATGAATGACAATTCATTTAGTTAAACAATTGTCTAAAGTGCCTGAAGTTGAAAGTGAGCTGAAGTTATGGATAGGATTGTCAATAATCCATTTGTTCGCAACATTATACAACATTTTAAATGATACAATCTTTTTTTACAGCTTAATATTTAAATTTTAGCCCACTTT
>JAUWNK010000177.1 GCA_030612685.1 Desulfobacteraceae bacterium
TATAGAAAAAGAGATCTCTGTACTTCTTAATTTTGGGTTGGGGCCTATCCTTGTCCAGTCATCCCGATATAAATTAATATCCAGCACACCAGTTGGTGGTTTCTGCTCATCTTTCTTGGAAATCTCATCGCGTAAGCGATAAGCCAAAAAAGCACCTCCAGTCCTGATTCCAATTAAAACAATATCTTCTAAAGATATATGCTTAGAAATTATCTGTTGCGCAATTCTTTTCAGGACTTGCCCTATATCTTTTTTATTAAGAATAACCTTTTTATTTTTTCTTGGATTCATTTCTATTACTCTTACTTAAAAAAATTCCTTATATATCAAATAATAATCAAAGGTCAAATATTATTATTCACTTTTTTCCATGAATTCAAAAATTAGGTAATTGCTCAATATTCTGTGGACTTATTTTATGTTATAAAACCTTAACCAACATACAAATGTAGGGTGGCATTTTATAAGCCTTAGGCTTATTAACATGCCACCGGTTTACGGTCGGGTTTAAAACCCGACCCTACAAAGAATGATGAAGATATACAATACCCAGAATTGTCGCGCCTCCCGATCCCGTACCGGTCTCGGGACGGGGAGGGCAGGCTTGAACCTGACAGCCTGGGTAGTTATAAATAATCTATGCAAATTTATGCTCAGATACACTTTTAAGCAAAAATTTTCTTTGATGTGTAACTTATTGATTGTCTTGACTTTAACAGGTACAGATATTAGTATGCCTTTACAATGAATAAACATAAATTGCCAAAAAATCTTAATGACTTAGCTGCAATACTTGACTATTCCTTTAAAAACCAGGGATTAATGTCTCAGGCCTTTAGACACCCTTCTTATGTCTACGAAATGGATGATATAGGAGTATCCGACAATCAAAGATTAGAGTTTCTCGGCGATGCGGTTATTAACCTTGCTATTAGCCATCTGCTTATGGAAATATTCCCTGAAATGAAAGAGGGGGATCTATCCAAATATAGGGCCTCACTGGTAAGTGAAAACGGTCTCTACTATATTGCCTGTAGATTAAAATTAGGGGATTACTTATTCCTGGGAAAGGGAGAAGAACGAACAAATGGTAGAAAAAAACCATCAATTCTAACTGATGCCCTTGAGGCTCTTATAGGAGCAATTTATCTTGATGGCGGTTTTACGAATGTGTTCGGAGTAACAGCAAAACTATTCAGCCCATTATTGAATAAGATCGGCCTTGGCAAATCGATTAATGATTTCAAAACAGATTTACAAGAATACTCGCAAGAGGTCTTTCAGTCAACTCCAGAATACAGACTTGAAAAAGAAACCGGCCCGGACCATGACAAGACATTCTATGTAGTAGTATACCTAAAAGGAGATCTAATGGGAAGAGGAAAGGGAAAGAGTAAAAAAGAGGCTGAACAGAAAGCAGCAGAAGAGGCCTTGGCTTGTCTAACAAAGTAAAAAGGCATCTTATCATACCTATATTTATTCCACACCAGGGCTGCCCACATAGGTGTATATTCTGTCAACAAAAAACCATAACCAATCTATCAGAGAGACTACTTACACCAGATGATATCAGAAATACAATTGAGTTGGCCATAAAATCAAAACACCTTCTTGACAAAAAGCCAAGAGAGGTCGCCTTCTACGGTGGTACCTTCACATCTCTTCCGACTGCTTCCATGACGAAAATGCTGGGTGCTGTCTTACCCTTCATCGAAAGGGGTATCATACAAACGATCCGTCTCTCTACAAGACCAGACTCTCTTGGTGAAGATAAGCTTGATATCCTGGGGTCCTTTGGCGTATCAACTGTAGAGCTTGGGGTGCAATCCATGGACAACAGAGTCCTACTGCTTTCCAATCGGGGGCATACATCACTTGATACCATTAATGCAGTCAGGATACTCAAAAAAAGGGGGTTTAAAGTTGGGATACAACTTATGCCTGGTCTACCTGGAGACTCTAAAGAGTTATTCATGGACACCATTGACAAGGTTATTGACCTAAAACCTGCTATGGCCAGGCTTTATCCAACACTCGTTATTAAGGGTACAAAGCTGGCACAATTGTATAAACAGGGGACATATAATCCAATGGGACTTAAAGATACGGTTGATCTCTGCAAAGAGGCCTGCATAAAATTGGAAAATTCCGGGATTCCTGTTATCAGAATAGGGCTAATGTCTTCGCCCTCTCTCCTTAAAAAAGGGGAGATAATTGCAGGCCCTTGGCATCCATCCTTAGGATTTCTGGTACGCTCTGCTATTCACCTTGAAAGAGTGAGGCCATACCTCTCTACTTTAGGAGAAGCAAAAAATATTATACTACATGCCCCTAAGGAGGAGATACCCTTAATCATGGGTCACAAAAGGAGTGGAATTAGGCATATAGAAACTATAACAGGGGCCACGATAAAGGATATTATTCCTGACGATTCGGTTCCCTCTGGAGAGGTAGCTTTCAAAGTTTTATAGGAAGTGGTTGCTAATAACTTCTATTGACAATAAATTGATTTAATTTCAAAAGGGATTCTTTTATTGGTGAGTCAGGAAAGGGACTGAGCTGAGTTTCGGCAAGATTAGCATAATCCTGCGCATCCTTACGACATTTATTGATGGCACCATTATCTTGTACAAATTCTATTATCCTAAAATAATCTTTATCCGAGGCTTTTCCATTTTTGAATAAATTCTCCAGCCTATCTCTCTCCCCTTTCTCCAGATAGGCGAAGGTATATATCAGTGGGAGGGTAATCTTTCCCTCTTTTAGGTCATTGCCTATCGGTTTACCAGCTTTCTCTACAGTAGAGGTATAATCAAAGACATCGTCTACAATTTGAAAGGCAATACCCATATTAAGGCCAAAGTTTTTTAAAGATTGTATATCGGATTTATTTGCCCCAGCCACTATTCCGCCACTTGCACAAGCAGCCGATACAAGATCAGCTGTTTTGGAAGTAATTATACCCAAATACTCCCTTCTTGTTATGTTCCAGTTATGCGCGTTAACAAGCTCCAACATCTGCCCCTCTGTCATCCTGATAGCGGTGTCTGCAATAACCTTTAAAAATTCTATATGCCTCTTCTCAAGAGCCATCCTGGAAGATTTGGAAAAGAGAAAATCACCAACTAAGACCGCTGCTGAGTTCCCCCAAATTTTATTAACTGATGATCTTCCCCTTCTGATGGAGGCATTATCAAGGACATCATCATGTAAAAGGCTTGCTGCATGAAGGCACTCAAAAACGGTGGAGAGGGGATACACATCACTCTCATGGTAATTACAGAGTTGACAGGACAGAATAAAAAATAGTGGCCTTAGCCTCTTACCTTCTCCAAGCAAACTATAACTTCCTACCTCTTCTATCAAAGAGACTTTGGAGTCAAGGATTTTATCAAGTTCTTTGTTTATCCTGCTAAAGTAGGGGTCAAACTGGTCTAAAAATTCAGATTCCTCTCTCATACTCTATTTACCTATGTCTCAATATTTTAAAAAACATATATAAACGATAAATAATTGTCAAAGCAATTATACCTCTTCTAAGATAAATTATGCTTCTAAAATTAAGTATAAAGAGCGGGCAGTTTTTAAGCATTTGAATTCTAAAACAAGGGTTTCTATATATTAATCACCTTTTTTATCCCTATTTTCTGGCATTTTTTATTATTGATATTATTTATCGTTTACTATAACTTTATTTGAAAGTGTAGGGCCGATGCCCTCATGGGCCCGTTCGGGGAACGGGCGCTACACTTTCATCCTTTGTTGTGACCGAAAGGCCATGGGAGTTCATGGGAAAATTTATTGGGAAAAAGGGCATATGCAAGCTGATATACATCAGTCAGAACTAAAGAAAAGATTTCTCCCATTTGCAAAAAAGATGATAGATGAGGAAATTCCTAATCTTATTATCGATACCTTTAGATTTCACTATGATAAGCTTATGAGTGGAGAAAGGGGACTACTTTCGGAGGAAGATATTGTTCCCATTCAAAAAGATGATATAGCTGATATGGAAATGTTGGATAGGTTCACCGAAGAAGGTTGCCAAGCAATTAAGGAAACCGTGATAATTAAGCTGAATGGTGGCCTGGGAACGAGTATGGGCCTATCAAAGGCTAAATCCCTAATTGAGGTAAAGGATGGGTTAAATTTTCTTGATATTATTGCACGACAGATTCTGAGCTATTGGGAGAAACATGGAATAAAAATCCCTCTTGTGCTTATGAACAGCTTTAAAACAGATGAGGATAGTAAAAATTTTCTGAATAGATATCCTAATCTGGCCTCTGACATTCCCATATCCTTTTTACAGCACAAATTTCCAAAGGTTTTAAAAGAAAACCTAAGTCCCGCAGAATGGCCTATGGACCCAGATTGTGAGTGGAATCCTCCTGGCCATGGAGATATTTATTTTGCCTTGATCACCTCTGGTATGCTTGATAAGTTGATTAGTAAAGGCTATCAATATGCCTTTATCTCTAACTCTGATAATCTTGGGGGGATAATTGATGAGGCCATACTTGGTTACTTTGCCCAACAAAATTTTCCATTTATGTTAGAGGTTGCAGACAGAACAGAAGCAGATATCAAAGGTGGACACTTAGCCCGCCTGAGGGGGAGTGGTGGTTTCATCCTAAGAGAGGTAGCCCAGTGTCCGGTTGAAGAAATAGAAGAGTTTCAGGATATAACTGTGTACAGATACTTTAACACCAACAACATATGGATCAACCTTTTGTTTTTAAAAGAAAAACTCAAAAAAGCAGGTAACATCCTTGAGCTTCCTATGATTATTAATCCTAAGAGAATCGATCTAAAGGATAACTCTTCTGCAGAGGTTTACCAAATTGAGACGGCTATGGGATCTGCTATCTCTGTTTTTGAAGGGGCCATTGCTATAAGAGTGCCAAGGACAAGATTTTCTCCTGTCAAAAAGTGTCAGGACCTACTTGCCCTCTGGTCTGATTGCTATATAATGACTGAAGACAGCAGAATTATCCAGAATCCCAAAAGAAGATTTGGGAATATA
>JAUWNK010000107.1 GCA_030612685.1 Desulfobacteraceae bacterium
CGATTCTTGCATGCCAAGATGGCCAAACAACGGTAGGACAGCCGTCCCTGGCCCAGACCCCTGGCCCAGACCTGGCATGCAAGGGCTGAGTTCTATGGATTATGCCCCTGAAGTATTACAGTTGCTCTATAGTGTTCCAGCCAAGTCGCGCCAGGGCAGGCTGATTTATAACGGATGCTTGTGTAGACATTACTTGTGAAATAATACAGCGATTACATTATTTTCCGGCAATGTCGCACCCCTGGCCCAGACCTGATTATCTGGCTATATGCTTGCATACATGGAATATGCGGCAGGGCGGGCAGGGCGGGCTCGGCTGTCCTTGTATTTCACCTCTTAAGACAGGCGACCTGCCCGCCAATGCCTTATTGGCCAGAATGATTCAGACAACTCTAATCATAAGGAATAACTCAGCACAAAAGATTATCTATAAAGGCGATGGCAGGCGGGGACGCCTGTCCTACTTATTGGTTTAAACATTATAATCGATCGATTTAGCTAAAAGGTGGCTGCTTGGAGCTGTGTCCGGATAAATGCATGAAGAAATAGGCCTGCAAATAAAGATCCTTATCGTTGATGATGATAAGATTATAGCAGACATTTTAAAAGATCTTATCACTGGGAAGGAAAGATCAGTTGATGTCTGCCATGATGGTTTAGCTGCCATTGAGAGAATCCAAAAGAATTTTTATGACCTGATTATTGTTGATCTGGTTATGCCCAGGGTGGGCGGACTCGATGTATTGAAATATGCCAGAAAGATCAACCCGGATGTAATTGTTATTATTATAACCGGATATGCATCATTAGAAACAGCTATCATGGCCATAAAGGAGGGGGCCTACGATTACATCAGGAAGCCATGTAAGCTTGACGAGATAAAGATTGTAGTAGAAAATGCCATAGATAAGATAAGTTTAAACAGAGAGAATAGAGAATTATTAAAAAAATTGCAGGATGCCTACCATGAATTGATGGTTTTAAAGAAAGATAAGAATGATGAGAAAGAAATTTTAGCAGAAGAGGGAAAAATAGCCAGCATTAATTTTTTCTCTTCAAACATGCCGATCCTGCATTATCTTTACAATACTGATTCCCCTCCTAACAACTACGTTGATAAATTACAGGCCCTATCTTCCCTGAAAGAAAATGGCCTGCTGACCGAAAGTGAATTCAAGGAATTTAAGAATCACCTCCTTAGAATGATCAGCCTTAATAAATAATGACAGAACAGGTTCATCTATGAATGAAAATTTAAAGATACTTGTTGTTGATGATGATGATATGATTCTAAATATTTTCAAGGAGTACCTTGAATCTGCTAAAAACTATACTGTTTTAACCGCCGCTGATGGTCTTGAAGCAATTGACATAATCAAGAGAGAAAAGATTAACTGCTGCTTTACAGACCTTACCATGCCCAGACTGGACGGGCTGGAGCTCACTAAAAAAATCCATGCCTATGATAATACAATTCCGGTGGTTGTTATGACCGGATACCCTTCCATGGATAATGCAATAAAGACCTTAAAGAATGGGGTAGTAGATTTTTTAACCAAACCAATTAAAATGGATCAGCTCCTTCTTACTATTGAGAGGGTTATGAGGGAGAGATCATTATTTGTTGACAATATTTTGTTAAAGGAGCAGGCCAAAAGAAATAAAAAACTTCTGAAGATTAATCAAGAATTGCAACAGAAGATAAAAGAAGTTGAGACCATGAATCTGATTCTCCAGCAGTTAGATCAGGCAACAACCAGCAAAGATGTCTTTAATGTATTGGTAAATCTATCAGGGCAAGTAACTACGTGTGATGAGGCATATTTCTGTATCTACAGTCAGGAGATGACAGATCCTGCAATAATCGCCTCTTTTTTTAGAGATAAGGATAAGACAATGTTAGATGTTGGGTGTATAGAAGAGAATATTATCAAAAAGGTTGCAGATGATGGAATACCTCTCCTTATAAGAGAAAATGATGGCAGCGACAGTATCATGGCTATCCCTCTCAAGATTAGGTCCAGAGTTTTTGGCACTCTGATCTCACAGATTAGAGATGGAAAGCGCTATTTTAGCGAAAAAGACCTATATTTTTTGAATTTTCTGGCAGAAAAGGCATCTTTCTTAATAGAGAACCTGGCCCTTTATGAGAATATTTACGAAAATCTTTTTTCCACCCTTTATGCCTTTGTGGAGACGATTGAGGCAAGAGATCCATATACCAAACAGCATTCAACAAGGGTAACGAGCTATGCTGTATCAATTGCCAGGGCTATCGGGTGTTCGCAAGATGAGATAGATGTGTTAAATGTTTCTGGTAACCTACATGATATTGGTAAGATAGGTATTCCTGATAATATTCTGTTAAAACCTGGCCGGCTTTCTGAAGGGGAGTATCAGGTTATAAAAAAGCACCCCACTATTGGATGCAATATTATTGGTCACTTTGGTATGTGGACAGATGAACAAAAGATAATAAAACACCACCATGAGAGGTGGGATGGGCGAGGATATCCAGATAGGCTTAAAGGGGAAGAGATCCCCTTTCTTTCCCGGATTCTGTCCGTAGCCGATGTTTATGATGCCATGACCTCTGATCGTTCATACAGAAAAAAGTTACGGGAGAGTGTTGCAATAGGGACGATCCAAGAAAATGCAGGAGGCCAATTTGATCCGAAGATTGTATATGCTTTTATTAAACTTTATGAGCAGGGAGAGATTAGAACTTAGGGGCTTCGCCCCAATTGGGGTATTGGAATGATGGAGTACTGGAGGGCTTATAGGCCGGATCTGGCCTTACATATGTAGCGCACCGCTTTAGCGGTGCAATTAATTAGCAGCCCTAAAGGGCTGCACTACTTAGCGCGAGATAGCATCAAATATTCTTTGAGGAATAAGATCTACGATGATTGGAAATTGGGATGGTGTTAGCCCAATTTTTTGTAGTCGTAAAGAAAGGTTATCCATGTTCAAACATTCTAATTCTTGCCCTACCTGGAATCTGCCCATGAGCAGATCAGCCAAGTATACCAAATGCGTGAGTTCAGGGTCTACAGTTGCCTGTTCCGGATAGTGATGATGCTTGATCGTGTCTGTGAACTTAGCCGTCTGGGGCGGTAATTTTTTTGACAGGATTAACACGGTTAAAAAGATTTATATATATTTTTTTATATCCTGAGCATCCTGTCTAAAAAGGAAATTCCTATGCTATCAAGTTATCAGGTAAAGACCAATTCTCAGCCAATATTCCACCAGCCTCAGGGTGGGTAATGCCAAGCTTTTCACTTTCTGCCTCACACATTTCAATCATATCTATCTGGGTCCGCCTAAACCCCGGCTTTGAATGGTTCGTCAAGCCCGGTCGGTTCCGGAAGAAGAAAATGTGACAATCCTCCTACCTTAGCTTCCCTATCACAAAGCGTCACACCGACGCAGGTTCCCAGATAGGCCTCTAAAATTACATTTTTTTTCTTACTGATAACGTAACTTCCAGATGCTACACTTTGTCCTGGTGATTTTGATTTGTTTTTCATACTGATTTAGCCTTATTTTTATCCAGAACTTTTCCTATACTTCGTGACAAGTCAATAATACTGAATGGCTTCTGAATAAAACCATTGCAACCTCTCTCCAATATCTCTGTTGCCTGGCCTTCTATACTATAGCCACTGGAAAGGAGGACTTTTACCTGAGGATTTATTTCTTTTATCCTGTCATAGGTTTTGCCTCCACTAACTTCCGGCATAATCATGTCCAGAATGACCATATCAATTTTATCCTGGTTCTTCTTATAAACTTCTATCGCCTCTTTCCCACTTCTGGCTATGAGAACCTTGTATCCCATACTCTTAAGGATCCCCTGGCCAACATTAAGAATCATTTCTTCATCATCTACAAGTAGGATCGTTTCCGAACCTTTTAAGATCTTATCCGATAACACCTTCTCTTTTATAACTTCCTTTTCAGAGGCTGGGAGATAGATAGTAAATGTTGTTCCTTCACCTTTTTCACTATAGACATTTATGAAGCCACCGTGATTTTTAATGATACCGTAAACAGAGGCCAACCCCAATCCTGTACCTCTTCCCATCTCCTTGGTGGTAAAGAAAGGCTCAAATATCCTTTCTTTTGTCTGCTCATCCATACCTACACCCGTATCGGTAATACTAATCTTGGCGTACTTTCCCGGTTCTATTTTGAAGGGTTTGACATAACTTTCATCAAGGGTCACATTTTCTGTTTGAAGATAGAGGTCTCCTCCTCCAGGCATGGCCTGCCAGGCATTGACATAGAGGTTTAGAAGTACCTGTTCAATCTGTCCGCGGTCTACCTCTACAGCCCATAGATTTTGTTCATATTTTTCTCGGATGGTTATCTCTTTTGTGGTTCTGCCAAACATGTCAGCACTTTTTTTGATTATTTCGTTTAGATTAGTCAGTTTAACATCATACTTTCCACCCCTGGCAAAGCCTAATAGTTGCCTGGTAAGGTCTGCACCTCTTTGAACACTATTCTCTATCCCTTTGAGGTATTCAAAGTGTTGATGGGTTGGGTCAATTTGGATGAGCATTAGAGAGGTATAACCTTGAATACCCATAAGGAGGTTATTAAAATCATGGGCGATCCCACCTGCCAGTGTACCAATAGCCTCCATCTTCTGGGCCTGGCGAAGTTGAGCTTCCATTTTCTTTCGCAGACTAATATCATTTAGTATAATAATAATTGCCTCTTTCCCTTTTTCTTTGATAGGCAAAATCTTCATAGAGAACTGTTTGCCATTCAATGACACAGGTGAATCCTCAGAAATTGTCTGTGGACTATGATCGGGTGAGACCAGAAGCTTTTTAATCCTTTTACGTTCACTCTCTTTAAAAAGTTCGGTGAAATCTAAGGCCAATAGCTTATCTTCTGTTCTACCAAGTGAGGAAATGGCAACAGGATTGGCATAGACTATCCTTGCTTCAGAGGTAAGCTCCAGAATCCCTTCGGACATGCTCTCCAAGATAATCTCAAAGTGCTTTTGGGATGAGAGTAATTCCTTAGTAATTGTACGATAATGGATATTTTCGCGGCCTATTACCTCTTTTGACAAAATCTTTGAATTTCCCATCTCCCATTTATTGAGAGCAGTCAGAATGTGTTCAGACATACTATTAAATGGGCCCTTTGCAATACATGCATTGGCACCGAATTCAGTATATTTTGTCTCTTCCTCAGCGGCAACAGCGGATAGAATAATAATGAAGGCATTCTTCAGCCTTGGCATTCTCCTAATTATCTGGCATAGTTTTTTTCCACCAATATTAGGCATTATCAGGTCAATAAACATAACATCTGGGGTGTAAGTTTTCAAAATCTCTAAGGCAGAAAGGCCATCTTCTGCTGTAAGAACATGATAACTTTTTTTTACAAGAAGATTGGTCATGAACTTCACAATGACCGGATTATTATCCACTACTAGGATCTTCTTTTTCATGGAATCAGCTCCTTTTAATTGAGACTACGTTAAATAGTTGAGCCGTTGAGTTGTTACGTTGTTGTCATTGGTCATTAGTCATTCGTCATTGGTTGAACCCTTTAGTCCGTGCGGCCGTTATCCCGTATTCCCGTTCACTGGTCAACCCCGCTAAAGCGTGACTAACCGGACTGCTCAACCCCAACTTTAGACACTTTAGTTCATTTTAGTTCACTTTAGACACTCAACTGGGCTCCCCTAACCCTATTTCTCCCTTCCTTTTTTGCCTGATATAAATACTTATCGGCAAGCCCTATCAGAAACTCAACTGATATTTTTTCCTTTTGCCTGGATGGATCAAAACCACTTATACCAAAACTGGCTGTAATAGTAACTACTCAGGCCGTCAGGTTCACAGTTCACGGTTGGTCGCCTGCAGCGGATTCGTCTGGCCTGTTCGTAAACATCTTTGAATTCGTTGGGCGGTATGTACTCTTCAGAGGTTATTAGGTTCAAGGTTCAAGGTTGGTTGCCTTATCTTCATACTGGTCCCCGCCTGCCGTCTGGCGGGCAGGTATGTCCATCGTTTTCTAACCTTGAACCCCTGGCCCAGACCTGGCTTTGATAGCTTGCGACACTTGCCGATCAAATAGAGCTACTTTGTTATGTTACTATATATGTTTGACGATTCGCACCAGGGCAGGCTGGCTTACCTGTCCCATTGGGTAGAAACGGATAGCGTAGCATTCAGTGCGATCGTGCCAGGAATGCACATCAAGTCGCGCCTCCCGATCCCGTACCGGTCTCGGGACGGGGAGGGCATGCGTGAACCACGGAACTTTGAACCTGAGTAGTTACCTGTAATGAATGCTTATTTTTCATTATTATATTTATTTGCAATATGGGTGCCATGTAGGGTAAGGATTCGGGGTTTAAAAGCAGGATATTATGCAAGCAAGGCCGGATGGTAGTTCTTAGGAAGGTATGTACATATTGAGACCTTTGAAAATTATCTTTCAAGTCATTGCGATGAGCGAAGCCTGCCCGCCATCGGCTTCGCCTTCAGTCGAGGCGGGCGGGCGACGTAGCAATCTTTAATATTTTCAATAAGTTAGAGCCCGCCCTGGTGCGATGTAATCTGAAGATACTTTTATTTCTGCTGGCATAACTAACTGAGTTTCTATTGCAATAATTAGAGATTTAGGTCTGGGCCAGGGATTGCTTCACTTCGTTCGCAATAGTGGGCATTTTTCAAAGGTCTCATATTTATGGAGATTTTTCTGTCAATAATTTGACATCACATGGTTTTAAATTTGACAGATTATGAGAAAAAAGGCGACATCAAGCCTCTTTTGCCACTGGATACAAAAGATTTCGTGACCGCTTCGCTGTGTAGAGCCTGGAGTCAGCCCTGTTGATAAATTCTTCCTCCCCTTCCACTTTCTTGAGCTCACCGGTAGTTGAGATTCCGTAGCTTATCTCTACCTTGATACTCTCAGGTTCCCATTCAAAGGGATGATTCTTAATAGTACGTAATATCCTTTCTACAAGCATTTCCGCCTTGCCCATTTCAGTTTCTGGAAGAAGTATTGCAAACTCGTCTCCCCCATATCTGGCTACTACATCAGTGTTCCTTACAGAGCTTTTTAAGCAACAAGCCAGCTCCATCAGGACATAATCGCCTGCCTGATGGCCAAGAGAATCATTAATAGCCTTGAAGTTATCCACATCAATCATGATCAGGGAAAGGGGTTTATTGTATCTTTTTGACCTCTGGAACTCTCTTTGTATAAAGTCTCTAAACCCTTTGTGGTTGTAGATTCCAGTAAGACCATCTGTGACTGCCATCTCTTTGAGTCTATGATATTCCTGGGCGTTTTTCAGAGACATGGCGAGGATATTCGAGATGGTTGAGATCAGCTCCTTCTTCCCATTTTTGAACTCCTGCCTATTTTTAGGAATGATAACAAGCATACCCAATGACTTTCCGGCTAAACTTAAAGGTTCGCATACTGCGGATTTGGAAAAGGAAATGGGGGATGAGGAAGACACTTTGACACCTGTCCGCCGTGATTCGTCCAGCACAGCCAGGTTGGATGGATATAAATGAAGGGTTATCTCTTTTGTTGATATCTTTTCTTTTGACAGGGTAAATAATCTGTCAACTATATCCCTCTTTAATCTTTCAAGTGTTTCTTTATTGGTTTCCTTTTCTGATAAGTGGAGAGCCAGATTCCACCTGGGGCCGATCCGGTAAAGCATACCGAGAAGCTCAGGGTCGATAACCGATAGAATGCCAGCACCTAAAATCCTGGGAAGAATCGTGTCCCAGTTCAGATCGTATGCTACCTTGCTACTAAGCCGATTGATAAAGCCCAACTCCTGATTCTTTCTCCCGAGGGCCTCTTTTTCCCTTTTAAGCCTTTCGTTGACATCATTTAGCTCATCGATCGTTCCCAAGATTTCAATAAAGGCCTTTCGATTTTCCAATCCTCCTAAAATGGTCTCATAGATGCGCTCGGAAAGAAGAGCCCGGGGAACAAACCCATAGGCGCCTTTTTGGAGTATCTCTGATACCTTATCCGCTTTTATTTTTTCTCCATAGAGGATTAGACAGGACCTGGACCTATTTTCCTGAAGAAGCCTTATCCAGTTATAAACTTTGTCTCCAATTAGATCATAATCGACAAGGATGGCAGCAAATGCATCTTTGAGAATCGTACTTTCAATTTTGTCGAAAAGAGAAAAACCCTCGATATCAAATCCCTTAGGTCCAAGGATTTCCTCAAAGAGGTACAAATCCTTTTTATTATCGCTTATAACGAGGATTCTTTCACCCATAGCCACTATAAACTCCCTTATCTATTTCAAATTAACTGCAAGGTTTATGCCAGTTTTCATTCATTAAGCCTCCTATAAAGGCATGAGGTGAAGAAGAACGGGCGGGGATAAACCCCGCCCCTACAAGTGAATTAGCTACAACCAGGCTCGGGTCTATATCCTGAGAGAGGTTTTCGTTCAGGCACTATTTATGTATTTTTTGTTCTTCTATCAATTCCGCTCTGAATAGTTGTTCCCCTCGCATTACGTGTAGGATATATATAATATTTTTCTCAATCCGATAGAATATTCTGCAAGGCGTAACGACTAACTGTCGATAAGGGGAGTTTGGTAGTTCAGGAGGACATGATCCCATCTTTGGGAATGATTGGAGTCTATCTATTGAGGAGAACACCTTCTGGACTAAACGATTAGCGGCAATAGGATTGTCAATGGCGATGTAATCCGCAATGACGTCTAAATCCTGTATTGCCGGCTCTGTCCAGATTAGCTCAGCCATCTCTTCATTTTTTTCTCGGCCTGCTTATGTGACAGAACGCGACCTTCATGGATGGCTTTTTCTCCTCTGGCAATGCCTTCCAGAATCTTGATTCTCACCTGCATACCTTCAAATGTGCCAACATCCACAAGATATGCCGCCGGTCTCCCGTGTTCTGTAATCAGAACCGGGCTCCTATCTTCATTAAGCTTGGCAAGGATCCGGGTTGCATGTCTTTTTAGTGTCGTAACAAGTTCAGTTTTCATAATATATGATACTATAATATCATTTTGAACATTGCAATATTAAAATGGCGAAATTGAGCAATATCTTTTGGCCTTCCAACAAGAGGATTATGTACTTCTAAGCCCTTTTTTTACCCAAAACCTCCCTGATATTTTGAGACAATTCCTTCATAGTGAATGGCTTCTGGATGAAACCATTACAACCTCTCTCCAGTATCTCGGTCGCCTGACCATTAATGCTGTATCCACTTGAAAGGAGAACCTTTATATCAGGGTTGATCTCTTTCATCCTGTCATAGGCCTCTCCACCACTAACGCCAGGCATAATCATATCCAGGATGACCATATCAATTGAGTCTTTATCTTTCTCGTAGATCTTTATAGCCTCTTTTCCACCCCTTGCTATTAAGACCTTATAGCCCAGTTTCTTTAGAATCTCCTCCCCAACATCAATAATCATATCCTCATCATCTACCAGAAGAACCGTCTCTTTGCCCTTCAATATCTCACCAACTATCTCCTTTTCTTCTATGACTTCCTTTCCAGAGGCCGGCAGATAAATGGTAAAGGTGGTTCCCTGTCCCTTCTCGCTATAAACATTGATGATACCCCCGTGGTTTTTGATGATACCGTATACAGAAGCCAATCCTAACCCTGTTCCTCTTCCCATCTCCCTGGTGGTAAAGAATGGCTCAAATATCCTTTGCTGGGTTTCCTCATCCATACCAACTCCGGTATCAGTAACAGAGATCTTTACATATCTGCCTGGAACAACATTAAATGGTTTGGTATAGTCTTCATCAAGGGTGACATTTTCTGTTTGAATATAGAGATCCCCACCTCTTGGCATGGCCTGCCAGGCATTTACATACAGGTTTAGCAGTACTTGCTCAATCTGTCCCTGGTCTACCTCTACTGTCCAGAGGTTCTCTTCATATTTTCCACGAACAGTAATCTCTTTTTTGGTGCGGCCAAACATACGGTTTTGAGTTTTTATGAGTTCATTTAGATTAGTGAGGCTCACCTCATATTTCCCGCCTCTGGCAAATCCTAAAAGTTGCCTGGTTAAATCTGCCCCACTTTCAATCTGCTGCTCTATTCCTTCCAGTCTTTCATAATGGGGATGTGTAGAGTCAATATCTAAAAGCATTAAGGAGGTATAGCCCTGTATACCCATAAGGAGGTTATTGAAGTCATGGGCAATGCCACCAGCAAGGGTGCCAATGGCCTCCATCTTTTGGGCCTGTAGGAGCTGGGCTTCAAGTTTCTTTTTTTCGGTGATGTCTCGGATGATGCCCTGGTACCCTAAAATGCTTCCATCATAAGCCCGCAACAATGTTGAAGTCTCCTGGCAGTTCATCTCTGCCCCATCCTTTTTCCTGTACTTAACCTCAAAGTCTTTAGCAAAACCTTTCTTCTCGATCCCTTCCTGAAATATGAAGCAGTCATCAGGATTAACATATGTCTTCTGAGTATTCAGACCTATAATCTCTTCTCTTGTATAACCAAAGAGATCCATCCAAGATTGATTGACGTCAATGAACTCACCCTCCCTGTTGGTAATATAGATAGCGTCTCTGGACTCCTCGAAAAGGGTCCTGTATCTCTTCTCGCTCTCTCGTAGCAATTCTTCAGCTTCTTCAGTCTTTTTTTTCAATTCTCTATCCCTTAGAGTCCTCCGGATAA
>JAUWNK010000143.1 GCA_030612685.1 Desulfobacteraceae bacterium
TGGAAGCATTGCTGCAACAGTTAACAACCCCAAAGGCGGCTGAGTTGCCTTTTTAGAGATAAATTTTAAGGCGTACTTAAAACTCCAGAAGGTATTGGGATATTTTGGATAAACCAGAAGTATCTTCATGCTATCTTCCTTATTAAGAGATGCAATCTCGGATAACGTCTCAGGCATTATAGGGAGTTGCGGTTGACACCCCACTAATTTTCTGCTGATTTTTTTATAAAACGTAAATATATTAAAACGAATTTATTAAGAGGAGCCATATACTTAGAAAATTAGGAAAAAGCAATTAGTAAGCCATTCCAAAAGAGATTGCAACTATTTTGGGGTTAAAAAAGATGATTAACTCAATGTTTTAATAACAAAACTATTCCCTAACCTATATTTTTAGTTACCAAAGATCAAGACTGTTTTTGCCATGGAATGCCAAATTGACGAGCGAGATGTGGAAATGGATTATCCCTGTCAAAATCAGGAATTAAATGGTCCTTAGAACTAAACGTATATGGTTGTATATAGACGTTTTCAAAACCCAATTCCTCTGCCTTAGCCAGAACATAATTATATTCCTCTTGTAAAATTCCCCTGTTTATTTCATCTGGCACGTTCTTGCATGGATGAAACTGGCTCATCAGGCTTAAACAAACACGGGTAGAAATGTTAGCTGCTATCCATTCCAATATTGCACATGATTCTTCCTTGCAACCTGGTAAAATCAGGTGTCTTATAATAAGTCCTTCCTTTGCATTTCCCTCATCATCAAGCTCAAGATCTCCTACCTGTCTGTACATCTCTTTTATTACCTCGGCAGCCCTCTCAGGATAGTCAGGGGCGTTAGAATACCTGAATGCTGTATCATTCCTGATATATTTGAAGTCAGGCAAGTAAATGTCAATAATTCCTGCGAGTTTTGATATCGTCTCATATGATTCATAAGCACTGGTATTGTAAACAACAGGAATCGTAAGCCCTTGAGCAAAAGACCTTTTTAATGCCTCAAGAATGGGGAGAATGACATGTGTAGGAGTAACCAAATTTATATTTAATGCCTTCTTTTCTTGCAAAAAAAGAAAGATAGCGGCTAACCTTTCATAGGAAACAATAGACCCATTGATCTGCGAGCTAATCTGATAATTCTGGCAGAATATACATTTAAGATTACAACCAGAAAAAAATACAGTTCCTGATCCGGAAAGGGAAGATCCTGTTTTTAAATTTTCTTTATAATCATAATATCCACTCAGACATGGTTCTTCTCCAAAATGAAGGCAATAACTGGACACAACAGTGAGATTACCGACCCCGCAGAAACCCGTTTCTCCTTTATGCCTGTTTATATGACATATTCTCGGGCAGAGATGGCAATCAAGGCTATTATCAGCAAGCTCACTCAGGGCATCTTCAATCAGGTTAATCTTGTCATCAATTTTTTGCATTGACAGGAATAAATCAATTTCGTAATGTCACAGGAAATTAGCAAAAAGCATACACTATCTAAGGCCTTATAATAAAAAAGGCATCAACCTCAAAAAAAACTTTTAAAAATCTTAAATTTTTTTCCTTCTAAGGGCAATAGAGATGAAAATTAAATTTTGGGGAACCAGGGGGTCTATCCCCGTTCCTGGAAAAGATACAATTGTCTATGGAGGAAATACCACCTGCCTGGAAATAGATCTTATCGGCGGAAAAAAGGTGATAATAGATGCTGGCACAGGGATCCGATCGCTTGGCAGGGAATTTGAATCCCAAAAAGAAGATGTAGATATCTATCTTCTTATTACACATATTCACTGGGATCATATCTTTGGTTTCTCTTTTTTCTCGCCAATTTATAAATCCTCAACAAGAATCCTGGTTGATGGGGATAAGTCATGCATGAAAGGCCTTAGATACAGCTTTGACAACAAAATGGGAGACGGCTTTTTCCCAATCAGGTTTGAAGAACTCAAGGCAGACATACAATTTATTAACAAATTGAGCCATAGCTACCTGGAGATTGATAGCACCTTCATAGATAGTATTCCCCTATGTCATCCCCAAGGAGGTTTTGGGTTTAGGTTCCGGGAAGGTACTAAAACCCTTGTCTTTTTGACTGACAACGAGCTCGATGTTAAGAAAAGGTCTTTCAGTGATTATATTGCCTTTTGTCAAGAAGCAGATATCCTGATCCATGATAGCCATTACAGACCTGAAGAGATATCGGAACACAGGGGTTGGGGACATTCTGATTATCAATCAGTCCTTGATCTTGCCCTAAGTGCTGATGTTAAAAAGCTGGTCCTGTTTCATCATGCTCCAGAGAGAAAAGACAGTGATGTAATAAAAATGACGATCCTCTGTCAGGATTTGATTAAACAAAAAAAATCAAACCTGGAGATAGAGGCTGCTAAAGAAAATTCCATTCTTATACTCTAAAAGATATTATTACCCAGAGCATATAATTGTTTACATCTAAAGAATGTAGCGCAGTCCTTTAAGGCTGCATCTATTGGCAGGGCTAAAGCCCTGCACTACAGATTTGATAAAGATGTCTTGCATGATAAAAATGAAATCTATTTTATGCCACCGGTAATAACTTGGGTTTGTTGAGTTTACTTTAGCCACTTAAAATGGGAAATTTTCTATTACGTGTTGGAGATTGTTTTCACTTTAAACTTTAGGCACTTTAAACTTTAAGTACTTTAGGCATTTCTTTTTCAGACATTATACTTGATAAACTGGATAGAAGTTCTAAGATCTTTACTGCCTTATCTGGCTCAATTGCTCCTAAGCCGCAAGCGGGTGTAATAATAGACCTTTCAGCCACTGTGCTTCTATCGATTCCCCATTCATTAAATCTATTAAGCCCTTTTTCTAACTGCGCTTTAAGATCACTAACGGTTTCCTTGCCGCTAAATGAAGTAGTAGGCACCACTCCCCATGCAACTATCCCACCATCTATGAAGAATTTTATAATCTCCTTCCTATAAAGCAGAAAATAATCCATATAATCAAATGCATCAAAATTTACTATATCAACCCCTGTTTCAATTATCATGGACCAATCTGTGTTTCCACAGCAGTGGATCCCAATTATTACATTACTTCCGGACCTTAAGTAATCTATAACCTCTTTTATAAACTTGATGACCTCTTCTCTCCGGATAGTTGTAAACGCTGAACCGAAACCTGAAAGATATGGTTCATCTATAAAAATTATAGGTCTCTTGCCAGATATAGACATCTTTTTAACCAGCCATAGGGCCTTAATGGCCAAGCCCTTGACTACGGTGTCCATAATCTCGCTATTGTAAAGGACAGATCTTCCTGTTGGATCTCTAAGTGTTCCTGCAAATGTGATTGGGCCTACTATCTGACCCTTTATAAAGGGCCCATAGCTTTGAGGGCTTTTATTAATCAATTCTAAAAGCTTATAGAGACCAGCTGCATATTCATGACCGACAGCAAAATAATCGGTATCTTCGGCCATAAAATGCTCATAAAAAGAGATAAGCTCCGCATCCTGATCATTGTCAGAAGTGATAGATATAGAGTTTTTCTCACTATTTAATTTAAGCAGAGGAAGCCCTTGACTTGCCTGGATGGACATATCTTCAAGATGACTTCGTTTAACAAACTGAGGCCAAAAAGGAATATCTGGGAAAATATTAAGGATGCGCTGGCAGGTATCATCTACATCTAAGAAAGGTACGCTACCTACACCTGTAGCCATAAAATTAAAGGCAAAGCGCTTTTTCAATTGATTACCTGTTCTATGCCCTCTCAATGTATTCTTTTGAGCGTGTGTCTACCCTAACTATGTCCCCGATATTTACAAAAAGTGGAACCTGAATAACCCCTCCTGACTCAAGGGTAGCTGGTTTACTACCTCCAGTTACAGTATTTCCTTTAATGCCTGGCTCGGTTTGGACAATCTTTAAATCAACAAAATTGGGGAGCTCAATATCCATTATCCTCTCATTATATATCAGCACCTTGACATTTGTATTTTCTTTCAAAAATAGCCTATTGTCTTTTAACTGTTCAGCTGTTAAAAAAATCTGATCAAAGGTTTCTGTATCCATAAAACAAAATTCACCCTTATCCTGGTAAAGATACTGCATCTCCTTTTCCTGAATATTCGGGGGAGCAACCTTTTCTCCGGCCCTAAATGTCTTCTCTAAGACTTGCCCGGTAATCATATTCTTCAGTTTTGTCCTTACAAATGCCCCACCTTTGCCTGGCTTCACATGTAAAAATTCTACAATAATAAATGGCTTTCCATCCAATTCTATCTTTAATCCGGTTCTAAAATCTGCTGTTGAATACATTGATGTCTTTTCTCCCTTTAAGACAAAATCTGAACTCAATATCTTTAATCCACTATGGCCAAGAGGATCTCTTTTTTACTTATACCCTTATTAAATTTTATGCACTTGAGGGCATGGATGCCTCTTTTTTTATTATGCCCCTTATCAATGCATTAGCGTGATCCCGATAATTGGGATTTAATGTGAGGCCCCTATAATAACATTGTCGAGTTGCTGTAAATCCCTATTATCGGGACCCTGTGAGTCCCCTTGTTTAAGGGCATAAATAAAAAAAGAGGTGCCTATGCCCCTGTACAGGCGTAAAAAAGAAATCCTCCTGGCTCCTAACTGCTTCAGGGTTTTAGAATCAGGAAACAAAAACATGTCCTCTGGAATGCTCGCAGAGATTCCCCCAAAGTATGAATTCCCCAGGACAAATAAGGCCCGCCCTAGTATGACTTCCTTAGAATGTGTTTTTGTCGCTGCAATATTTCAGGATCTGAGTTCGTGGAACTATGGCTTTTCAAGTCAGGTCTGGGCCAGGGTTGTGTGAAAGTCTTAGGCTCAATGCTGATGTGCAAGATTTATAACCCTCCTTTTCTCAATATTAGTAAGCCATCTCTCCAAGATCCCTATTACCTTTAATTTCTTTTCTCTTAATACCCCTTCTTTAGCTTTTCTATGCTCTTCAGCTTCCTTTATCTCCTTTAATTCATTGAGTCTAATTTTGGATTTATCATCATCTGGAGCGGCCTTAACTATCTCATCATATATCTTTATTGCCTCTTCTAACTCTCCCTGTTTGAAATAAATTTCAGCCAAGGTAGGGGTTGGAAGAACTGATGGTTCTTCCTCAGTAGGAGTACTCAATTCAGATAGAAGTTGAGATGCCTCCCGATCACTCCTGTTATGTGCTAAATAGAGCTTTAATGAATTTATTGCCTCTTCAATCCTATTCTCCTTTCTAAAAAGCTCAGCTTGTAGTTTAAAAATAGAAGATAACTCTTCAATTTTCTTGCATAACTTCTCTAATTCTGCCTCTGCAAGTTCCATAAATCCCTGTTCAATATAGGTTTCTGCCAAAAGCTTTCTTATGTCAATATCATCTGGGAAAAATTCCAATGCCTTAATGCAAGCCTTTATTGCTCCCTCCGGTTTTCCTTCTTTCTTTAAGATTTCAATAAGAATAAGTCTTATCTTGGGTGTTGCTATTTTTTCAACAATTTTATTATGGTTCTCATCTAATGCTGTCATACCTAACCCCTTTTTTATATTTAATATCTGCCTATACTATCCCTAAAGTCTCCTACTTTTTGTTATCATTTTCTTTTTTGGCTTTCTGGCCACTTTTAAAGCGATAAATAATTTCATTCTCTTTTATCATACCCAATTCCTTGCGAGCTACTGACTCTAAGTATTTTGGGTCCCCACGAAGTCTTCTGATCTCAGCAGCAAGTAACTTATTCTTTTCTTTAAGATCCCTTATGATAAATAAATATCTCTCTTTTTCTTTCTGCATTTTATACAGGTCTGCTAACCCATGCCGTCCAAAGCTTAACCAGGCAAATAAAAGCACAGCAACAAGAGAAAGAATCAAAATATAGGTAAGATAATTTTTTTTAAAAGAGGCCAAATTCATAAAACCTTTTCAGGCTCCCACTGAGCAGATATAACAATAGAGTTAATCCCAGCTTGATTGGCTAAATCCATTACCCTGACTACATGACCATGTTTAACATCTCGATCGGCCTGCAAGATAAGGTTGATCTTTTTTTGTTCAGCAATCCTCTTAAGCCTGAGATAAAGATCCTTTAAGTTCACCTTTCCCTTTTTTAGATAACAATTTCCTTTTTTATCTATTACAACGATCATATTATCCACTGATTGATCTGATGTTTTTTCAGTGACACCAGGTAATTTAATATTAATGCCTGTTATAATCTCAAAATGGGAAGTTAACATAAAAAAAATAAGTAGTAAAAATACAATATCAATTAGAGGGGCAATACTTATACCAAGGCTGATTTCTTCTCTTTTTGGCTGACTAAAACGCATTATTTCTGGACTCCCTCCATGGTATCTACGAGCCTAATAGAGCTTTCCTCCATTTCAAAGATTAGAATCTGGGCCTTATCTATAAGAAAACGATAGGCAACCAGTGTTGGTATAGCTACCAGCAGGCCTGCGGCGGTTGTAATCAGAGCCTCAGCAATACCTCCTGCAAGAGGTGCAGTTCCACCAACACCATAAACAGAGATAGCATTAAAGGTTTTTATCATACCTGAAACTGTACCAAGTAATCCAAGCAATGGTGAGAGATTAGCAATAGTTAACAAGACCCCTATATTTCTCTCCAACATGACACCCTCTCTTCTTCCCTTTTCTTCTATCGCCTCTTTAACCAGCCACATCCCTCTGCCAACATTTTTAAGGCCTGCCAGAAAAATCATGGCAATTGAAGAGCTATTTCCTTGGCAAAGGAAAATCGCCTCTGCTACCTTATTCCTTTGCACAAGCTCTTCTACCTTAATAATAAAGCCCTTTGGTATAATCAATTTTCGCCTCAATATCCAAACCCTCTCCATAAATATAGCAAGAGAAACAACCGAACAAAACAGGATAGGATACATGAACGGTCCACCTTTAATGACGAGTTCAATCAATCTGTTCCTCCCAGTAACTATATGTTTAAGTTTAATGATTCTTCACATAAAGATATATTAGCTAAAATACCTTTTAAACGATTTAAAGTCAAGAATACGCTTATATCCAGAAGTTTTATCAAGGCTAAGATATAATCTTTAAGGAGATTTTTTCAATTGATATATTTTTGTAGACTTTACGGAATGTACCAAGACCTAATTTTACTTAGCCTTAACCGAATGAAATTTTTTTTCTGGTAACTCTAGGCAGGTTAAATAATTTCCATAAACTGCTCCAGTATCTATGCCTATCTTATTTTTCATGATCATAGGGCTATTAAATGGGGTATGCCCAAATATAACAACCTCTCCGAAATCATAATC
>JAUWNK010000013.1 GCA_030612685.1 Desulfobacteraceae bacterium
ATTTAAGTCTGATGTGAGCTTTCTAGAAAAGATTTCCATGGGAGCAACTGGAACAATCGCCGTGTTTAATAATTTGAGAGCTCAAGGACATACCCCTATTGAACTTGAACGTGGTTCAAGAAGCTTCAAAATTTGGAAGGACGTTATACGCAATAATCGAGGAAGAGCGTTTGATGGCTCAAAGAAAAAATCAATATCCTTCCAAAGAAAGCATGCGCTTGATACATAAAAGTAAAATATAAAGAATAGTAGTGTGGATAGAAGGTGATAAAATGGTTCGCTTTATTCAAACATCTGACTGGCAGATTGGGATGAAAGGCGGGGGTCTTGGAGAAGCTGGCCCTATTGTGCGTGAGATCCGTATTGAATCAATCCATAATGTGTTGAAATTTGCTCAAGAGAAAGAAGTTGACTTCGTGCTCTTGTGCGGGGATATTTTTGAGCACAATATGACTGGCCAAGAGGACGTTAAAAAAGTTGTTACAATATTCAATAAATATCCCGATATTCCACTTTATCTCCTCCCAGGGAATCACGACATCCTGGGTCCAGATTGTGTTTACAATAGACCAATATTTCAACGGGTAAACCATCTTACAATTCTTCGTACAAGTGATTCTGTTGAGGTTACCGGCGCAATTCTTCATCCTTGTCCTCTTCTTTCAACGTTCACCACACAAGATCTTACTGAGACAATCCCTGTTGTTAGCGAAGTCGATGGTATCCATATAGGGGTTGCACATGGAAGTTTGATAGGAAAATCTCCTGTGCCAAACTGGGAAGAAATAGATTTGCCAATTAACCCCTCCTGCGTTGTTAGAACAGGGATAGATTACCTTGCTTTAGGTCATTGGCACAGTCATAGAACTTTTGAAGATAGCACTGGAATAGCCCGAATAGCATATTCAGGAACTCATGAACAAACTAATTATGGCGAAGATAATGCTGGACACTGTTTGTTGGTTCAAATTGATGGGAAAGGGGATGCACCGAAAATTGTGCCTATTAAAACGGGTCAATTGACATGGGTGTCTATGGAGTTTGAAATGAAAGATTCTTCCTCCCTTATTGAACTGGAAAAGTATTTTGAATCAATTAAAGGGATTGATATGGTTAGATTGGTTCTTCATGGAGAATTGCCATTGGAATCTAAAGAAGAGCTCGATAATATATTAGAATTTCAAACAACGCTACATAAGAACTTAAGAGTAAAATTAGACTCACTCAACATTACAGTGCCACCTTCATTAGAAGCACCACCTGATTTTGGAGATCCAACCTTAAATCAGACTGAAATACATTTGAAACAATTACTAGCAAATGAGATTGATCCAAGAAAAAGAAGAATAATCATTGAGGCTCTTACTCACTTACAAAGATTTGGAAAGGGGATTGAGGTATGAAGCTTCATTGGGTTGAACTCGAAAACTGGAGACAGCACACTAAAACAAGGATTGATTTTGATGAGGATACAACAGTCATATATGGACCAAATGAGACGGGAAAATCAACCGTATTTGAAGCTTTGAGCAGAGGGTTTTTTGACAAGTCTAGCACTCATGCTGAGGCCATCAAGCGCATTAAACCTCTTACAGCTTCTGGAAACGTAACATCAACAGTTCGCATTGAATTCACGCTCGATAAAACAAGGTACCGTGTGGAGAAAAATTTCAATTTAAGGAGTGGGAGCTCATTGTATAAAATAGATGATGAAAGCAGTATACTTCTGGCACAAGACAACTCAGCAGATGAAGAACTGATACAATTATTAGAGGCAGAATTACCATCTACAAGGGGAAGTAAGCCCTCACAATGGGGTGCTCTTCGCTGGTTATGGACACCTCAGGACTATCAAGAACTTCCAACCGATAAGGAAGGGGACCCGACTGCTTCTCTACATCTGGAAACAAAAGATGGGGAAGGCGTGCTTGTTACTCCGAAATTTCAGGCCGTTCAAAATTTTGTTCAAACTTCCTATGCTCAATATTTTACAAGGACCGGAAAAACTAGTAAGGATTCACTTATATCAAATACCGAAGAAAAAATTCAAACTCTTCAACAGGGGAGTGTTGAACTTAGAGATAAAATAAAAAATGTGGATGATGAAAAACGACAATTAGAAAACCTTCAAAGACAACTCCCTATACTTGAGAAAAAGATCATAGAGACAAAAGAAGAATTGGAAAAAGCTAGAAGCGAGGCAATTGACTTTTCTTCTATTGAGTCTGAGTTAAAGGCATCTGAAGCCGGTGTTAGGGAAGCAGAGAGGGATGTTGATGATGCAAAGAAGGCACTAATAGAGCTTGAAAAATCAGCGGAAAAAATAGAGAACCTCCAAAAGAAAGAAAAAGAAACAAGAAAGAATCTTTCTCGACTTGAAGCTTTATGCGAACAGTTGGAAGGACGCCAGCAGGGAATAAAAGAGAAAGTGGAAGAGTGGGCGATGAAGATAAGGGAGTGCGAGGAGCTGACGAGAGATGCACGAATCTTGTGGACCAAATCCGACACTATGGAAAAAACCGAGGTGTTGGAGAAGAAAATAAAGAGGATAAAAGTTCTTGATGACCAAATTGAAAGTCTAAGGGAAAAGGAAGTGCCGATTACGCCTACCGACAAAGAGGTCGAGAAACTCATCCAGAGTCAGATGCGAATCGAAGTATTGAAGGAGAGCTTAACAGTAAGAGGGCTTGCAGTAAATGTTACGCCTGGCGAAAAAGGTTCACTTGAAGTTGAGGTAGATGGAGAGAGAATCAAAGATGGAAAATTAACTGCAACAGGGACTGAGAGCGTAAGTGTGGGAGCACCGGGTTTGGGGAGGGTTGGAGTCAAAGCCAAACTAGAGCAGGCACACGATGCAAAGGTTGACATTCATCATTTGGAAGGAAGTATTCAGAGGGCATTGAGCAAATACGCTGTAAATTCAATCGACGAACTAAGAGAGCTAAGTCGGACCCAAAACGAGCTTTCAAACAGTATAAAGGAATTAGTTGCAGAAAGAAAGGGAGTTGACGAACGCTCAATCAACAAAATAACTCTTGAGTTTAAAAAACTCAAGGAAAAATATGAAGAATATAAAAAGATTAAAAGGACACCCAACGCAATAAAATTGAATCCTACTGCTGTTGACCTTGGAAAACTCGTGAATAAGAGGGAAAAGGAAGAGATGGATGCAAGAGCCGTCCTCGACCAAGCAAGAGCGGAGAGAGATAAAGTTTATAGAGAATTAATAGAGGGAAAAGAAGATTTGACTGAGATTCGAGCAGAGCAGAAGCATTTTTCTGAAGAGTTGGATAACGCAATAACCCAAGAGCGTGAAGATATTCGCCAATACGGCTCAGTGGAAAATCAAGAAAAAATATTAAAGAGTGCAAAAGCGAGTCTCAAGAAGCAAAACGAAGAGTATGAGAAAATAAAGCAGCGGTATGAGGAGTTAGAGAAAGGCCCGATAAATAGAATAAAGCGCCTGGAACAGCAGATAGAAAATCAAGAGCAAGTAATTAGACAACAACGAACTTCTATAGACCAGCTCAAAGGTGGGATAGGCACGGCAAGTTTAGGGGGGGCATATTCAGAATTAGCAGAAATGGAATCCCGTATAGAAATTCTCAGTGAAAAACTTGAGAAAGAGCAGATACGTGCAGAATCGTATAAACTCTTAAAGGAAGCATTAGAGCAGCAGTATCGTTCAGCTTTATCAGCAGTTGTCGGTCCAATACAGGAAGAAGTAAAGCATTCGTTGAGTTATGTTACAGGATTTTTGCATGAGGATGTGGAACTGAATGAATATTTATTTCCAACTCGACTCGGTGAGCGGGGTTTTGAGGATATATCATTAGAATTTAATGACGGCTCGTCCGGATTAAAAGAGGTATTGGCTCTCTGCGTCAGATTAGGTGTTGCAAAGCATTTAAGTGGAAGAGATTCCCAGTGTCTTGTCCTTGACGACCCCTTCGTGCATGTTAGTTTAGACCGTTCAAATAAGATAATTGAGCTAGTAAACGAGGCAATGAAAGAATATAGCCTACAAGTGATAGTATTTACCCATCGTCCAATGGAGTTTGCCGGATTCAGTGGCAAGATGATTGATATACAAAGTGTGAGATGAGAATGGATAGAAAGAAATGAAGGATACTGCTATGAGAACGAACCACCAAACGACGGCTTTCCAGAAGCCTCTCTTTTTTACATGACACTTCGGTCGCTATCGCTCCCTCGCCTTGTTCGGGGCGTTATACGCCATTTTGCCTATAGGGAGAAATGAAGAGTGTCAAGCAGGCTAATAGAGATATTTAAAGATGAAAGATTAATTGAGAAGATCAGAAAGCGATTGCCTTATTTATTTCATCTTGCAGAATTAGAAAGCTGGAGAGCAGGGCAAATTGGGAAAGGAGGTAGTGGCTGTATAATGCAAGGGAGGAGCCCCTACAGAATGTCAACTAAAAATGGGATTGACTCGGCGAATTTCTTTTATCCATAAAACGTTATCTGCCATGCTTAGAAATATGTGAATCTGAGAATCATGTGTTATGGTGAAAAGGAGGGAATATTCTGGGAGTAATCGATAAGATACGCAAAAAGGTCATCGACAAGGAATATGAATTCACAATCCCACACTTCTTTGAAGAGATGGCGGCAGATGACCTTGAATTTGCTGATATCAAGAGAACCATAGAAACAGGCAGGATTAGACGGAAGTTTACACGGGACCCCAGAGGTACACGTTATGAAATTGTAGGCCGATCCACTGATGAAAGAGAGGTTGGTATTATTTGTAGAATTAAAAATACTGGTAAATTACTTTTTATAACCGTTTATGTCCTATAATAATTTAAGAGGTGATAAAATGTATAATTATGGGAAATGTGAAATCTGTAACACTCCACTCGAGGAGAAGAGTATCCAGCAGGACTTTTGGATTAAGAACAAATTGGTAGTGATTGATAAAGTTCCAGCTGGGGTATGTCCTCAATGTGGCGAAAAAATTGTCAATGCAGAGGTAGGAGAACAAATCGCTGCGCTACTTAAGGATAGCAGTCGTATAAATAAAGCGCCTACCATATCTGTTCCACTTATAAAGTACGAAGTAGAAACCGGGGCAGTTTGAGTCTGTTTGGACAAACAGCAGACAACGCATCATATACGCTACGCTCCGGTTCTTCGCTTGGCCTTCCCGCCAGGCGGACAAGTGGGACATTACTCCCTTTGGTTGCAACGTCGTATTTGCTGGAAACGTTATCAGAAATGACCGCAAATTAATCGTAAAGGATAAAATATACAATGCCCTGATTGTTTATGGATGTTGGGTTATTGCGATGATAGTAATCTGATTTTGATTGGGGCCATAAAACCAAAAAATTCTGTATGCTGCAGGAGTTGATTGTTCGGCATAGGCCTCGAATACTTTCTCTCCAGTGGGTCCTTTCAAGCTGGTGAATTCATGTGTTTTGAAGCTCTTATGTCTGGGATTTGAAGAGAGAAAGCCTATAGCCTTTTTGACTGCTTTGTATCTTTTTTCAAGCCCCTTATCAGTTTTAAGTCTATTCAACTGATCTCTTGCTTCATCGGTGAGGAATATTTCAAACAATTTGCAACCCTAAAGTTCATCGAGATTAATTTTTGTTATTTTACCTTCAGATACATCCTTCAAACCCTTTTGAACACTTTCAAAGGCCTCCCTATTTTGAAAAAGCCAAAGTTCTGAAGCTGGAATTTCAACAATTGGTCGTAAAAGGACTTCACCCCGGTCATTTTTGTATAATCGAATCCTTTTAAAGTCCTTGAAAATTTCACCAAGAGTGAGCCGGTTTCGTTCATCCATTGTTCTTGTGCCAATCTCCTGGAAATCGTCGTTAATTTTGATATTATTTTGCATATTGACCACCTCCTTGCTGTATTTTATGATTATACAAGAATTCCCATACTGGGTCAATGGGAATCTTAAATTCATTTATTTCGTTTGTGCCGAAAACGTTAACTGAAATACATGCCTTTGATAAATATCATAATAGAACAAAATGAAGTAACGGATTTATACTGAATATATCATTGTGGGTCATTATAAAAAATTGCCTATCTTAAAGAAAGAAGGAATTATGTTATCTGCAATTGAGCTAAAAGAGCAAATTCAGGCTATTGGTGCAGACCTGGTGGGTGTGACTGGGGTTGATACACCTCTATTGCGAGAGTATGGCATCAAATATTTATGTGACATTTTGTTGGAAAAGAGATTAAGGCTTGCTTAGAATATCGTGGGTGCCGACTTTACGAAGGATGGCCGTATTCCCAGATTTTGTGTAGGTTATTCTATAGGTTTTTGATATACGGATTTCATAAATATTTTCTTGGCCAGCCATTTTTTTATGACCTAAAGATGGATGAGAAGTGTCTTTTTGAAAAAAAATCAACGCCTTTTTGACCTTGTTTTTAATCTCGGGATCAAGCTTTTTGTAAAGTTTTAGGAAGGTTTTGGTGGCCTCAATATGCATTATTTGTCCATTTCCTTGAAGAGTCCCTCTAAGTCTTTTGTTTTCGTTATACGACCTTCCCTGATATCCTCTTCCGCATCTCGCTCATCAATTTGCCATTCCCTGGTAAAAAAATAGGCTTGATCTTTAGGAACTAAAACTTTAGGTTCGAGAATAATCTTATTATTATCAATGTAGATATCGAGGTAATCATCCTTTTTTAACCCCAAAGTGGTTGTAATATCTTTTGGTATGGCCACCTGGTTACTTTTTCCCAATTTTCTAAGCATAGGGTTCCTCCTATTAAAATCATTTTTCAATATATTCATATTTTATGAAAAAATCAATTAAAAAATAAAGGTATGTCACTTGAAACTTCCACTAATGCCGAGAACGCTATACGCCATTTTCTTATAGGAAATAGAACCATGTTAGAGCATAAAGAAAGATATTGGAGCAGATTTGCCCGTACATACGATGAAGATCAAGAGTATGTTGTTGGAAGGGCAATTCTAAAGGCAATTACAAAAAGATTATCTGAAGAGCGTGATCTTGGAGACGTTATAGAATTTGGATGCGGAACAGGATATTTCACTAAGGAAATAGCTAAAAAAGCAAGACATGTTATTGCCACAGACCTTTCAGATGAGATGTTGGAAATGGCAAGAATCCAATTAGAAGAATTCCGGAATATAACCCTCCAGAAAGCTGATTGTGAAGATACATCTTTTCCATCAGGAAGATTTGATACTGTATTTATGGCTAATCTAATACACGTGTTAATAAATCCCACAAAGACTCTCCAAGAAAGTCATCAAATTTTAAAAAATGGAGGATTATTACTTATTGTAGACTTCACAGGTTACAGTATGAACTGGTTTGAAAAAATTAAATTGGGTATCAGATATCTCAGGAAGTGGGGTTTGCCACTATGCTATGCGAGAAACAACTTATCTCCTGATGAACTGGCTTGCCTTGTAGAAAATGTAGATTTTAAAGTAGAGGAAGTTCAAATTATGGGAGATAAAACAAAGGCATTGTATTTAAAGGGTAGAAAAAATTAAAACGGGGTATAACAAAGCGTATCTGGCTACCTGCCTTAGACACTTTGCCCAAATCCTGCTTTGCAGGACTTCAGATACACTCGAAACGTTATACAAAATTGCCTATCTTAACAAAGGGAACTATGCTATCTTCTGTTGAGATAAAAGAGTAAATTCAGGCCATTGGTGCAGACCTGGTTGGTGTAATAGGGGTATATTCACCTCTATTGCGAGAGTACGGTCCTGCAAATTTTTAGTCACTTGATCACTGTTGATTAATGAATATAAAAATAAGAAAAAAAGAAAGGGGCACAAGTTATGAATAAAAGCATTTTTTTGAAAGAGAAATGGTGGGTTGTGTGCTTTATTATTTTTGGAATTGTATTCAGCTCGGCCGTCTCCAGTTACGGCGGCAAGATTAAGAAGTTTTCTGCAGAGCAGGTATCTATTGACCCAAGTGGCAAGATAGAACATGTACAGAAATTATACGTGACTCCTGATAAGATTCGTATAGAAGGACGCTCCCCGACAGGCGAGGGCACTATGGTTATGATTTTCCACAAAGATCTTAATGTTCACTGGATGATAAACCCTGATAAGAAGACATATTTCGAAAGGTCACTAAATGAAAAAGAATGGGCAAAGCTTATGAAGAAAAACGTTACACAGAAGGAAGAGGATTTGGGTACTGAGACGATCAATGGTTTCAAGTGCCGCAAAAAACGCATCGAAACAAGTATGCAGTTTATGGGCCGAGAGATGAAGAGCAGTGTTATAGTTTGGGTCTCAAATAGACTGGATATGCCTCTCAGGACGAAAACCAAAGACGGACATATTGCTGAACTTCGGAATATTAAAAAGGGACGCCAGCCGGCTAAACTTTTTAACCTCCCAAAAGGTTATCAAAAGGTTAATAATATGTTTGAGGTATTTGCTGGACCCTCTCCAGGTGATGAGGCCCAGGCCTCTGATGAAGATCAGGATCAAAAAAAAGGTTTTAAACTCCCCGAAGATATCCGTAGTAAACTTCCCGAGGGTTTCAAGCTGCCATTTGGCAGCAAGGAATGAAAAAAAAGGGCAAAGAAAAATGATAATTGAATTAGCAAATAGATTGAATGAGGTTGACAGTATTGAGGTAACTACCCTTATGGATAATTATGTTGATGTTCTTCTTAGAAACTCCCCTGGGGTTACAAGACCGCCGTTGGCAATAGGAGGGGATATCCCTGCTGATGCCCTGGTGGCTGAGCATGGCCTCTCTTTACTGGTTAAGGTAAGAAAAGGTGAGAAATCTCACTGTATCCTGTTTGATTGTGGCTATACCAAGATAGGTCTTCCCCACAACATACAGATTCTTGAAATAGATCCACGACAAATAGAGGCGATTGTCCTCAGTCATGGCCATATGGATCATACTGGTGCACTCTATCCTATAATTGAGAGTATAGGTAAATCTATCCCTGTAATCCTTCATCCTGAAGCCTTTATTTCTCCCCGTTTCTTTGGCCTGGATGATGGAAGAAAACTTAAGTTCCCTCAAACCCTAATAAAGGAGGATATGAAGAGCAAAGACCTTGAGATAGTTGAAAGTAGATCCCCATATTTGCTGGCAGATAGCATGATAGCAGTAACAGGGGAGGTGGAAAGAGTAACAGGCTTTGAAAAGGGATTACCTAATGCATTGCTTGAAAGAGATGGAAAGATAGAGACTGACATGATACTCGATGATCAGGCCCTGGTAATAAAACTAAAAGAGAAGGGATTGGTGATAATCTCTGGATGTGGTCATGCCGGCATTATAAATACTGTTTTCTATGCCAAAAAAATAACAGGCGTTGATAAAATTCATGCTGTATTGGGCGGTTTTCATCTATCAGGCCCTATTTTTGAGCCTATAATAGAAAAAACGATTACCGAGTTTAAAAAGATCAAACCCGAAATTATAATCCCGATGCATTGCACAGGCTGGAAGGCCATTAAGAGATTCTCAGAGGAATTTCCCACCTCCTTCATCCTTAACAGTGTTGGCACAAAGATAGCCCTTTAAATAAAGATTTTTTAAAATATTCAGCCACTAAGTCACCAAGGCACAAAGGGTATTAAATTGTTAATTAAAAATTATCAATTATCAATTTTAAGTTGCTAATTTTAAATTGTCTAATCTTGGTGACTTCGTGTCTTGGTGGCTAAATAGTAACGGCTTTTTTACATAATGAGATTCTTGATCTATTTAATTCCAATACTTTATGTCCTTTGCCCGTACGATCTCCTACCTGATTTTTTTGTAGGCTTAGGATGGATTGATGATTTAATAGTATTGGGGGCACTATACTGGTATCACTTCATCTACCGGCCAGCAAAGATTAGGGCAAAATCTGAAAATGCTTATTATCAAGAAGGGGAGGGCAGAAGACGTGAAAGTTACCAGGAGAATCAAAAAAAGGATCAGGCAGATAGAAGGTTCTCAAGACCAGATCCATATCAAGTTTTAGGCGTAAATAGAGGTGCCTCAATAGATGAGATTAAAAGCACCTATAGAAAATTGGCAGCAAAATATCATCCAGATAAGGTAGAGCATCTTGGAGATGAATTCCGAGTTTTAGCAGATGAAAAATTTAAAGAGATCCAGGAGGCATATCAAGAATTAGTAGTTAAGTAGCATAAAAAAATAGGGAATAACTAAATCCCAAGATAGGCCTCTCTTATATCAGATGAGCCTCTTATTTTATCCGCAGTTCCTTCGGCCTTTATCTGACCTTCATGCATGATGTAAACATAGCTCGCGGCATTGAGGGATGCCTCGGCGTTTTGCTCTACAAGGAGTATGGTTAAGCCTACTTCAGCCTGTAGTTTTTGAATGGTTTCAAAAACCTCTCCTACAAGTATTGGCGCTAATCCCTGACTCGGCTCATCGAGCATTATGAGATTAGGTTTTGTCATCAATGCCCGGGCAATAGTCAGCATCTGCTGCTGCCCTCCACTAAGTGTGCCGGCTCCTTGCCTATCTCTTTCCTTTAGAATAGGGAATAAAGAGTAAACAAGCTCAAGGGAATCATCAATATATTTAATGGCCTCTTTGCGATAGGCCCCCATGATTAAATTCTCATGGACATTCATGCCATCAAATAGATGTTTTCCCTCTGGAACAAGTGCAATACCTAAATCCACCTTTTTATGGGTCGGCAGATTGGTTATCTCCTTATCTTCATAAAAAATTTTCCCTGCCCAAGGCTCTACTGAACCTAACACAGTCAGGAGGAAGGTTGATTTTCCAACGCCATTAGGTCCGAGCAGCGATGTTATAGAACCTTTCTTCACCTCCAGGCTCGGTTTCCACAATACCTGCATGGCTCCATAACCAGATTCAAGATTTTCGACCTTTAGCATGCTACTCATCTTCACCTTTCCCCTCTTTCCAAACTTCAGATCTCCATTTAGATTGTTCTGTAGGCTGCCCTAAATATACCTCAATTACCCTTGGATCAGCCAAGGCCTCTTCTGTTTTGGCATCCACTAATTTTGCACCTTGATTCATTACCATTACTCTCTCAGCTAATCCAACCACTGCCCTCATGATGTGCTCGACCATGGAGATTATCGCTATCTTCTCTTCCTCTTTTATTCTTTTGATAAACTTGACCATATCATCGATATCCTTGGGATTCATCCCTGCCATAGCCTCATCCATCAGCAGAAGCTTTGGCCTCATTGCCAGGGCCCTGGCAATTTCCATCAATTTTTTCTCTACAGGGGTAAGGTCGCCGGAAGCCTTATCCCTATGAGCCTCCAATCCAACCAGATCAATATACCGGTCAGCAATTTCCAGGGAGTCATCCACAGTAACTTTATCTGCCAAAGTGCCAAACATGGCACCAATCGCTACATTTTCCCTTACGCTTGCAGAGCTAAAAGGCCTGGGAATCTGAAAGGTTCTCCCCAGTCCAAGTGGTGCTCTTTTGTATGCAGGCAATCGGGTGATATCTTTTCCGTCAAAGATGACCTTTCCTTCTTCCGGGGTATAAACTCCGCTGATAACATTAAAAAGGGTGGTCTTCCCGCTCCCGTTTGGCCCCACTATTCCAATTAACTCGCCTTCATTGATTTCCAGGCTTACCTTATCGACTGCTACCAAACCACCAAAGCGTTTTGTTATATTCTCAAGCTTTAACAAGGCCATGATTATACCTCGGAATTTCTACAACTTATTGCATAGTAGATCTTTTACGCTGGTCAGGACAAACTTACACATCATTCCAATACTCCATCACTCCACTATTCCAATTCTGAGCGAAGCGAACTAAATTCTACCTATTCGATAAACATTTCCAATCTTGTGCCCTTTAATCTCCTCTTCAGTAGCCCTACAACCCCCTCTGGTGCTGCCACAATTATGATAATAATAATGGGTGCGAATATGAGGAGTTGAAATCCTGGCATGATGACAGCAAGCCAATATTTAGAAAGTCCATAGATCAGTCCTCCTACCACTGGACCAAGAAGGGTGCCTGCACCACCAAGCAGAACCACTACTATGCATTCCACTGTGTAATGTATTACAAACACATCACCTGGATATACATAGCCAAGCTTTAACCCCCAGGCCATAGCCCCAACACCTGCTCCAAGCCAGCCACTGGTCAAAAACGCAATTGTTTTGTACTTGTTTGCATTGATCCCCATAACCTTGGCTGCATCCTCATCTTCTCTAACTGCAGTCAGGGCATAGCCAATTTTGCTTCTCATATAATGCATATTCAAAAAAGCAGCTAAGGCAGCTATAATAAAGACTGAAAAATCGGCCCAGAATGAGGTCAATTGGTTAACTGTATCCCTTCCCAAGGCCTGCACGAGCGCCCCGAAGTATATTAGACCTTCAGAGCCACCCCAAATTTTTGCCCCCTCTATGAAGTACCTGAGTCCCTCATTTATGCCTATACAGGCAATGGCAAAATAGGCACCCCTGAGTCTTAAGGCAATGAATGCTTCAAGAAGTGCCGATAAAGATGCAAGGAACATAGCAAGAATGAACCCTATAACTATGATACCTATACCAAGCCATTCATACTGAGAACAGTACGTTATCCCTAATGACATTCCATACGTGCCGAGGGCTATAAAGGTTACATAGCCAAAATCCACATAGCCTGTCATCCCCATAAATATGTTCCATGACTGGCCTAATGCACAATAGAAGGCAAGCAATGCTACCATCTGCCACATACCCGGCACAAAGAAGCCGATTAAAAACATGATGAGATATGCAGCGAACACAGGAATGAGTGGATAATACTTAGGTAGAGTCTTTTTCACTTACTTCCCCAAAAGTCCAGTAGGTTTTACTAAAAGAAGAAAAAATAGCATCCAAAAGGCCAGAGATACTGTTAAAGGGAAAGGTGCTACTCCTGGTATCAGGGCAAACAAGGTGTAGGCACCGTTCTCTATAAGGCCAAATATCAATCCTGCGAAAAAAGCACCATAAGGGGAGGTAAGCCCACCCAGAACAGCTATGACAAAGGCCTTCAGTGTATAGCCCCCTCCCATGTAAGGGTTAATACCTACTGGAATAAACATGGTAAGCAAAACCCCGCTCATTACTGTTAAGCCAATCCCGATGGCAAAGCTCAGGGCATGGATCCAACTTACATTAACCCCACATACCCTCGCGCCTTCGCTATCCTCCATAACGGATCTTATAGCAGTCCCTATCCTTGTTTTGCTAAACCAGAGGTACAGAAATAACGCAATAGCTATGCTGCCTATAAATGCATAGAGTTTACTCATAGGTATAGTGGTTATAGGCAAGGTTATTTTACCTACAGCCCAATAATAGCCTCTGAAATCGGCGCCAAAGATAAGCTTAGCAATCTCCTCCAGAAGAATGCCCATAGCAAATGTGGCAAGAAGTGAGGTAAGCTCCGGGGCCCTGATTAATCTCCGCATCACGGTGTAAAAAAAGAAAAATCCTAATGCCATACCTATAATCAGGGCTGCTGGAATAGCTATCACTGGAGATAGACCCAAGACTGTGAACATAGTCAGTGCTACAAATGCCCCAACCATTATGAATTGACCGTGCCCTACATTAACCACATTGATAACACCGAATATCAGGCTCAACCCCATTGTAGCCAGGCCATAGACACCTCCAAGGAGAAGCCCGTGGATCAAATTTCCTGCCAGCAGTGTAAGGATCATTTTTTCCTCTTTTACCCTGTTAGAAAAAACCTCACTTAAACTTTCTGACAGGGTTTCCTGTGTATTACCTTTATATATAAAATCTCCTCCCCTAACAAAAATCTTCATTTAGAGGAGGAGATTTTTTTATGCCTAACTAAAACTTGGGCTTTGGATAGATGAGCTTGCCAGTCGCTGCCTCCAGAGGCCAGACAATAACCCTTTTTCCATCCTGCCACTGCATGTCTACCATGGAGTGACCTATTTGCATCCCTGTTGTATCATCAACATCCCATCCTCCATAGAAGGACATGAACTTTAACTTGCCAAGTGCAGCCCTAACCTTATCCTGGTCAACAGAATTCATATTCTCTACAGCTTTTACATAGGCCAAAACCTGGGCTCCGGCTTCTGCGGCATGATAATCCGGTATTATATCTTTACCAAGGGCCTTTTTGAAAAGACTTACGAATTCATCTTGACCCGGGCCAATCCAATCCAGGCCGACCTTTTTGGCGCCTTTAGGTGAAAATGTTACACCGTATTCCCAGTGAGACGGACCCATCACGCCTTCTGCTATACGACCACCCAAAGCTTTATAGTAGGCAGGCAGGGTTGCAGATGCTACCAATGATACGGCTTTGACATTTATATCAAGGTCAGACATCTGTCGAGCAAAGAGCTGACCATCCTCGTAATGTCCACCACCAACCACTATCTCTGGTTTCCTCGCTTTCATGTCAGAGAGCAGAGGTGTTAAATCGGTCACACCTTTAGGGTAGGTCCTCTTAAAAACTATCTTGCATCCAAGTTTTTTGGCATGCTTTTCAGCGCCACCCATGGTCATCCGGGCAAATTCTGAATCCTCATAAGCCAATGCAACCTTTTTGGCTTTAGGATCAAAGTATTTAATCATGTCAAGGGTCCCCACATGATACTTGGATCCGGGCCCTATTGTTTGCACGATATATTTAAATCCCTGCTGGAAAATCCGGTCGCTGGCACCACCGTGATCCATATAGACCATGCTATATCTTTCAGCCACAGGGGCTCCGGCAAGAGTGAGTCCCGAGCTATATGCGGAGAAAACAACGTTGACTTTATTAACCGTGATCAGTCGCTCGATAAGGCTTGTTACACCCTCTTTTTTGGACTCACAATCATAGTACTTATACTCAAGAGGAATTCTCTTCCCGGCTACCAAAACACCGCCATAGACATTATTTACCCAGTCGATACAGGCCTTTATTCCCCCTATAGCCTGTTCCCCTGCCTTTGCATACTTTCCTGAAAGACAAGCCGGATGGCCAATTACCAGCTTTTTAGGCGCTGCAAAGGCATTTGTCGCAAAAAGAAACCCAAAGACAACTATAAAAATTGTAATTGTTAAATAGCTTCTTTTCATATCTACCCCCCCTTTTTTTTGAATGTTTTTATATTTATATATGAAATATATCCAAGGAATATCTTCTTTTGTCAAGGAAAAAACAGGAAAACCTATCAGCTAAAAGAAGTTATTATAAAGATTAGACCTTTCTGTAACCCTTCTTAGATAGTCATTGGTCTCTTTAGGTGTTTTGGACCTGAGTAATCTGTAGAGATTCTCACTTGGCATGAAAGGGACCTGGTGTCTCTGAATGATATCTTCTGCTGATCATCTACCTTATCCAATTCCTTTTCTATTTCCATAACATTCCGTGTCCATGTTTCTTCAACTGATCTTTTTAATTCCTCCCATATTCTAGATTCTGTTTTGAGATCTTTACAATAGCCAATAGAGAAGAGAAAAAAGGAACAGATAATTGACAGCACTATCAAGAAAAATAAACTCTTTTTGCTTTTCATCATTGTCTCCCCATTGAAAATTATGCTTAAATGTAACCCACTGATTTAGTCAGGGACAAATCTTTTTTAAAGGTAATCATGATGAAAAAAGAACTATTAAAAAGCACCATCCTAAATGTGGACATATCAGATATTGATTTAAAACCAGGCCCATTCTGTATGAGTTTTAATTTTAACCTAAAACCTATTAAGGCCTCTATCGGTAAATTTGGTGTTCTTAATCCCCCATACCTGCTTAAAAAGTCGGATAGCAACTTTATAGTGGTTGCAGGATATCGAAGGTTGTTGTCAGTAAAGGAATTGGGGTGGAAAGATATTTTATGCCAGATATTACCGAATGATTTTTCTCCCTTTCAAGCACTGTTGCTTAATTTAAATGACAATCTCATTCATCGTAAGTTCAATAATATTGAAAAGGGGATGGTTTTGCAAAGGCTGATCGGTTTCCTCAAAAGGGAAGAAATAGTAACAAATTTCATGCCCATTCTGAACATTGCAACAAACAAACAAACATTAGAACTATTTTTAGGTTTAGAGGAGTTAGAAGAGGAAATAAAAGTTTCCATTGCTGAGGAAAGGTTATCCCTAAGGGTAGCTGGTTTTATGAGAAATATCGGTAGAGATGATAGGCTAAGGATTAACGATCTATTTACATCTTTAAAATGGACCTTTAATCAGCAATGGGAAACTATCCAATGGATTATCGAAATTGCCAGCAGGGAAGGGCGCACAATAAAAGAGGTTATAGATGACAGACATATTATAGAGGTTTTAAATAATGATAGGATGAATAACCCACAAAAGGTGAAGGCCATAGTTAAAATTTTAAAAGCAAGGCGATTTCCATCTCTTTTGGAGGCTGAAAAATTATTTAAAAAGGGCCTTTCTAATCTTTCTCTTCCTTTAGGAGTTAAGATAATTCCCCCGCCTTTTTTTGAGGGGATTGATTATAGACTTGAAATAGTGTTTACAAAAGGGCAAGAGCTAAAAGAGGAGTTAGCTTATTTATATAACCTACCTGGATTAGAAGAGGTCACAGATTTTTGGAAAGGGGCAGAGCACAGATGAAGCAATTCAAAATCAGGCGAATTTTACTTGAAAGGGGAGCTGAAAACGATTCCCTTGCCCAAAAGATACTTAAAAAATTACCCAATATACCAATTGAGAATGTTAAACCAGACGAATTGGCTTCAAGAGAAGACATTGAAGAAATGGATAAGGAGTCGCTCAGGCTCATCCATTTTAGGGGTGATTTTCTCAAACCATGCCCTGGTACAAGGAGATATATTTGCTGTGGTTATCAGATCCTAAATGTAGGCATTAACTGTCCAATGGACTGTAGTTATTGCTTCCTTCAATCCTATATTAATCAACCATCATTTAGAATTTTCACAAACTTAGAGGATAGGCTTAATTCCATAGGTGAAATTATTGATAGCTCACCTGATAAAATATTCAGGATTGGAACCGGAGAGTTTACAGATAGCCTGTCGCTTGATTATGTTACAGGATGGACTGATTTGCTGCTCCCTTTCTTTTCCAATAGGAAGAACTGTATACTGGAGCTAAAGACAAAGACCTCTTTTATCAAAGATCTCATTGAAAGTAGATATAGAAAAAGGATAGTTGTTTCATGGTCATTAAATACACCTCGTATAATAGCTAATGAAGAGCACATGTCAGCAAGTCTGAAAAGCAGGATTCTTGCCGCCCAGGAATGCCAAAAAGCCGGATTTGTGTTGGCCTTTCATTTTGATCCCCTAATAAATTATCAAGGATGGGCTGATGAATATAAAGAGACAGTACATCTTTTAGAGAGATACATTGACCCAGAGTCTATTATCTGGATAAGCTTGGGTTCTTTTAGATATATGCCAAATCTCAAATGGGTTATTATGAAAAGATTTCCAGAAACAAATATCTTTAATGGTGAATTTGTCCCGGGGCTGGATGGAAAATTCAGGTATTTTAAGCCTATCAGAGTAGAAATGTACGCTAACTTATCAGAAATACTAAAGAAATGGTATAATGATTTAGGAATCTATCTATGTATGGAAAGTGATGATGTCTGGAGACAATCCCTGGGATGGTCTCCAGAAAATTCTGCTAATCTATCCAGCTATCTTGACAACAGGATCAGGAAGCTAATGGCTTATTAAAGAGTACCTAAATTTAGAGTACCTAAAATGAGTTAAGGCGAGCTAAATATATATATGAGCATCGATAATCCTTTTGTTTATATTTCAACTTTTAAACTTTAAGTACTTTAGGCACTTTAGTTCACTTAAATCCTTGTTATCTATGTATAAATATTGTAGAAGAAGATCAGCAGAATCAATATTTTTCTTTAAACAAAACATGATATGTTGATGTTAATTTAGCATGTTATATAATAGGATTAATATTTAACTTTAACTTTTATAAGGTTTAAAAAAGGAGGTACCATGGAGATTAAAAAGATAGGCGTTGTTGGAGCAGGTGCTATGGGTAATGGTATTGCTCAAGTAGCGGCACAGATAGGCTGTGATGTTGTGATGAGAGATATTGAAATGAGATTTGTAGAAGGAGGTATGAAAAATATAGACAGATTTCTATCTAAAAGCGTAGAAAAAGGAAAGATGGATATCAAGGAGAAAGAAAATATTATGGGGCGTATAAAAGGAACCTTAGATATGGCTGACCTCAAGGATGTTGACTTTGTTGTTGAGGCTGTTATCGAAGATTTAGATCTAAAAAAAAGTGTTTTCAAAGAGTTAGATGAATTGTGCAGGCCTGAAGTTATCTTATCTACAAATACATCATCAATGTCTATTACAGAGATAGCAGCAAGCACTAAGAGGCCTGATAAGGTCTGTGGAATGCATTTTTTTAATCCTGTTCCTTTGATGAGACTGGTAGAAATAATCAGGGGATATTTAACGAGTGACGAGACTATAAAAATTACTACGGAATTATCACAAAAAATGGGTAAGACAACCATAGAAGTAAAGAAAGATTCACCTGGTTTTGTAGTCAACAGGATAATGATTCCCCATATACTCGAGGCTATAAAAATTGTTGAGGAAGGTATTGCCTCTATTGAGGATGTAGATAAGGCGGTAAAAAATGGTCTTAATTATCCTATGGGCCCATTTGAATTGATGGATTTGACAGGTATTGATGTAGCTAATTTTGTAACCGATTACCTTTATAAAGAGCTTAACAAGGAAAATAAATGGGTTGCACCAAATCTATTAAAAACAATGGTGAGAGCGGGCAACTTTGGTAAAAAAGTGGGTAAAGGGTGGTATAAATAATAAATAAAGAAAGATATGAACAGAAAGGGAGACTTTAAAAAAGCCTCCCTTTTTTTATGAGATATGAAAGTTACCTTTTAGTTTTATGCCGCTGGGATTTAAGTAACTTTCTATATTTATGTTTTCTTATCTTTTTTCGCCTTTTTTTTACAACACTGCTCATAGAAGTGAAGACCTCCAAGAATTTAATAAAGATTGAGGATAATGGTATACAAAAAGAATAAAGTCAATATATTTATTTAAGTTTACATAATATATATTATCAGACATCATATATTCAAGAATTTCTAACCCTCGCCAGCATTTTTTCCCTTATAAAGATCTTTATCAGCAGCAGCAATCAATTCCTTAATTTTCATTTCCTTTGAGTATGTTGCAAATCCTATACTTGCTTTCACTACACCACTTTTTTCAAATCCCCTTTTTAGCCTCTCACTTGTACTAATAGCGATCTTTTCATCCGCCTCAACCAGAATAACTGCAAATTCATCCCCTCCATACCTAAAAGCTGTATCAACATTCTCCCTGATGTTTGAAAGGATTATCTTTCCACTCTCAAACAGGGCCTCATCACCAGCAAGATGACCATATTTATCATTATAGTCTTTGAATTTGTCCAGATCCAAAAGGATTAGGGATAAAGCATGTTCCTGGCGGTTTGCCCTATCTGCCTCTTCCTTTAATTTATTATAAAAATGTCGCTGATTAAAAAGGCCGGTGAGATTATCAGTTATTGATAACCTGGCAAATTCATCTTTAATATGTCTCTCTATTAAGATCCTTTTGATCTTGGCCTCCAGCTCATCAATCTTAAAGGGTTTAATAATAAAATCATTTGCCCCTACATTAATAACATCTATATATGCATAATCTTTATCGTAACCGGTCATGGCAATTATATTTATATGAGGAGTTTCTCTTTTGACAATCTTTATTAGTTCAATGCCATTAAGTTCTGGCATATTTATGTCGGTAATTAAAAAGGAATATTTTCTATTTCTAAGCTTCTGTAATGCATTTTCTCCATTATTGGCTGAATCAACATTAAACCCTAAACTTGAAAGTAAATCTGACACAACTTTCCCTATCTCTATCTCATCATCAACAATCAAGAGACTTTCTTTATTATAATCGTATTCTTGACCCATCTTTAAGATAATAGTGTATAAATAATTTCAAATTTCTCGGATTGCAAACTCGTGTACCCATTTTACTTTACACTCATATTATGCGCAATCCAAAATCCCTGGCCCAGACCCGCCTGCCCGCCATCCCTGCCGGATGTCGGCCAGGCCTGACTTTCAACGACTAAGTTAAATAGCTTAAGCTTCCAGAATATTATAGCGATAAAAGCATATTCCAGTCATGTCGTGCCAGGGCAGGCCCCAATCCAAAATCCTATAACTCACCAAGTAATGAGTTCTGAAAACCTTTGATAATATTTACCTTAACTAACTGCCCCTTGAGATTGACCTTGGAAGAAAAATTGACCACCTTATTTCCCAGCGTTCTTCCAGTTAGCTGATCATCTCCCCTTTTGCCAGGACCTTCTACCAAAATTTCTTGAATTGTTCCTTCAAGTAGTTTGTTTTTACGTAAGGTTATCTCTCTTTGCCTCTCCTGCAGTATAGACAATCGTCTCTGCTTTTCTTTTTCCCCTATTCTTCCTGGAAGCTGTAATGCCTTGGTTCCTGGTCTATCAGAATACTTAAATGAGAAAAGATTATCAAATTCTATCTCCTCTATTAATCGAAGTGAATCTTCAAAGTCCTTTTCCGTCTCCCCTGGAAAACCAACAATTATATCGCTTGTAACTGTTATATCAGGCCTTGTTCTTCTCAAGTGCTCTATCAAACCAAGATATTTATCCCTTGTGTATCCCCTATTCATAAGCTTAAGTAAATTATCCGAGCCTGATTGAACTGGCAGGTGAATGTGTGGACAGAGGCTTTCTAATTCTCCAAAAGAACCTATCAGTTCATCTGATATATCCTTGGGATGAGAGGTTGTGAAGCGAAGCCTTTTTAAACCTGCTATACTATCCAACTGCTTGAGTAAACCAGGAAATGTCGGTAAGGCCTCGTTTTTAGCATTGTAGGAGTTTACATTCTGTCCTATAAGGGTAATCTCCTTGATTCCTTGACTAACTAAATATTTAGCCTCATCAATAATTTGTTTTGCTGTAAGGCTTATCTCCCTGCCCCTAACAAAAGGAACAATGCAATAGGAACAAAAATTATCACATCCCTCCATAATTTTAATAAAACTTTTAACTTTTCCGTTTAAGTAGCCGTTATACTTAGGAAATGATGTAAACTCACAGGTCAAATCAAGGCAGGAAATCTGCTTCCTTTCTTTATCGATTTTATAGAGAAATTCATCTATGTGATAAATATTTCTTGGGCCTAAAACTAAATCAAGATAGGGGAAGCGCTTAAAGAGATCTACCCCTTTTTCCTGGGCTACACATCCAATGACGCCAGTAATCATATATGGTTTCTTTCTCTTTAAGATAGCCAAGCGACCGATAAGGGTTAATGCCTTTTCCTCGGCCTTCTGTCTGACTGTGCAGGTATTAATCAAGATAATGTGAGCATCATCAATGCTATCTGTTTGCTTATAACCTTTATTAAGAAGTATCTGGCTGATGAAGCCAGAATCATGCTTATTCATCTGGCAGCCAAAGGTTTTTATATAAAATAATTGGTCCAAGTGGCACCTCCGTGCCTACACGATAGAAAAGCCTATCCTATCAATAAAATTTCTCTTTATTAACATGGATGCTTCCCTCTTCTTTTAGACATTTGATAAGTGAAAAGATCTCTTCCTTACACCCTGGAGATATAGAGATTTCAATCTCACCATTTGCTGGATTAATGGTTCTCATAGAGGCCATCCCGTCATAGGACTCTATGATCCATTGTAAATAACATATTTCTCTCCTATCTATAGACAAAATATATTTACTGGTTTCCATTATTATAAGAGGATTCACCCCATTTAAGTTTTGTCCTTAGAATATCAAAATAGTCCTGACTGGGTGATTTAATTAGTTTCAGCTTTTTCTCTGACTTGGAGATAATAACCCTGTCATTGTCTACAAGATCAAAGCCGACCTGGCCATCGAGAGTAAGGGTCACTTCCTCGCTATTTTCTCCCATCTTAATCTCTATCACTGATTTATCAGGCAAAATAATGGGCCTATGCGTCAATGTAAATGGGCATATTGGAGTCACTATCAAAGACTCTAAATCTGGGTAAAGTATCGGGCCCCCAGCAGAAAGATTATAGCCTGTAGAACCTGTAGGAGTGGATATTATCAGCCCATCTGCCCTAAAGGTAGTTAGAAAACGACCATCAATAGATACCCTAAGATGAATAATTCTGGCCAACGCACCTTTATTAATAACCGCATCATTTAATACTGAAAAACGACATTTTTCTTCACTATCCCTTATTACGCTGGCCTGCAACATGAGTCTGGTTTCAATAGCTATCTCGCCAGCAATAAGCTTTTCCATGTCCTCATAAAGCCTTTTTAATGGAATCTCTGTTAAAAAACCTAATCCCCCAAGATTGATACCTAAAATAGGTAGACCATATCGCCCAACCTTCCGGGCAGCCCCCAGCAATGTCCCATCTCCACCCAATACAACAACCCAGTCTACTGAATCCGGTATACTTGTTTCTTCCTCAAGGTATTGGCTTAAGTAAGCCCTGGATGACATTTCCTCTGTATATACGGTTATTCCTCTTTGTGTAAACCAATCCTTTAAGCATTGACACTCCCTTTTTGCAGGCTCAAAATCGTGTTTAAAGATTATCCCAACTGATTTAGGTATGTTTGTCATTATAAGTGTCTAAAGTACTTAAAGTTAAAAGTGAGCTAAAGCCCGCCCTGGCGCTATGTGATTTAATCAGCTTACTAAATCCATAAGCCAGTATGTTTTTAAATTAGCCTATGAAGCCTATCCTATAGGCCAGGACTGGGCCAGGGTTAAAAGTGAGCTAAAGCCCGCCTTTGCGCGACATGCTTGAATCAGCCTTTTAAGTCTATAAAGCGTTACATGATTTGATCAGTCTATTAAGCCTATAAGCCAGCCTGCCCTGGCGCGACATACTTAAATCAAACCGTTAAGTCTATAAGGTACTACATGCTCGAATCAGCCTATTAAAATTATAGGCCAGGTCTGGGCCAGGGTTATAAGTGCCTAAAAATACATTTCGGAATCGGTAATAATTTATCTAAAATCAATAACTTTAGGCACTTTAGGTACTTTTAACTTTAGATCACTTACCGTGTTACCTTGCCAATCACAAACCATTCATCAACTAAATCCGAAGTTGTATCAACCAGGAGATGTACAATATTTATAGAGGGAAATAAGCCCTTCAAGTCATCCAGATCAACTGGCTGGAACCTTTTTTTATTATTTAGATAGGCCTGTTCGGTCAGAGCGTTTGACTCATAATTTTCTTTTGTTCTCTCTGATATCCTTCTGAGAGAAACCTCTTGGGGGCATTGTGTTTGCTGGATAACAAAAACCTTCTCATGTCTTACAGCTATCTCGGCAGCCCTCCGTCTTAGCTCTTGGGTGATAAAGGTAGCATCCAGAATAATCCCTTCACCTTTATCTGCAAGATCATCTGCACAAGAAAACATTTCATCGTAAACAAGCTCCCTTTTCTTCATATTAGATGCAACCTTCTCCTCAAAGATATCCTCATTTTTTAATACTTCAAGCCTAATCAGGTCTGTCCTTAATATCTTATAGCCTTTAAGTTTGGCTATAACTTCTGTGGTTTCTGTCTTATAGGAGGCGGGAAGCCCGCATGCGATAAGTACTGTTTCAGGTTGTAGTTCCCTTTTTATAAAATCTACAAAAGGTTCTTTCATAATAGTCTCATTCTGATAAGGAAGAAGTAAGTACTTTATATTACACCTCTCCCTTTTGCATACTGCATACTGCCTAATCTATATATGACCTGGCAAGCTGGAAATATCTGCTTGATTTTTGTATAGCTTCCTCCTTTTTTTCTATTCCTATATTTTCATCATCAAGCTGGAAACTGCCCACCTTCCCCCTCACAAATGCTCGATAAACCTTATAAAAGGTAAGCAAAGAATCCACATCGGGCTCATCTGCCATTTCCTTATAGGAATTCCAAAGTATTTTAGAAAACCTGTTTCCCCCATGAAATTCCAGATCCATCAACAGGAAGGCAATATCAGCAACAACGTCAGTATACCTAAATCTATCGTTAAATTCAATACAATCAAATATTGGAAGGTCTTCTGTAAGGCAGATATGTTCCATATGGAGATCACCATGGCAGTCCCTTATCTTTTTGGCCTTTATCCTTCTCCATAAAAGTTCCCTATTTGAATTGTAAAAATTTCCAGTCCATCTCTTGAGGGCATCAAAGTCATTTTTTTGAATCGTTGTTCCAATATATTTCCGGACTTGTGCAAAATTTTCATCTGTATTTACCTTGAAAATTTCTGGCTCACCAAATTTATCAATATCATTGGAATTACTGGCAGTTAGATGAAATCTTGCAAGAACTTTGGCAATTTCCTTTAGATGTTTATCCTTCAATTTTCCCTGAATAAACAGAGATTTCATGATCATTTCATCAGGAAGCCTTTTCATTTTAACTGCATATTCTACAATACTTCCCTGCCCTATTCCTATCCTGTAGATTTTCCCATCATAGGTTATTGGTAATACATCTATATATATACCCTTTGATAAGCGCCTGTTAAGTATGATTTCTTGATGACAGTAATAGCGTCTTTTTTTAAGGGTTGAGAAATCTAAGAATCCAAAATTGACCGGTTTTTTTATCTTATATACAAATTCATCTGCAAGAAAAACAAGAGAGATATGTGTCTGAGTGAGAGATACCCTTTCTGTTTTATCTGGAAGAAATCTGGGGTCTAAAAGATTATCGATCATGGAAGACATTTTTTTATGGAAAATCTAACAGGTTTTATTAATGAGACCTCTCCCTGTTTCTAATGCCTTGTAATTGGCTTCAAGTTTTGATTCCGGAAAGATATTTTTTATTACCTCCCTAAAATCCTTGACCTCAATCGGAAAATCTGGGAGCCCACAAAGGGCTCCGATCATAATCATGTTAAGGATAATGGGCTCACCTAATTCTATCGCTATTGGGGTGGCATCAAGCCAGTAAAGTTTCTGGCCCGAATCATCCAGAACAGACCTTATCCAATCTATATCGGGATATTCAACATCTCCTGCAATGACATTTAAAGGATAGATAGGTCTGCTATTGACAATAAATATTGTCTCTTTATTTCCATACTCATGCAGTATCCTGATTGTCTCCAGGGGCTCAAGGCCGACAACAATGTGGGCCATATTAGGCGGGATGAGTGGACCAAAATTTCTTGTCCTGGAAAGGCGTATATGGCTCATGACAGGGCCTCCCCTCTGAGACAGCCCAAAGGTTTCCCCTATAGTGACCTTGAATCCCGTTTTAAGGGCTGCGTTGCCTATAATCTGGGAGGCCAACACATTACCCTGGCCACCAACACCGGTTATTATCAGGTTTAAAGGCACTGCAACTCCTCCCTCTCAATGGCTCCCTGGGGACAGATATCCGCACAGATACCGCATCCAACACAAGCAACCTCATCTACCATTGCCTTACCCTTTTCCTCATTCCAGATTAATCCTGGGCATCGAAAGATCCTGGTACAATATCTATTGCAACCACACTCTTCTCCAATGCATCTATCTTCATCTACCTTCATCCTGAAAGGATATCCCCCTTCCCTGCCCTGGATCAAGGCACATTTCCTGCGCATAATCAATACCTTTGTCTTGCCTTTTAGCTGGAGTAAACGATAAAGGGTTTCAGAGGTAGTTGTAAGGTCATAAGGATCAGCTACCTCAACCAGAACATCAAGGGATCCACACAGGGCCTCTATATCTACAGGTTCAGTTGGCTTTTCCATTGCTGTTGTACCTGTTCCTGGATGGGGTTGAAATCCAGTCATAGCGGTTGCGCTATTATCAAGAATGACAAGAAGTATGTCGGCCCTATTGAATCTGCTGTTAATCAGGGCCGGCAAAGCAGCATGAAAAAACGTAGAATCCCCACATACAGTGATAACCGGCTGATTAAAGCCAAACATATCTAATTTCCCATACCCATTTGCGAGGCCAACCCCTGAGCCCATAGCATGGACCGACTTTACCATATTGAATCCAGTTGGCCATATTCCCATTGTGTAACACCCGATATCTCCTGATACAAAGCCATCTCTTCCATCCCATGCCAGGGCTGTTTTTATGGCATGGTAAGAGGCCCTGTGAGGACATCCCGGGCAAAAACCTAATTCTCTTTGGGGAATCGATCCATCGGTTAATTGGAAGACATTTTCTCTATATTTATCATCTCTCCATTTTATATTGAACATCCTACCCAGTACATCCATTATCAGACCTGGCGAGGTTTCTCCGGAAATGGGGATATCACCGGAGTCTTTTCCTATAAACTCTTTTACCCCTATCTGTTTTCCTAAATCAGAGGCAAATGACTTAACATTAGTTTCAAGAAAAGGATCTATATCCTCAACAAAGAGAAACCTATTACACAATAGAAGGTATTTCTTTAACATGTTAGTAGGCAGGGGCCATGTGGTCCCAAATTTAAGGATACCAACTTTTTCATTTAGACCAAGGATACTTACAGCCTCTTCTACATATATTAGGGCACATCCAGAAACGATAATTATCAACTCGGGTTTAGTAGGCCCGTGGTATTTGTTGAAAGGGGATTTCTCAAAGATTTCTTTGGTCTTCTTCAATTTCTTGTATCTTTCCTTATGCTTGGCAACAACAGGAAAGGTATGAAAGGGTTTGGTAAGATCAAAATATGCATCTGATTTAAATGAAGGCAGATCACCAAGCATTACATTAGACCTTGTATGAGATAGCCTGGAGACGCTTCTGATCATGCAGATATTTTTGATATCCTCTGAAAGGGTAAAGACCCATCTGGTCATCTCCAATGCTTCCTGGGGAGTGGCTGGTTCTAAAAGTGGGATTTCAGCTAACTTGGAAAAGTGTCTTGCATCTTCTTCATTGGTACTGCTAATACCAGATGGATCATCACATGTAATTAGAGCAAGACCACCTTTTGTTCCTGAAAGACTGAGATTGGTTAAAAAGTCAGATACAACATTTACTCCATTCTGTTTCATGGCAACAATTGCCCTGCATCCGGCAAAGGATGCAGCAGTAGCACATTCTAATGCTACCTTTTCATTTACCGACCACTCAACGTAAATAGGAAGATCCTTGGCTGCGTCAGAGAGGTTCTCAATTATCTCAGAAGAGGGGTTTCCCGGATAGCCGGCACAAAAAATGGCACCTCCTTCAAGCGCTCCTCTGGCAATAGCCTGATTACCCTGTAATAATACATCTATTCCACCTGATTTCTGGGCTATGACATTCATTAATCATTCCTCTCCCAAAATTTGTGCGCTTTCCCTTTCCACGTTACAATCGTTTTCTCTCACTTTTGGCATCCTAAAGAGCTATAAAAGGTGGGTCAAGTATAAAATTGGTGAACCCTGTTAGAAAAGTTGAGCAGGGCTTTAAACACCTCTCAAATTTTCAAAATCTCTCATATCCACATAAATAGCAACGTTTTTCTTCTAACAGGGTAAACTATATTGACTTTATTATTGATCTAATCTAAAAAAAGTGCCTAAAGTTATAAGTGCCTAAAGTGAGCTAAAGTGAACTTAACAAACACAACAAACCCAGAGATAACTGAGGCAGCCGATTATATTAGGGAGAGGATAAAAAGGAAACCTCTCATTGGGATGATTACAGGCACCGGTCTTGGAAACCTGACTGATAACATAGAAATCGATCAAGATATCCCCTATTCCCAGATCCCTCATTTCCCAGAATCAACCGTTGATAGCCATGCTGGTATCCTTCTGTCTGGCATTATAGCAGGAAAGTCTATTCTCGCCATGCAGGGAAGATTTCACATCTACGAGGGATATACCGTTAATGAAATTACATTTCCAGTAAGGGTTATGGCGGCCTTAGGTGTGAAATATCTTTTTATTTCAAGTGCGGCTGGTGGACTAAATCCCAATTTTAGACCAGGAGAATTGATGCTCCTCACAGATCATATAAATCTAACCGGAAATAACCCACTTATAGGAAGAAAACTTGATGAATCCGGAGCGGGCTTTACTGATATGACATCTGCCTATGATAAGGATCTTATAGCCTTAGCAGGGGAAAAGGCAATAGAAGAGGAGATCAATTTGAATCAAGGCGTTTACGTTGGCATAACCGGCCCAAGCCTTGAGACACCTGCTGAGACAAGATTTTTAAGGATGATTGGGGCTGATGCAGTGGGGATGTCAACTGTTAATGAGGTTATCGAGGCTGTTCATTCCAGATTAAAGGTATTGGCAATTGTAGCTATTACTAATATTAATCTTCCTGATTGCATGACAGGCACATCAATTGAAGAGGTGATTGCTAATGCCGGCAATGCAGCCCCAACCCTGGCCAGATTACTAACAGAAATCATCAAGGATTTAGAGAAATGACAAGGGCGGATATCTTGGTTTATAATGGTACTATCCTTACCATGGATGATCAGAATAAGATCATTCCAGATGGTCTTTTAGCCATATCCGGAAATACGATAACTTATATAGGAAAACCTGCCCGCGATCGTCTCGCTCTGCGGGACTCAGGCGAGGCTGGCTGGGATAAAAAAGGCTTGATAAGGGCAGAAAAGGAGCTTGATGCCAAAGGTGGCCTCATACTTCCCGGTCTTATTAATGGCCATACCCATGCAGCCATGAGTCTTTTTAGGGGCTTAGCCGATGATCTTCCCCTTCTGGATTGGTTGAATGATTACATTTTTCCTGCTGAAAGCAAGATGGATGCTGCCTTTGTCAGGGTTGGAACCCTTCTGGCCTGTGCAGAGATGATAATGTCCGGAACCACAACCTTCTGTGATATGTACCTTTTTGAGGAAGAGGTAGCAAGTGCGGCACGCAGGGCAGGAATGAGATGTCTGGTGGGGGAAGTCCTGTATGATTTCCCTTCCCCCAACTACGGACCGATAGAGAGAGGTTTCGAGTATACGGAATCGTTGATCCAAAAATGGCAGGATGACCCTCTCGTATCCATAGCAGTAGAGCCCCATTCCCTATTTACCTGCAGCCCTGATCTGCTTACCACAGCCAATAAACTGGCCCTGGAGTATGACGTGCCCCTCATTATCCACGTGGCTGAGACATTGACTGAATTAGCCGAGGTCAAGAAAAGATATGGCAAGACTCCGGTTGAGCATCTCCATTCCCTGGGTCTCCTGGAAGCCCATCTGATTGCGGATCACTGCGTCCATTTGAATGATCTTGACATCAAGACAATGGCCGAGCATAGGGTAAAGGCTATTGACAATCCGGAGAGCAACATGAAACTGGCATCCGGTATATCCCCTGTCCCCGAACTGCTCGCACAGGGCGTGACCGTAGGCTTAGGCACGGATGGGTGTGCCTCAAATAACAACTTAGATCTTTTTGGTGAGATGGACATGGCTGCCAAGATTCACAAGATCCAAACCATGGACCCAACAGTCACAGACGCTGTAACAGTGCTGAGAATGGCCACAATCGAAGGGGCTAAGGCATTGGGGCTCGAAGATACCACAGGCTCTCTTGAGAAGGGGAAAAAGGCCGATGTAATTGTGATAGATACACATAAACCCCATCTAACACCCATGTACAACCCCTATTCGCTCCTTGTCTATGCTGCTACTGGAAATGATGTGAGGCATTCGATTATAGATGGGAAAGTTGTTATGGAGGATAGAAGACTTCTTACCTTAGATGTTGCGGATATTATAGAGAGATCAAAAGAAATATCTAAAAAGGTAAGAGAGTGGGTAAGGATAGATAGGGATTGAGGAATTGAGGAATTGAGGAATTGTGGATTTAGGAATGATAACTTTAGGCACTTTAGTTCACTTTAGGCACTTTAGGATCTATTACTATTTCATAGCTACAGGATTGATAGTATCTGTATTAATCCTGACTCC
>JAUWNK010000082.1 GCA_030612685.1 Desulfobacteraceae bacterium
TAACTTAAATCTGCAAATTAGCTATAAGTGGTTAATATTGCGAAATATTTGCCAGAAATAACGGATTTGTTAAAAACATAAGTTGCTTCCAATTATAATGCCGACGTGTCGGCATAGCGGAGCTTTTTACGAGATCATCAAGAATTAATAATGAGTTAAGAATTTTCATTATTTTTCTTTTTCCCTTTAATAATCCTTAAACCTGGTCGTCTGGGAGGGTGCTTTTCTTCCTTTAATTCCCTTTTGGCCATGACATCTTTTATTATCCTGAGTTGCCATTTCTCCCAAGATTCATCTTTCCTCTTATCAATAAACCTGAGTAGTTCATCTATGTCTTTTCGGGTAAAAAGGAACTCGCCTTTAACATACCGTGGGTTTATATCCGGATAATGTTCGGGCGCTATAGTTATCTTTCTCACACGGATATAGTAGTGAATTAAAGGTTCAGGAAGTTTTGTAATGCTGGATACCTCATCAATTGTATAAAAAATTTTTGAGTTCAAAAAATCCTGCCTATTTTCGCAGTATTTTACATCCAATCCCTTTTAGATTGGGTGTTCCAAATTCCTTTCCCAGTTTTTCAGCAGAGGTCAGGATATTGAGGTTGGATTTGTCCCATTCATAAAGGGAGTCCGCCTTTGCCTCCGGGAACCACCACCCATGGGAGGCATTTATCACCCTTGAATCAACAATATTTGTAAGATGTGCAATATGGGTAATCTTTCCAAACCTTGTTTCAATAATAACCTCATCACCTTCCTTGATTCCGTATTTTAAAGCAGTACTGGGGTGGATTTCAGCCTTTGGGTCTGGCCTTTTTTCCCTGAGCCTTTTAATCCACCTGTAGGATGAATGAAGGTAATACTGACTTTTGGAACTGGTTAATATCAGAGGATATTCAGGATCATCCTCTTCTGGAAGGCCATGAAATTCAGGCATAGGGGACAGATTGAATTTTTCGGCCTGACTCAACTTCAACTCCACCTTGCCGGTGGGGGTCCGAAAACCCTTTTCTTCGTAAAGCTTGAATCTTTCAGGACCTTTCAAATAACCCTTCTCAACGAATTGGCTGAATGTGAGACCGCTTGGTTTGACAACATCTTCCAAAAACTGGTTATAGTCATCATACCAGTATTCTTCAGGAGAGATAAGTTTACCCAGTTCATTCATTATTTTCATATCGGGCCAGCATTCTTCAGGAGGGTCAACCACTTTAGACCGTGCTAAGATAAAGCCGTGGCCGAGTCCGTAATGGCCGATATCGTCAATCTCAAATTGGCTTGCAACAGGCAGTACTATATCCGCCATGGCCGCTGTAGGCGTCATGAATAAATCAGCAACCGCTATAAAATCAAGGTTCATGAATGCCTCATATGTCTGGCGACTATCCGCATAAGATAACATGGGATTTCCACACATGGCATAGAATCCTTTAACTGGGTAAGGGACCCCTTCAAGAATCGCTTTTTTAAAAAAGGACGGTGCTACAGTCATCAATCTGGGTATAACGCCATGATAGGCGCTGATCATTTCCTTTCTCTTATCTGGAATAAGATCGGCACGGACAAAAGGTCCTAAGCCCATGATCTTTGGGTCTTTAGCATTCACATTACCTCCAGGGACATCAAGGTTAGCACATATAGCCATCAAGCAGATCAGTGCCCTTGTTGTGTCAAAGGTATGGATATTGTGTTCAATTGGATTTCCCCACTGAATGACAGCCGGCTTTGACGTGGCGTACAGTCTTGCCGTCTCTCGGATGAGATCAGGGGGAACCCAGGTTATCTCGGACACTCTTTCAGGGGTGTATTTCTTGACATGATCTTTAAGATCATCAAAACCATAGGTCCATTTTTCAACAAAATCCTTATCGTATAAGATCTCTTCAATGATGACATTTAAAAGCCCCAGTGCAAGTGCGTGATCTGTTCCGGGTCTCAACTGTAGCCATGTCTTAGAATTTTTAACCAAATCGATCTTTCTTGGGTCAACAACTATCAGTTCCGATCCACTTCTTATCTGTTCCAGGAGCATGCTGCATATCTCCCCCTCCTCGTTGGTGGAGGTGATATTGCTTGCCCATAAAAGTATAAGCTTGCTCGGGTGATGCAAGTCTGCCACAGGATAAAAACCGCAGGTGTGGACGCCGGTTATCTCCCGAGGTGCATGGCATACATCCTGAGAGGCGATAATATTAGGGGAGCCAAAAGTGTTTGCCAGCCTGATTAAAACAAAGTGTTCCAATCCTTTGGGCATACCAACGCCAAAGGCAACTCCTTTTGCGCCATGTTTTTCTTTTATTTTATTCAGATTTTCTGCTGTCTCTTTCAGAGCCTCTTTCCAGGAAATCCTTTTCCATTTTCCTTCACCCCTTTTTCCCATTCTTTTCAAGGGATGTTTGAGGCGATCTGGATGGGTAAGGCGATCAGGTGATGCAACTCCCTTGGGACATATATAACCCTTGTTTAAAAAACCATCCGGATCTCCTTTAACTCTAACAATCTTTTTGTCTTTAAGGCCTACAAGTAAAGCGCAACCGCCATGGTCCATTCTTGCACAGTGTGTTTTGACCCACCTAATATCATCTTTCATCTGCAATTTCCTCTTTTCCTTTTAGGTAAAATGATTGAATTTATCTAACCTAATACTGAACATACTCAATAAAGCGTGGAAACTGTAGGGTCAGCCTGCCTTCCCCGTCCCGAGACCGGTATGGGATCGGGAGGCGCGAATTGCCTGAAACCTGCTGTTGTCACTGTAATATTTCGGAAATAGAAGTCGTAGAAATCAAACATTGTAAATCAGCCTGCCTTCCCCGTCTCGAGACCGAGACGGGATCGGGAGGCGCGACTTGGCTGGAATACTATAGAGCAACTGTAATACTTCGGGTGTATAATTCATAGAACTCAGCCCTTGCATGCCAGCCTGCCCTGGCGCGAATTGGCCGGCATATATAGTAACGTAACAAAGCAGATCTGTTTGATTGGCAAGTGTCGCAAGCTATCAAAGACAGGTCTGGGCCAGGGGTTTTATACCCGCCCGCCTCGCCTGAGCGAGAGCGATGGCGGGCAGGCCCGACCTTAATGCGCCTAAGGCGCATTAAACAGGTGGCATATAAATAAGCCTAAGGCTTATAAAATGCCACCCTACATTTGTATATTGGTTCAGGTTTTATAACATACAATAAGTCCACAGGATATTGAGCAATTACCTAATACTCCTAAATTACTTTTGGGTAAAGGCCTATTTTAACCCGTAGCTTATACCTTTCAAATCCACATCTGCCAAATATTTTATTTTATCTGGCAGCAGGTGTGGGGGTTTAACCTTGTTTATTTTTCCTTAATATACTAAACACGGAATCGCATCTCATATGAGAAAGGCAGGTGAATTAAGCCCTGATGCGGGATCATTGCGGAGAAAATATAAATGAGAGTGGGGCAGCACTTAGTTCTCAGGTAGGCTCCCTGCTCTTAATGACAGGGATATTCTTTTTAAACTTTATGTCCCGAATCATATTCGCCCCATTAATGCCAATTATAGAAAAGGATCTGGGGTTTGGTCATGGAGAGGCTGGATCCCTCTTTTTGTTGATATCTTTGGGGTACTTTGCGACGCTTATGGGATCAGGGTTCTTCTCCTCCCGGTCTACACATAGAAAGACAATTATCTTTTCATCCATGGCCCTTGGTGCAGCACTTCTTGCTATCTCCTTTAGCAATACGATGTGGGGAATTAGGATTGGATTGGTTATATTAGGCATGGCAGCTGGTCTCTACCTCCCTTCAGGTATCAGCACCCTTACCTCATTGGTGAGATCTCGGGACTGGGGCAAGGCAATTGCTATCCACGAGCTGGCCCCTAACCTCAGCTTTGTAGTAGCACCTCTTCTGTCAGAGGCCCTTTTGAGATGGCTCTCCTGGAGATATATCCTGGCACTACTTGGAATAGCATCTGTGTTTGTTGGTTTGGCATTCGCCCGTTTCGGCAGAGGAGGCGATTTTCCTGGTGAGTCTCCAAGGCCGGAAACCCTCAAGATCCTTCTGGCTCAACCCTCCTTCTGGATAATGGTAGTCCTTTTTAGTCTGGGTATTGGCGCGAGTCTGGGTATTTACGCCATGCTCCCTCTTTATCTGGTAATGGAGCGAGAGATGGTACGGAGTTGGGCTAACTACCTGGTTGCCATCTCCAGGATCTTGAGTCTGGGAATGGCATTTCTTGCAGGAATAGTTACAGATAGGCTGGGCCCAAAGGTTGCTATGGGGTCTGTATTATTGGGAGCAGGTTTTATGACACTTCTCCTTGGGGCTGTCCCTGGATTCTGGATGGTACTCATCGTATTTTTACAGCCTATGATAGCTGTTTGTTTCTTTCCACCAGGATTTGCAGCCCTTTCCAGGATCGGTCCGCCAAGTGTACGGAACATTTCAGTATCCTTCACGATCCCTGTTGCCTTTTTCCTGGGAGGAGGAGCCATACCGGCAGGGATCGGATTCCTTGGGGAAGCGGGCTCCTTTGATTTAGGGATTTCCCTTGTAGGCGGAATAATTATGTGGGGCTTTATTCTTTTGCGTTACCTAAAATTTCCAGATGAGTAGTGATGTTTTCTTTTTTCTATTCCATCATAGTGGTAATCTTATCAACATAGCCCAGTGTTTCCTTATGCCGCCAGCCGCGAACCTTTGGAGCCACTGATTTTATATTGTTCCAGAGGTTTTCATTGAGCCCATGCTTTTTACTTACCTTCTGGGCCTTCACAATGTTTCTAAAGCCGGCATTATAGCTGGCGAATGTGAAACTTATTTTATCTTTAAATGGTCGTTTGGCCTTCCATTTTTTATAGAGTTGCTGATTGTAGTATATGCCTGCAGCTATGTTCCAGCGTGGTTCATTGATATCAACAAAGGATGGGTTCTTCTTTTTGATTTCATGGAATGTCTTTGGCATGAGTTGCATTATCCCTTTTGCATTGACCCAGCTCTTGGCATCAGCTTTAAGGTTTGACTCGGCTATGGCTTGTGCCTTGAACCATCTCCACTCAAAGCCAGCCCCAAAATATCTTTTGGTATATTTTCTAAAATAGCAGTCAAACCTGGTTGTCCATTTTTTTGAGTTTACATTAGGGAAATCCTCCTCCTTCCTGCCTGCCGCGCCCGCGGCGCAGGCAGGTGCCTCTAATGTCATAAAAAAAAGCACTATAATAATTATTAAAGCCTTTAGAGTATAATTTACCATTTACAAACCTTTTTAATCCCTAAATTTTTGTTTCAACCCTATAGGTTAAGGAATAGAATAGGCGTTCAATTTATTATTGGTTCGGGAGGCCGGAACAACCGCTCATGGTCTAAGTTATCCTTTCTCTTTCTGTTTATTCTCTACCACGCAATAGATCCCATCTCCTGCCATGGCCGGACCAAAGCATTGGTTATCGGATAGGCATGCGGCCTTGCGGAGGTCTCCAGATGCCCACCGTTTAATCAGATCGGGTTCCCGGATGAATGGCCGGCTCATTGAGATGTAATCGGCATAACCTTCCTTCACGAGCCGTTCGGCCAGTTGAAAGGAGCGATTCCCTCCCACGAGGATCAAGGGCACCTTAAGCTTGTCCTTGAATACTTTTGCCTCTTCCCTGAAGTAGGCTTCCTTCTCCTCAGAGGTTACCCCTTCTCTTGAGGGGTTGAGCTTGCCCGAGACAAAAGTACCGCCGCTCAACTCAATGGCATCGACTCCCCGATTCTGAAGCATTGTACCGATCTGAAGCGAGTCCTTCAAGGTGAGCCCGCCTTCCAGAAAATCCTTGGAGTTCATCTTGACTAAAATAGGGAAATCAGGACCTACAGTGGCCCGTACTCTCTGAAGCACCTCCAATAGAAATTTAGCTCTATTTTTTACAGATCCGCCATAAGCATCCCCGCGTTTGTTGAAGGCAGGAGATATAGATTGGCTCAGGAGATATCCGTGGGCCGCATGGATCTATACCCCGTCAAAGCCGGCCTCTTTGGACCGGCGGGCGGCATGGCCGAATGCTTTCACGATATCCTGGATCTCTTCCATAGTCATCTCCTTGCGGGGAGATTTGGAATATCCCTCAACCTGCGAGAGGGCCAAGGGCATTTGACCGGTCAGTTTGGGGTTGGCAAAGTATCCCGCATGCGCTATCTGAAGCACGATCCGGCTGCTGGTATTATGAATCGCACTTGTCAACCCCCGAAGGTCATCGATGAACTCGTCTTTATAAATTCCAAGCTGCAAGACGCCGGCCTGCCCATCCTTCCTGACATATGCATGGCTTGTGATGATAAGGCCCACACCCCCTCTTGCGAGCTTTGTCATGATTTCCATGAGCCTGGGGGTGCATGATCCATCCTCGGCAGCCATCCCTTCCCAGGTGGCCGAGCGAACGAATCTATTGGCCAGTTGCATACCGTTGATTGCGGTGGCTTCAAACAGCTTGAACATCTCTGCCTCCTATCTGGTACCTTTAGGTTGGGAAAAAGCAAAGGTATAAATATAGTATCGGGCGTTTGGCCTCTGAAGCATATCCCATGCCTCACTCTGCCATCACTCGTAACGACTGCTCTGATAATGCTATATCCGCTTCTTCTAATTTCCCTTCTCTCCCCATGACCTCTAATCGATAGGCTAGAAAAAGTAGGGAATCAGTGGACGTCTTCACCGTCTCCAGGTATTCCTGCTGGTCTTTTGTAAGATCTGTGGACAGGGCCAAATCGGTCATCCGCATGATAGCATTCATGGGTGTGCGGATCTCATGACTTATGTTGGCAAGGAATTCGCTCTTTGAGCGGTTAGCTTCTTCAGCAGCCCCCTTCGCCTCCTCCAGAGGCCCCTCCGGCTCCTTGCGTTCACTAATATCATTAACTTCAAAATGACTGGATAGTTATCTACTACTAATATCTTGTTCATATCATCAATTCCTTAGATCTGGTTTTATGTCCTGTCTTAATGATAGTCGCTATTGTCTCCCCCTGGAGAGTGGTTGTTCTCATCTCTGGTAATACCGTAGACATTGCCGGGAGGGGGAGTACCCCTTTTTTCCACTGAAACTGCGACTTCGCGATAGTGAGGCTTATCCCTGCGGTTATGGGCTATCAGTGCCTTAAGCACATCCCAGCTTATTTGTTTCCTTGCCGCCATTCTGGTGATCTCCTCCAAGGCCGTCCGATTGTCATATGAAACAGGTCTATACGGCCTCGATGAAATAAGTGCGTCGTAGACGTCAGAGACAGCGACGATCTCTATCATGCTGTCCGTGAGCTGGATGCCTCGGGGATATCCTGAACCATCCCTCCTCTCATGATGATCTCGGGCAACCATGGCGGCAAGATTCTGGGTGTCTTGAAGATAATAGCAGAGCAGGACAAAGCCTGCTGGCGCGTGATTTTTTAAGATGCTCAGCTCGTCCCGGGTGAGAGGATCGGATTTTTTTAAAATGTTCAGGGGAACACAGACCTTGCCAAAATCGTGTGTTGCGCCGGCTGCGGACTCCAGGGTACGCTCATGATAGTCAGATATGAGTTCCTTGGCCAGGAGTGTGGACAAGGCAAATACCACGAGAATGTGACGGTAGGTATATAAGTCATATTGCATGAAATAGTCCAGTGATTGCAAAACTGGAAGGATAGAATGAACAGTCTCCATTAGGTTCAGGAGATCGGCAATTTGCTTCTGGTCGCTGAAGATTACCTGGTAAATGGGTGAAGAACTGAGAAAATGAAGGAGATCATCTTTTACCGAACCATACCGTAGCAAGGAACAGCCCTGACTGGGTGTGGTCTTGCTTGAAGAGATAAGGTTATCTAAGGTCCCGGTTGAAAGCACGGAGCCAGCAGGAAGCAACAGCCGGTTGTCCAGCGTATGAACCGGGTGGAGGAGTGTAATAGTGGGCATTGATAATTTCCTTTTAAAGTGAAAGGTCCATCATTTTGAATGGCTTCTGGATGAAAATAATAATAAAAAGGGTGAGCCCATGATGAAGATGCTTCAGTCTCACCTCAACACTTTATAACATATAATCGGCTCAGCTTTATTTTTGACCTTTAGTTTGAGCTTTTTTTTCATACGGAAATGGCCTTTGGTTTGGAGATATGTTTCTTCGCCGATAATTATGTCGCCACCCTTTGCTAACTGCTGTAATCGTGCGGCAACATTTACGCTATTGCCTACAGCAGTGTAATCCATTCTGTTTTCAGAACCCAGGTTTCCTACAGTGGCACTGCCTGTGTTAATCCCGATCCCTATCTCAAATGTCTCTTTATCCTGTTTGGCCCTTACTCTCATCAATCTTTCTGTAGCATCTTGCATTTCTATGGCTGTATGAATTGCATCATAGGAGTTATTGTTTTTAGAGGGAATAAGCCCAAATAAAGCCATAAGCTGATCCCCGACAAATTTGTCCAAAATGCCATTATTCTTAAAAATGATATCTACCATGGCATCAAAAAATTGATTAAGCATAGAAACTACTTTCTCTGCGGCCATTTTTTCGGCAATGGTGGAAAAAGATCGTATATCGGCAAAAAGAATAGTTACATCCTTTCTTTCATTCTCAATAAATAAGCTGTCCTTAGAATTAATCAGCTTTTCCACCAGGTTCTCTCCCACATATCGGCTCAACCTGTTTCTTAAATTTTCTTCTTCCTTGGTTTTTTTATAGGATAGAGAGATGTCTTTGGCATAGATCATAAGCTGTATAGATTGCTCTTTATTTTCCTTATTAACCTCGTTTAATTTCCTGAGTATGGAGTTAAAATGGTCAGCTATATCATTCAACTCTTGGTCAGCCTTGATCCGGATGGGTTCGCTCTTTTCCCCTGCTTCAACACTTTCTGTTTCCCTGGACAGTTTTATAAGTTGGTCGGCAGACTTTCTCATAAGAGAGAATCCTGCCAGAATAGAAATGAGTGCTAATGCGGAAAAGAGGATGATTATATCTGTGAAACCTATTTTTTCATAGACAAACAGATAGACGACCAACAGGTAGGGGATGATTCCCAATAAGATCAAAACAACCCGTGTCTTTCCATAGAAGCTGATGTAGCTTTTATAATTTGATTTCATCATTGATATAGGGTTGAATATTTCTCGCCCGCTCTCCCGATAGATCGGGATCGCTCGAGCTCACAGAGATCCCAGAGATGATTATTTTTTTGTCCTGATTTTTTGACCCCGGTTAAATAGTCTGCGAATTTAACGGGGCAGGGGCAAAAAATCAGGACAAACAATCAGTCCGCCTCATGCGGACTATTAATAATCCGAGTAATACCATCCTTTAGCATAGCCTCGTTGAAATTTATCAATAAGCCGAGTGGCTTCTTTGCTAAACGTAAATAGGTTAAAAGCTGCTTTTTATGGACATCCTGCACCTTTTCAACGGACTTTAGCTCAACAATAATTGTATCTTCAACCAATAGATCAAGCCTAAATCCTTCCTCATGTACTCTCTGTCCTCGATAAAAAATAGGGAGAGGTACTTCATATCTAACCTTTATACCCATATATCTTAACTCAATAACCATGCAAGATTGATATACAGACTCTAATAGCCCTGGCCCTAATTTCTTATGAACATTGATGGCAGCCTTTATGATCTGAGATGAGAGTTGATTTAGTTCCATAAAAATCTCCTGCTACAGCAGGATGGCAATTTGATCTGGATTGCCCTCCCTGCCCTGTTAAATGCGTAGCATATTTAACCGGGGTCAGCAATCCAGATTAAGCCTCTGTGTCCTCTGTGAGCTCTGTGAGAAAGAAAAATAACCTTCTGATCACTTGCATTAGTTGCTTTGTTTTATGCTGAAAAATCAAATCTTCCAATACCTGCCTTGAATCTCTTTTGCCTTATCGAGTACAGGGGTCAGAATCCTTTTGTCCTCTTGGCCTGACCAATCGCGGTCCTTTATGGTTGATTCCCCTCTTAATTCCTTTAAAATTGCCTTCACCGAATCCCTCAGTCCTTGCAGATTATAGCCACCCTCGAGAGTCAGGACGATTTTACCATCACAGCTTAATTGGGCAATTTCCATAAGGGTACGTGTCAGGCCGGCAAATCCATCAGGTGTAACTGACATACCCCCCAAGGGATCGCCCATATAGATATCAATCCCTATAGAGACAAGTACCAGATCGGGCTTGAACTCCTTTGCTATAGGCTGAAGGATCTGCTGGTAAATAGCTATATATTCCGCATCACCATATCCTGTTGACAGAGGAACATTAACCGTATATCCCTCTCCCTTACCTTTTCCAACCTCATTAAAGCTGCCACTGCCAGGATAATATGGGTATTGATGGGTGGAGAAATAAAGGATGGAGGGATCATCTTCAAAGGAGTGTTGGGTGCTATTACCATGGTGCAGATCCCAGTCAGCTATCAGAATCCTTTTTGGTCCCAGCTCTTTCTGGGCATATATGGCCCCTATAGCAACATTGTTAAAGAGGCAAAATCCCATGCCCCTGCTTCTCTCAGCGTGATGACCTGGAGGTCTTACCAGGGCAAATGCATTGTTTAGCTCTCCCTCGTTTACCATTTTAATTGCATTGCAAAGACCTCCCACGGCAAGTAGTGCAGCCAGGTAGGAGCCAGGGGAGGTCTGTGTGTCTGCATCAAGGAAGCTGGATGGCTTACCGGCTGTAGCTGCAACCAAATCTATATAATCCTTTGAGTGGATATAGAGTAATTCCTCCTCTGTAGCCTCTCTCACCGGAACATCCACATACCTATCTATCATATCCGAATCGTTAAGCATATCATAGATAATTTCTAACCTTTTATGACTTTCAGGATGAAAGTCTCCGGTCCTATGGTCAATATATCTTTTATCCCTGACGATTCCTGTCTTAAACATAGTTCATCTCCTCTATTGTTATAACTTTAGGCCCGTCTGCCTCGCAAGGCCCTGCCCGCTCCGTGCCTCGCAGTGGCAGGCGGGCTTGGCAAGCAGGCAGGTATTTTAGCTCTATTTAGGCACTTATTTACTTATCAAGTACTAACATCCATAGTCAATCAAAAATACTGAAGATAATTTAGACTAATAAGGGCATATTTCGCCTGTATGTATCTGATACCTAAAAAGTTAGTTCACACTTGAAAGATGTCCAGCTCCAGTCCCATGGTCTTGGGAAGCCTGCCATAGTGGTTGTTTATCAGTGAAGGGAGCTCACGCGTGGACTTTATCCTTATCACCTCCTCCAACGGCGATTCAACCCTGGCTCGTTCCACTTCCCTTCTGACCATGAGTAGAGGTTTTCCCTCTAAAGGCACAAAAAGGAGGCAATCCTGGGCGGTCCCAGAAAGATAGTAACAGTCCATCTTCTGAACTACCAGTAAGGCCTCAACCCCTTTGTTCTCCATGCAGCTTCTGAGCCTGGTCAGCCGGTCCTTTATCTCCTCCCATGGAGTATAGCGGAAACCCAGGGATTTGCTCAGCTCCTCTAACTTCAATTGCACCCAGCCTTCGTGATTCATCTTCTCTCCTTTCCTGGTTAGTCTAAATCCGGAAGCAGTATAACAAATTCTATTGAAGAGGCAAATCCAATCTCGGCCCTGAGGTTAGCACTGTCTATAAAGGTATTATTCCATGGCCAATATCTTACGTCATATTTCAGGGCTCGCTATCAAATCAAAGGGCTCTATTTTTTCGACGAGCCTGGCACATCTCTCTCCATAAAGAGCCAGTTGAAGTCACTTAAAGCACTCAGTACAGTCTCCGGCATTTTTTCATTGTAGTGCTTACAACAAAAAATCACAGATAAAGATAAAAATTTCATATTTTTTATATTGTAATCTATTCCAGTTTGGAATATTTTTAAAATGAATAATACATTTAATTATTATGAGTTTTAAATCATCACCTGAATATGCCCTTCTTGGTATTCTCATGACCGGTCCCAAACACGGCTATGAGATATACGGCTACTTTTCATCCAAGATGAAGCAATTCTGGCATCTAAGCATGAGCCAGGCTTATGCCTTATTAAAAAGGATGGAAAAAAATGGGATATTGATATCAAAGGAGGAATGGCAGGTGAATAGGCCATCAAAAAAGATATTTTCTATTACCCAAGCTGGCAAAGAAAGATTCCTCGATTGGGTTCACTCCCCGGTCAAGCACGTGCGTGACTTGCGCATAGAATTCATGGCCAAGCTCTTTTTTATTAAAGAGCTTAAGCTAAAGGGAGCCCTTGACATTATCGACAAACAGATAGAGGTCTTGCAGGAAAAACTCCATTTGATAAAGAGTTCAAAAGAAAAGATTATAGACGAGTTTCAAACAGCCCTTCATTCTTTCAAAATTGCCCAGATGACCTCTGCTATTGAGTGGCTAAAGGAATGCAAAAACTATTTTTCTTGTAAATATTGAGCCACTAAGTCACAAAGACACAAAGGATATTAAATGGTCAATAAAAAATTCTAAATTATATAATCTTAGTGACTTCGTGTCTTGGTGGCTGAATGGTACCTTTTTCTTAAGATGGAAGTGGAAAAAAGATGTCTATAGAAAATATTATTGTGCTTATTAAGGGTGGAGGCGAAATGGCCAGTGGCGTTGCCTACAGGTTGTACAAATCAAATTTTAAGAAAATTTGCATGACAGAAGTATCTCAACCCCAGGCAGTTAGAAGAGA
>JAUWNK010000004.1 GCA_030612685.1 Desulfobacteraceae bacterium
ATATGCAGTGGCAGCATAAAAGGCTTACGCCCGCCCGCCTCGCCTGAAGGCAAAGCCGATGGCGGGCAGGCCTAAATTCCTAACCCGGAGTTTACCCCTGGCCCAGACCTGATTTTACGGATGTAAGCTTGATGATTTCAACTTACGAATTGTTTCAAAGAAAATGGCGTATTTCGGGCAAGTCGCACCAGGGCGGGCCGTAAGGGTTTTATCCACATGATATTGAGCAAATACTTAATATTCCATTATTCCATTGTAAAAAATGAATTCAATAGCCGAAAAATCCATTTACTAAAGCGAGCATATTATTGTTTGCATCTAATAGGGGCTCCATGGTCATTGCGAGCGACCGAAGGGAGCAACGCAATCTCATTCTACGGCTATTACAGAGATTGCTTCGTCGCTTCCCGCCACGTTTCACTCGCGGCTTCGGCTGACCCTCGCAATGACACCGCGGAGGCAAACTATATTAATGCTCCCCGTAGTAAGTTTAATAAGTTGTAAAAATTTCGAATCGCTTTAATACCGCCCTGATAGAATCTGGGGTATGAGGTTCTCCTGGCATTGGCGCAAAAAATAATCATCTGTCATCCCAGCGAGAAAGTCCCGGGCAATCATTGCAGGAGGATTATTATCCCGATATTGTGAGGACATCCCATCTAAAAATTCTCTGAAAATAACTGAATTATCATTTCCGGCTTTTAGGTCTTTATAATATTTTTCAAAAAGTAACTCAAACATCAATTGCAGCTTATTAGTTTGATTTTTGGCCCTGGGGTTAGTGTATATAAACTCCTGGTTAAAATCTTTTAGCTTTTTGAGGACATCTGCCACCTCGGCACTAAAGGAAATATAGGATTTTTCGAGGCTCTCGGCTATTAGATCCTCAACTAAGGTATAGACAATAGTTCCGTTTGTTTCTCCCAATCTACTGCGGCAATCTGCCGGCATTTCATCCCTTTTTATCAAACCGAGCCTTATTGCATCCTCTATATCTCTGCCTATATAGCTAATGGTATCCGCCATCCTTACAACACACCCCTCCATACTCATTGGCCAGACAGGAGATTCTGGATCCTCTGTTACCTTTTTTATCTCTTCTTCCAGTCCAGCAAAATCTTTACCTTTATCAGGATATATAGCAGGATTATGCAACTCACCATTATGGCAGAGAATACCATCCAAAACCTGGAGAGATAGGTTCCAACCAGCTCCCTTTTTTTCTATCAACTCCAAAAAACGCACGCCTTGAACATTGTGCAAAAAATTACCCAGCCCATATTCCTTAGATAGATCTGAGAGAATCCTCTCACCATCATGCCCAAAAGGAGTGTGGCCTATATCATGACCAAGCGCAATAGCCTCAATTAGATCTTCATTGAGTCTGAGCAGACGTCCTATAGTTCGGCCAATCTTAGAAACTAATTGCACATGAAGAACACGATGGGTAATGTGGTCATTTTTAACAAGGTAGAAGACCTGGGTCTTGTCAATATACCTTGAGTAGGCTAAAGAATGGAGAATCCTATCGGAATCAATAGAAAAATTCTCCCTGTGACCTTCAGCAATCTCAGGTTCGTTATCTCGTCTAACAGCCTGAATGCTTAGAGTGGCATAAGGGGAAAGCCTATCCTTTTCTAAAAGAAGAAGGCGTTGCTTAATATCTTTTAAGATTTTACCCTTATTCATTTTTGAAACTTGAAACTTGAAACTTGATTTAATTTTGATGATCTCGTAAAAAGTCAAATATCGAGTCACTCCCGCGAAAGCGGGAGTCCATAATAACTTTATAGTATAGGAAATTCCATTTTTTGACAGGATAGACAGGATAATCAGGATAAATAAAAAATCTTGTTAATCGTGTTAATCCTGTCGAAAGAGTTCCGCCGCAGGCGGCTAAGTTCAAATAACTGGATTCCTGCTCCCCGCTTTCGCGGGGACAAGTTTACCCCTGCGGAATCAGGGGCAGGAATGACAATTAAGGGGCATATTGGACTTTTTACGAAGCCGTCAATTTTTAATTTTGTATTCTGTGACTTTAAGTATTTACAACTAAGTGTTAGCTGATGGAGGTTTACTGACCACTGGCCACTTACAAAAATTTTAGTAACTACCCAGGTTGTTAGGTTCACAGTTCAAGCCCGCCCTGGCGCGACCTGTTTCTTATAATCTGCTGCCATTAGAGTATTTGACTAACTGTTTATGTTGCGCAATAGCCTGTCAAATCAGGTCTGGGCCAGGGGTTCAGGGTTATCTACTTTGCGCTCTTGATACCCGCCTGCCGGATGGCGGGCAGGCGTGAACCTTAGAGCTTTGAACCTGATTCGTTACAAATTGTAATAAAAATCACTATCAAAGGTCAATATAATTAATTGATTAACCTTGCAATATTATTAATAGGATATATATTTTTTTATATCTTGATCAAGTGTTTAAAATTATAAGTGCCCGCCCGCCTCGCAAGCGAGAGCGTTGCGGGCAGGCCTAAAGTAAACTAAAGTTACTGATTTTTTAATTTAATAGTATAGGAAATTCCTTTTTTCAAACGTAGCGCAGGGCTTCAGCCCTGCATCCCAATGGCAGAGCTAAAGCTCTGCACTACAAGTACGTGCCGAAGGTGCGTTATGTTCAAATTTTTAAACTTTAGGCATTTTAGGCACTTTAGCCCTGGCCCAGACTTGATTTGTCAGGATGTGGTGCAACATAGACAGTTCATGAAATACTATAATATCAACAGCGTATACCAAACAAGTCGCGCCAGGGCGGGCTGGCAAAACCTGACTTAGCAGAAACAAACCAGGATTGGTGATACATCAGAAGCAAGCGTATATTCAAATCATGTCGCACCAGGGCGGGCTCACTTAAGTTATGAACTTAGCCGCCTGCGGCGGAACTTTTTCGACAGGATTAACAAGATTAACAAGATTTTCTTATTTTCTTTATATCCTGAACATCCTGTCTATCCTGTCTAAAAAAGGAAATTCCTATACAATGAACTTACATCCTACTGAAAAAAAAGTTTTTTCAACTATCCTCGAACATGGAATGGTTAAAAGTGGGGATAGAATAGTAGTAGCTGTATCCGGTGGGCCAGATTCTGTTTGCCTTCTGAATATCCTTTTCCAACTCCGAAAGCCCTTGAATGCAAGCTTAATCACTGCCCATCTTGATCATGGGCTAAGGCCAAAGGAAGATGAAAAAGAAACAGAATTTGTTTCCGATTTAGCGAAAAGACTAAATCTCGCTTTAGCTTACGGGAAGGTCAATAATTTAACTGAAGCACATGGGACATCCATTGAGGAAAAGGCAAGGGAGAAAAGGTATCAATTTTTAACAAAAGTTTTATATGAGCATCATGCCCAAAAGGTCGCCCTTGGTCACAATATGAATGATCAGGCAGAAACAGTTATTATGCATATTTTAAGAGGAACTGGACCAACTGGTTTATCTGGGATACCTCCAGTTCGGGAAAACCGTTTTATAAGGCCTCTCATAAATATAACGAGTGATGAAATCCATGCCTATTTAAAACAAAAAGATATACCTTTTATGGTGGACAGCTCTAATCTTGAAAAAAAGTATCTAAGAAACAAGATACGTTTAGAGCTGATACCACTTCTTCTTAAATATCAACCAAGGCTCATAGAACATTTAGGTGAACTTGCTTTACTATGTGGGCAGGAAAACCAATTTATGGAAGAAGAGGCAAGGAAGGGGCTGCAAACGATGATTCTTGATTCCTCGGAACATTCGTTAGACCTTTCCCTTACTACCTTTAAAAATTTCTCAATTCCTCTTCAATATCGTATTATCAGGCAGGCAATAAAAAGAATAAAAGGAAACCTCAGGAGGATAGATATCGGACATATCAAGGCAGTCATGGATCTTGTAAATAATAGTAGGTCCCAGATCAAGATTAATCTTCCTGAAAATCTTATAATAAAAAAAATCTATGCAAGGCTTAGATTTTCTTTAGGAGTTGAAATTGAAACTGGTGATTTTTCTTACCATATAAAGAATATGGGGAGATTTCAAATTCAGGAAATAAATCAGACGATATCATTAACAAAGATATCTAAAAAGGATTTTTTACTGCTTTCCCCTTCACCTCGCGAGGCATTCCTTGACCTTGATAAGCTCCAATGGCCATTAAGGGTAAGAAACTTCAAGGCAGGAGACAGATTTATGCCCCTGGGCATGGATGGTTTTAAAAAGTTGAAAGATATCTTTATTGACAATAAGATTCCTTTTGAGGAAAGAAAAAAAATTCCCATTCTTGAAAACGGGAACGGTATAGCCTGGGTTTGCGGCATCAGAATTGACAACAGGTACAGGGTAAATGAGAAGACAAAAAGAATTTTAAGATGTAAACTTGAATAAAATGTGATATATTACTATAAATTAGAAAAAGTTTTTTACAATTTAATAGTATAGGAATTTCCTTTTTAAGTCCTTGTAGGGGCGTCATTTATGACGACCCGCAAAGCGGGATTCGATAAACCCGCCTGCCGGATGGCGGGCAGGTCGAACCGCTACAGGTCCGCACCGAAGGTGCGATATGTTCATTGTATAGGAAATTCCTTTTTTGAGATTGCTTCGCTTTGCTCGCAATGACAAGATCGGCGACTCAATGTCATTGCGAGGAGCTATAGCGACGAACCAATCTAAATTTTCCACTTTTAAAAAAATCCTATAAGGAGAAAATAGTTGAACACATTTTCTAAAAATTTAACTCTTTGGATAGTTATCAGCCTGATGATGATCTTATTATTTCAAATCTTTAAAAAAGAAACCAGGCAGACTGGACATTTAAGCTATAGTCAATTTCTGAACATGGTGGAACAGGGAGAGGTCAGCCGAGTAACTATACAGGGGGATAAAATCTCTGGTATCTCAAATCAGGGTCAATCCTTTAGAACCTTTGCACCTAAGGATCTTGAACTAATAAAAATTTTACGCAATAAAGGGATAGAAATAACTGCCAGGCCAGATGAAACATCACCATGGTATATGACAATCCTTGTATCCTGGTTCCCTATGCTTCTTTTAATTGGCGTATGGATTTTCTTTATGCGCCAGATGCAGGCAGGAGGTGGTAAGGCGCTCTCTTTTGGTAAAAGCAGGGCACGGCTTGTAACTGACGAAAAAGATAAGGTAACCTTTGACGATGTAGCCGGCATACAAGAGTCAAAGGAAGAGCTTCATGAGATCATAGAATTTCTAAGAGATCCAAAAAAATTCACCCGCCTGGGAGGCAGAATCCCCAAAGGCGTGCTTCTAGTCGGTGCCCCCGGGACAGGCAAGACTTTACTGGCCAGGGCTATAGCAGGAGAGGCAGGTGTCCCCTTCCTAAGTATTAGCGGCTCTGATTTTGTAGAAATGTTTGTAGGTGTTGGCGCTTCAAGGGTGAGGGATCTCTTTGCCCAGGGAAAAAAGAATGCACCATGTATTATCTTCTTAGATGAGATTGATGCTGTGGGTCGACATAGGGGAGCCGGGTTAGGAGGGGGTCACGATGAACGAGAACAAACGCTAAATCAGCTCTTAGTGGAAATGGATGGATTTGAATCCAACGAGGGGGTTATCCTTATTTCAGCTACTAACAGACCTGACGTACTTGATCCTGCATTATTGAGACCGGGAAGGTTTGACAGGCAGGTAGTTGTCCCGGTGCCTGATATCAGGGGACGGGAAAGCATACTCAAAGTTCATACCAAAAAAACGAGGATTTCAGATGGTGTTGATCTTTCTGTAATTGCCAGGGGAACACCAGGTTTTACAGGCGCAGACCTCGAAAATATGGTTAATGAGGCAGCCTTGCTTGCAGCCAGGAGGAATAAAGACAAAATAGATATGTCAGACATGGAAGATGCAAAGGATAAGGTGCTTATGGGTACGGAAAGAAAGAGCATGATTATAAGCGATGAAGAGAAAAGAACCACTGCCTATCATGAGGCAGGGCATACTTTAGTGGCCAAACTCCTACCTAACACCGATCCGATACATAAAGTTACCATAATTCCCAGGGGCATGGCCCTTGGCCTGACACAGCAGCTCCCTTTAGATGATAAGCATACCTATACAAAGGATTACCTTGTAAACAATATCAGTATCCTGATGGGAGGAAGGATATCTGAGGAAATCGCCTTAAATACCCAGACTACAGGTGCAAGCAATGATATAGAGAGGGCAACGGAGATAGCAAGAAAGATGGTCTGCGAATATGGTATGAGCGAAAAACTCGGCCCATTGAGTTTCGGGAAAAAAGAGGAAGAGATATTCTTAGGACGTGAGATTGCCCAACATAGGGATTATAGTGAAGATACAGCCCGAAAAATTGACCTGGAGGTCAATAATTTAATAAGTGAAAGCTATCAAAAAACTCATAAACTTATAGAAGATAACATTGATACCCTCAACAACCTGGCTAAAGTACTTTTGGAAAGAGAGACCTTAGATAGCCATGAGATAGAGGAAATAATAGGCAACAAGAAAAGAAAAAGACAACCGAGAAAAACGAGAATAAAAAGGAAAATTGATCCCCCAGGTAAAAAAAACTAAATCCTTAAAATGGTTGGACCATAGTCTCGAACTTGATTCTAAAACCTTAATCATGGGTATCCTTAATGTTACCCCTGACTCCTTTTCTGATGGGGGCCTCCATTTCCGCGAAAATGATGCGGTTAAGCGCGGTTTGGAGATGGTCAACAATGGTGCTGATATTATTGATGTTGGAGGGGAGTCAACAAGGCCTTTTTCAGATCCCATCCCCCTTACCGAAGAGCTGAGGAGAGTAATACCAGTGATTGCGGCCCTCTCCCAGGAAACAGACATACCAATAAGCATAGACACCTATAAAAGCGAAGTGGCCGGCCAGGCCTTAGAGGCCGGTGCCAAGATGGTCAATGATATAAGTGCGCTGCGTTTTGACCCCAAAATGGGTCCATTAGTTGCAGAGGCAGGTTTGCCAATTGTTTTGATGCATATGAAGGGAACGCCCAAGAATATGCAGGCAAACCCAACCTATGAAAATCTTTTTGGGGAGATAATAGGGTTCTTAAGCAATGCCATGGAACAGGCTGTTAAAATAGGTATAAAAAGGGATCTTATTATCATTGATCCAGGTATCGGTTTTGGTAAATCTTTTGACGATAATCTTAAAATAATAAAGGGGTTAAATAGATTTTCTTCTCTTGGTCAACCAATTCTGGTGAGTACATCCAATAAGTCCTTTATAGGCCATATACTTGACCTTCCAGTGGAATCTCGTGAAACTGGTACCATGGCCACTGTTGCTGCTGCTGTAATGAACGGGGCAAATATCGTAAGGGTCCACAATGTTAAGGCTGCCAAGGAAACAGTAACTATTATTGATGCCATAAAGTCTGGCAGTTCTAAGGCTAATGCCTAAATAGCCCTTATTGGGGTTTGCTGTGTCTATTGGGTTTCTTATGTTTGTTTAGTTTAATGAGACCCTTATATAACTTAGTTCGTCGTATCTCTTCAGTATTTCGGTTACGGTTAGGGTAACGACGCCCGTATCGGTTAACGGTTAAGGTAACGTGAAAGAAAAAAGACGAATGACGTTACTGAAGGACGAAACGGACATCGTAACCATTACCGAAAAACGTATAAAGGTAACGGTTAGGTGAATGGAAGAAAAAAAGAGAATCACAAGTTTCAGAGACTTGGAAGTATATGAGAATACATATAGGACCATGTTAGTTGTTATGAAAGAAATTGCCCCTAAGTTGCCCGATAGTGAAAAATACGATCTAAAAGATCAATTAAGCCGGGCATGTAAAACAATACCAAGATTAATAGCCGAAGGTTATGCCAAACGGCATCAAAAGGCAGGTTTTCAAAAATATATCGATGATGCTATGGGCGAGTGCAATGAAATGGTTGTCAGTTTAAGTCAATGTAGAGATATTTATCCTACTTATGTAAATATAAAACATTGTGATGAGCTAATTGATTCTTATGATAAGTCTGGAAGGCAGCTTTATAAATTAGGTAACTCATGGACAAAATTTAAAAAACGATAGACGTAACCCTGGCCCAGACCTGACTCGCAAAGCATGTATTTATAGACGTTGCTTGTGAAATACTGCAACGACTGCATTATGTTCCAACAATGTCGCGCCAGGGCGGGCCGAAAAACGAAACGGGCTTCGTAACCGTCACCCACAAACGTTACCCCAATTCTAAACTATTACACATATGCTAAATTGTATTTAAGAGGCTATGCAAAGCTCTAAAGGGATCAACAATGCTACTATGCATAGATGTGGGCAATACAAACATTGTTCTTGGTGTCTTTCAAGATGATAAAATGATTAATCACTGGCGCATAAGGACAGAAAGGGAAATGACCAGTGATGAATTAGGTGTATTAATCAACAATCTATTTATACCCGCGCAATTAGAAATTAATAATATAAAGGATATAATTACCTCTTGCGTTGTGCCACCTCTTCTTAGTGTCTTCAAAGAGTTTTGCCTCCTTTATTTTCATCATGAACCGATGATTGTGGGTCCAGGTATAAAAACAGGAATGCCTATTAAATATGATAATCCAAAAGAAGTTGGCGCTGACAGGATAGTTAATGCAGTAGCTGCATATCAGAAATACCAGACAGGGCTAATTGTGGTAGATTTTGGTACAGCTACAACCTTTGACTACATATCCTCTGAAGGTGTCTATGAAGGGGGGGCAATAGCCCCCGGGATAATTATATCTGCTGAGGCCCTTTTCCAGAAGGCCTCCAAGTTACCTCGAGTTGAGATATTTGCCAAACCTAAAACAGTAATAACCAAGGAAACCATAAGTAGTATAAATTCTGGTCTTATCTACGGTTATGCCGGCCTGGTTGATGGAATAGTAGATCGGATGAAAAGAGAAATAGGATCTGATCTTACTGTTATTGCAACAGGGGGTTTGGCCCCATTGATAAAATCCGAAGCCAAAAGTATCGACTATATAGAAGAATTTCTTACCCTCGAAGGATTAAAGACAATATTTAAGCTAAACTCCCATCCCCCTTCACACCTTTAAACCTTTCTCATCCAATGTCATTGAAAATACTCTATCACCTAAAGTTTTTGTAAACCCCTCTAAAACTATATTACCTATTTTTTATCATCATCCTACCCGTTAGGATAGAGATTCTTCCTAACATGGTAGACACTGGAATAAAGGTTGTGGAAAAATAAAAAATAAGGTAAAGAATCTTCAGAAAAAGAGGGCTTAGAAAAGTTTCCGCAATCTAAGATGAATAGAGATCAAATAAGGCATTTTCAATCCTGGTTTGATGATTACATATCAAATTTTTACTCTAAAGGACAGGATCAGGAAAAGGACTGGGCTATCCGGTTAAAAGAGGAGCACTCTCAAAGGGTAAGACAAGAGATAATACTGATCGGTCAAAGATTAAACTTACCTGAGCAAGATATATTAATAGCCGAAGTTCTTGGTCTTTTTCATGATATCGGACGCTTTTACCAGTATCAAAGATATGGAACATTCAGGGATGATCTTTCAGAAAATCATGCAGAGCTCGGAGTAAAAATACTTGTAGATACCAACATCCTAAATGATTTACTAAAAGAGGAGAAAGATATAATTAAAAATGGTATTCTTTATCACAATCTCCGGAAGCTGCCAGAGGATGAAGACCCTCGCTTTCTATTTTTTTTCAAATTACTCCGCGATGCGGATAAGCTGGACATCTGGAGAATAATTATAAATTATTATTATAAAGAACAAGAGCATAATCATAAATCGGTTCTCGAATTAGGCCTACCAGATACCCCTGGATATTCTGATAGGTCTCTGGATAACCTTTATTCAGGCCAGACATCAAGCTCGAGCGCAATAAAAAACCTGAATGACTTCAAACTTCTTCAGATTAGTTGGGTGTATGATATAAATTTTTCTCCAACATTCCAGGAAATCAAAAAAAGAAAATATATAGATGAGATTGTCTCCATTCTTCCGGAAACTCAAGAGCTAAAAAAGGCATTAAAAATTGTAGAGAATTATCTGACCGTGCATACTACAATTCAAAATTAGCAATTTAATAAGCCTTAGGCTTATTAAAATCGATAATCTCGTAAAAAGTCGGATTCGGTGAACCTGCCCGCCGTCCCTGCCCAACATCCGGCAGGCGGGTGGCAGGCGGGTCTGTCATTTCGACAGCATGGAGAAATCTGACTTGCGATAGCAAGTCATCCTGAGCAAAGAGAAGGATCTCGTTCCTGCTGCTGAGATCCCTCGTTACACTCGGGACAATGCTTTGCATCGGATTTCTCGCTTCGCCCCGCCTGCTGTCTGGCGGGCAGGTCGAAATGACATGTTGTTGAGATTTTTTACGAATGCATCAAAATTGATAATTGAATTGTATAGGAATTTCCTTTTTAAGTCATTGTAGGGGCGGCCCGCCCTGGAGCGACTTCCGTGAAATAAACTGTTTTCGCTCTAATGTGCCTCAAACCCATGCCGTATATCAAGGCACCGTCAAATCAGGTCTGGGCCAGGGCATTTATGACGTCCCGCAAAGCGGGATTCGACCCGCCCGCCTCGCCTTGTGGACTCGCATGGCGGGCAGGTAAATCGAACCCCTACGAGTCCGCACCAAAGGTGCGATATGTTCTAATTTTACATTGACCATTTAATACATTATGATCATTATTTCCAATCTTGATAACCTCCCTAAAGATATTAAAAACCCTGTAGTCACTATTGGGAACTTTGATGGGGTTCACTGGGCGCATCAGGCTATATTTAGAAAGGTTAAAGAGAGGGCCAGGGATTTACATGGAACATCTGTGGTTATCACCTTTGAGCCCCATCCTATAAGGGTAATGTCTCCCGAGAAGATAAAACCACTTCTAACCCTTTTAGAACAAAAAAGAGAGCTGGTAATTAACCAAGGGATCGATATATTTCTCTTGATAGAGTTTACACAAAAATTTGCTGCTATTTCCGCCAGAGATTTTGTCAAAGATATCTTGGTAGATAAATTAGGGATTAAAGAAATAGTTGTCGGTTACGATTATGCCTTTGGCCATAACAGAGAAGGCAATATCAAGATCTTAAAGGAGATGGGCCAACAGTTCAGTTTTAATGTACATCAAGTAGACCCTGTTTACACGGGAAAGACTTTGGTATCCAGCACATCAATTCGTAAGCTTATCATGGATGGGAAAGTATCTGAGGCAAAACAATTACTTGGAAGGAATTACCAGATTAGGGGAGAGGTAATAAGAGGTAGAAATAGGGGTAGACCTCTATTGGGCTTCCCTACAGCTAATCTAAAGTTGGTTGACGAGCTTATACCAAAGGAAGGTGTATATATTGTTACAGTGGATATAGGGGGCAAGATTTATCAAGGATTAACTAACATAGGCTTCAATCCAACATTTAAGGATAAAACCTTGTCTGTTGAGACCTATATTTTTGATTTATCTGCTAATATATTAAGGCAAAAGATCAAGATAAATTTCCTTTCCCGCCTGCGGGATGAGATAACCTTTGCCAGCGCTAAAGAGCTTTCTCAGCAGATAAGTCGAGATATTAAGCAGGCAAGAGAATTTTTTCAAAAAGAAAAAAATAAAGCACCTGTTTAGGTAGCCACCAGGGCACCAAGCCCGCCCTGGCGCGACTTGACTGGTGTACTCTATTATCGCTGTAATAGTTCCTAAGATGGAATCTCTAAAATTAACTCATTGCAAGCCAGGTCTGGGCCAGGGACAAAAACAATTGAAAATTGACAATTGAAAATTGGAATTGGTGCCTTGGTGCCTTTGTGTCTGAATAGTTACAAAATAAATCATGAGTTGGAAATTCTTTATAGGTCTCTTTATCAGTGTTGCATTTTTATATATTGCATTCCATAATGTAGATTTAGAGCTTCTTTTTCTTTCCATGAAATCAATCAATCTTCCTTTTGTTATCCCGCTTGTCATGATAACTGTCCTCTTATATCTGATCCGGGCCCTAAGATGGTTCCACCTCTTAGAGCCAATAAAAAAAATAGGCCTATCCAACCTATTTTCTTCCACAGTTATAGGTTTTGCTGCCAACTGTGTACTTCCAGCCAGGTTGGGTGAATTCATAAGGGCCAACTATATTGGACGCATGGAAAACATAAGCAAGAGCTCGTCATTAGCAACTATTGTTATTGAAAGACTCTTTGATGTCTTCACCATCCTTCTGATATTACTGTTCGTTATAATGAATTTAGATTTTCCTTCCGAATGGGAATCAACAGGAAAGGCCATAAAAACAGGGGGACTTGTTTTGCTAATTATTTTTATTATATCAACCCTCCTTCTAATAGGCCTCAAAGGGAAAACCCAAACCTTTCTCAATATTGCTGAAAAGGCAGCCTTCTTTTTGCCATGGAAAATAAAACAAAGGATTGTTGATATACTTAAAAATTTCAGCAATGGGCTTGTCCTTGTTAGAAGCCCATCCCGCCTTTTAGCGGTACTATTTTACTCCCTTGCTATCTGGTGTCTTTCTATATTTCAGATATATATCCTTGGTATTTCTATGGGTCTGTCCCTACCCTTCTTAGCCCCTTTTTTTATCCTGATACTACTGTGCTTTAGTGTCATGATACCTGCGGCTCCTGGATATATCGGAACATTTCACTTAGCGTGTCAATACGGACTAATCTTCTATGGTTTCAGCAAGGAAAAGGCACTATCAATGGCCATCCTTCTTCATGCTGTGGGATTTATCCCCACTGTTATTTTAGGATTAATAATATTTTTACATCAACATATCTCATTACGTAACCTTACGAATGAACATATATCTCTTAGGAAATAAAAAATCTGGACATTTAATATCAATATTTTATTATATAGTATAATAACTGGAGGAGAAAAAAATCATGAAAAAGAATTATCTTTTATTTTGGCTTATTGGTCTTATCATTGTCTGTTTAGGTTGCGCTACTTCTTACAAAGCCAAGCCACTACCCTTTAAATATCCATCTGCCTATCCAAATGCTGTTCAGGTGGCAGGTGCCACAATAGGCTCAAAAGCTTTTATTGATAAAGAGGAAGCTCAAAAGGCCTTTGGTTTTGATATCAGATCAGCAGGCATGCTCCCGGTTCAGATTGCGGTAGATAACCAAGGTAAAAAGGGGCTATCTATTGTAGCTAACCAAACATTCCTTCTGGACAGAGAGGGTAACCTCTGGCCCGTTTTATCAGATAAATTTGCATATGATAGGGTAACGAAATACGCCCAAACCAAAAAGATTTTTAAGGAAGGCGCTTATGCTGGTGTAATGTCCGGTATTGCCGGTGCCGTAATTGGAGCAGCCATTGGTATTGTCACTGGCGAGAATGTTGCCGCTGCAGCAGGCAAGGGAGCGGCTGTAGGTGCCGCTGCAGGAGCAACCCTTGGTGGTTTAGGAGGCTATGGATCTGCGGATCAAGCACGCAGAGAGGTTATGAAAGACTTTGAAGATAAAAACCTGCAAAACAAATCCATCTCTCCCAATAGCCTCAGCTTTGGCTTCATATTCTTTCCTGGAGAGGCCCAATCCGCTCAGTCACTCAGGTTACAGCTAAAAGAAGAAGACACGGGAAGGGTTTTTACCCTAAATTTAAAACTTGAATAATGAAAAAGTGGCCTTAAAGTGAAAGAACTATATAGAAATTGTATTATCAATATTTTTCTGTCTTTTTAGCCTTTCTTCCATCCTCTCAATAGCCCTTTCCATCTCTTTAAGGATATCCTGAACTTTTTGCCTGATTGGCTCTTTTAGTAATCTGCATTCTTTTCCGATATCTTCAGCGAACTCTTTTATTCTCTTTCTGAATTGGTCTACTTTTTCTTTAAGGTTATCCCGGTTTTTCATGTACTGATTACCTTTTTCTTTTGAAAGGCCTTCCCTCTCGTCCAGGTTTTTCTTGAGAGCCTCCTCCAGTTTTTTGAACTCAGTTAAAATCTTTTGAAGTCTCTGTACTATGGATTTCTCTGCCTGCCTCTGGATAGATTCTCCCTCTTTTTTTAACTCCTTTTGAAGTTCCTTTAATTTTGCCCCGGCAAGCTTGATACTGTTTTGTATAATATTGCTGATAGAGTTTAAAATTTCTTTCATGCTCTCCTCAACGGTCATTTTAGAGTCTTTCTCATTGCTTGCCAAAACCATGTTAAAAGAGGATAAAAGAAAAAGGCCGATAAATATGATGCAAAGTCTTCTATTCAAATTATCACCTCCTATCATCTACTAATCTTCTCTTAAATTATTTTAAGAATAAAAACATATCCTTGAGCAAAAGGATATTGACTCCCTCTGGGGAAAAAAATCGCTTCTCAACGGATCAAGACTGGCAGCTTCATTAAAGAGAAACTTGCAAGTAGTAAAAGAAATTACTATACATGTTCAGGCATAATTAAATAATTATTGTTACACTCCAATCCCAAAAAAAGCTTGCTCCATCCTAATAGCCAGCCAATGTCAAAAGAAAGATTTACTTAATCTTTGAAATGTGGCCCTCTTTCTCCCATTTTGTCAAGAGGAAAGATTCTACTCCATTTCATATTTTACATCGCATTTTTTCCATGCTATAGATTTTTCAAACTTAATACCCTTTTTTAGGAGAAATCCGATGTCTTTGGACATTGAGAATACATTACGGGGTCGATCAGTGGTAATGGAGGGGGACGCAGATTATCAACGACAACTTGATCTCTTTGTTCGATGTTCGACGGAAAAAGGCATCGAGCTGGTGAAGGTCGGCGAGATTATTGCTGGACTACCCCATAGGAGATATTTTTTAGACATTGGTGCCGGAGGAGGGAGCTTGACTATTCCCATCTCGCAATCCTTCAATGAGACAACCGTGGTAGAGCCCAATGAGAAACAGGCGAGTTTTCTCAAGCGAAGGTGTCCACATTTTAAGATCTACAACGATTTTTGGGACAAGGCTAACCTTGGTTCAACGTCTTAAGATTTTATCCTTTGTTCTCATGTTCTCTACTATATTGAGGACGGTCACTGGATGACTACGATTGAGAAAATGTATGCACACCTCGAAGATGGGGGGCGTATTGCTATCGTTCTCCAGTCGCCGATAGGGGAAGTGGCCAACTTTTTCAATCAATTTACCCACTACGATGTCAATATCCTTGAACTGTGGCGGGATTTGATCCAGCAATATGGAGATGATACCATTGAAGTGCGGTACTTTATGAATGAGATATGGACAGAGAGTTTGGAGGATATGGTTACAATCGGCCTTTTTCTTTTGATAGACCGTCAGTTCAGGAAATATGAAGGGAAAATCCGACAGTATTTTGAATCTCATCACAAAATAGCTGAGGGCTATCGCATGATGCAAGATGAGATTCTTCTGGTAATCAAGAAGACTTAACCGCGCTATCTTTTAGCTCAAACAAAAAGGCTCAAGCATAATCAAATTAGTATTTTTCAACCCCAATTCCTAATAAAAGACTACTCCATCATGGTCATCAGCCAGTGTAAAAAGAAAGATCTACTGAATTTCTAATATGCCACAAACATATATCAAGCAAGATTATAGATAAAAGAGGGGGTATGCTCCAGTGACAATCCGCATTGAACTTATTCCAACATTATCTCATTGTATCGAAACTGTAGCTAAAAGGGAATATTGGAAAAGTGTAGATGAATATCTTAAAAAAAGAAAAGAGGATGAAAAACTTGAGGAAAAAATAGTGCTTCTTAAGGCCTTTCTCGAAACAGCAGACTTTGGTATTCTGAGAAAACAATCAGAAGAACATATTATAAATGAAAAATGGGTAAAATTCACCCTATCTATTAAGAATGGAAAACCGTTGTGTGAAATGACCGCGGAGAAAATATAGAAGTGAAAAATAAATATATAAGAAAAAAATCTTGTAATTAATTGACTCAAGTGATATAGACAGAAAAAATTTTCCTGGAGGAATACAATGATTAGAGAATCCTACCGATCAATGAAACACAGATATATAGATAGGAGGGACTTCCTAAAAATTTCCGGTATAGTCAGTCTAGGCTTGACAACATGCCCTATAGGAGCATCCATAGCCGAGGCAGTAAAATTTGACAGAAAATTATATAAGGTTTCAAAGTCCAGAACAGGCATGGGGACAATAGTGTCTATAACCGTTCTTGACCCCTCCAAAGACCAGGCAGAGGAAGCCATTGCTATGGCCTTTGAAGAGATAGGAAGACTTACAAAGATGATGAGCAGGTATGACCCTATCACACCTTTATCTCAACTAAACCGCGATGGATTTCTCAAGGAGTCTCCTCCTGAACTCACCTTTGTGATTAAAAAATCCATGTATTACCACCAAATTAATAATGGCCTTTTTGATATCACAGTGAAACCAGTCCTAGATCTATTCGCCAAATCCTTTAAAGCTCAAAAAAACCTTCTGCCAAGTGATTCAAAGATCTCTGAACTCTTGGAACTTGTTAATGCCAGACTAATTTCTCTCAATGGAAAAACCATATTATTTAAAAAAGATGGTATGGGAATTACCCTGGATGGCATCGCCAAGGGCTTTATTGTGGATAAGGCGGTTGAAAAACTAATGAAGCAGGGGATAAAACATGCCCTTATAAACGCTGGTGGGGATATCCGGACAATAGGTGACAAAGGAAATAACAGGCCCTGGAAAATAGCCATTGAAGACCCCAAAAAGAAAAAAAACTACCCTGACATGGTCGCTATCACAAACAGATCTGTTGCAACCTCTGGCAACTACGAAGTATTCTTTAACAAGGAGAAGATCTTTCATCATATTGTTAATCCCAAAACCGGACTATCACCCCTCATTAATGCAAGCGTTTCGGTTCAGGCTCCAACAGCCATGGAAGCTGATGCCCTTTCAACCGCACTTTTTATCCTTGACCCAGCTCAAGGGACGAGATTAATAAATTCTCTTCCTAACTGTCAAAGCCTGATGATTACCAGAAATCAGAAAAAGATCAAATCCCATGGATGGCAGAGTATTAGAATATAATATCCGCCATTGCCTTTTTCAGTTTAGGCAAGGTGGAAGGATTTAGAGCCGAAATTGGGATTCCGTCCAGCTTCTTAGCAAGACGAGCTGTCTGAAATTTATTCAGCCTGTCCATTTTATTTAAAACTAAAATAGTCGGGATATTGTTAAGCTCAAGGCTGTTCAAGGTCTTGCCAACTGATTCCATCTGATCTTCCAATCTTGAATTGCTGATATCTGCTACATGGACAAGAAGGTATGCCTCATGAAGTTCCTCAAGTGTTGCAGCAAAGGCATCCAAAAGATCTTCTGGTAAATCCCTGATAAATCCAACGGTATCGGTGATAATAACCTCCCCTTCTTTTAGCCTGAGGCGGCGACTTGTAGGATCGAGTGTAACAAAAAGCCTATCTTCTATCCTAACATGACTTTTTGTAAGGGTATTAAGAAGTGTCGATTTTCCCGCATTTGTATACCCAACAATTGAGACTACTGGAAGACCCTTATCCCTTCTCTTTTTTCTCCTCTCTTTCCTCTGTTGCCCGACTTCCTTTAACTCTTTGCTTAATAGGACTATTCTATCCCTTACTCTCCTCCTATTAATCTCCAATTTGGTCTCCCCTGGACCTCTGCCACCTATCCCACCAGTAAGTCTTGACATGGCTGTATTCTTGGTAATCAACCGGGGTAGAAGATACCTTAATTGAGCAAGCTCCACCTGTATCTTCCCTTCTCTGGTGATTGCCCTCCTGGCAAATATATCCAATATCAACTGGCTTCTATCAATTATCTTCATTTCTGTGTAATCTGTCAGAACCCTGACCTGTGCAGGAGTCAGTTCACAGTCAAAGATTAAAAGGTTAGCCCCTGCTTGAACAGAGCGTACGACTAACTCGCTTAATTTTCCTTTTCCTAAAAGAAAACGAGAAGTTACCTCTGTTTTCCTCTGGATAACAGAATCCACGACCAAGAGATTGCTTGTTATGGCCAACTCTTTTAATTCTTCAAGTGATTCCTCCGCCTCCCGCCTCAAGGTCTTAGTTACACTAACAAGCACAGCTCCTTCCTCTTTCTCCATACCAAGGCCTGTGCCTGTTTTGGCGAGTTCAGTTTCAAGATCTCTTATAAATTCCGAAAAATTGAGATTCAGCCTGCCAATATCAGGTACATGCTCTACAAACCACGGGCGCCCTGAATTATTTTTGGGAAGTAGATGGGCATAATATAGATCGGCCGGAATCCCTTTATTGTTAACCTTGATGCACAACATCAGATCCAGCTTGAGCAGTGCTAAATCCATTAAATCCTCTTGACTTAATGGCTCTCCATGGAGATGGGTATGGATGCACCTGAGGCCCTTCAGTCTACCAGCCCCGGATCTAAACCGGGCTAAATCAGGTATAAGGATGCTGTGATCATTGCCCACAACCACATATTCCACATCGCCCCTCCTTCCTATAAGGAGGGCCACCTGTTTTTTGATGTCGGAGGAGATTTCTGCTAACCGGCGTGTTAATTCTCGAGAGATTATCTCGCCCTTAGAGATGCGTCGTCTATAAATACTTTGGAGTCTTTTTAAATGGCTGGCCTTGAGACCACCTATTTTGCCATGTACCTTCTCTATGGCCTTGCCTCAAGCTTTAGTAATAGATAGATAAAAGTGTATTCTTATAGATTTTCAGTAATCTTTAATTTTCACCGAAATGAGTTGCAGTATAAATCCGCAATCCGCAATCCGAAATCCGAAATATTATAAATTACCCTTCTACCAATTCCTCTTTAAAGTAGTTTTCGAATTTTGTATATTTTTCCCTAAAGGTCAGATTAAACATGCCGGTGGGGCCGTTCCTGTGTTTGGCAATAATAACCTCCGCCTTTCCCCTGTTTTCCTCTGTCCGATTATACAGCTCTTCCCTGTAAATAAAAGCAATCAGGTCTGCATCCTGTTCTATAGCGCCCGACTCCCTCAAGTCAGCTAATATTGGCCTCTTATTGGGCCTATCCTCAACCTTTCTGTTTAACTGAGAAATCGCCACGACAGGGATGTTCAAATCCTTTGCAAGGGCCTTCAAAGACCTTGATATATCAGAGATCTCCAGCTGCCTTGATTCAACTGACTTCCTGCTCTGCATCAATTGAAGATAATCAATAATCAGTAAGGATATATCATATTTCTTCTTCAATCTCCTTGCCTTGGCCTTCATCTCCAGGCCTGACAAACCAGAAGAATCATCAATATATATAGGCAGCTCTGAGAGTCTATTGGCAGAGTCTGTCAAACGAAGGTAGTCATCATCCTGCAGAGCTCCCTTCCTTAACTTCCAGGCATCTATCATAGCATCTGACCCCAAAAGCCTAATGCCAAGCTGGAGTCTTGACATCTCAAGGGAGAATATACCTACACCTATCTTTTCCTCCAGTGCAGCATTATACGCAATATTTAAGGCCAATGCTGTCTTACCCATGCTTGGTCTGCCTGCAATAATAATAAGATCAGAAGATTGAAGGCCGGCGGTAAGATTGTCAAAATCTGTAAATCCAGTTGAAATACCCGTAATGTTGCTTTCCGTAGTTTTTTCTATTTTCTTGAAGCTCTCCTTGACCACTTCACTAAGGGGGTAAAAGTTTTGATCTATATTCCTCTCGGCTATCTCAAATATCGATTGCTCGGCTAAATCAAGGATTTCATCAGTATCATTAGAAGACTGGAAGCAAACTTCAGAGATATGGGAACACTGGCTAATCAAACCTCTTCTTGTAGATAAATCTTTAACGATTTCAGAATGATACAGTATTCCAGCAGAGGTTGATGTTGCCTCTGCCAGGGATGCCAGATACTTTGTTCCTCCCACATTATCCAGGACACCTTTTTCCTTCAACACCTGGGAAAGCGTTATCAGGTCGACAGGATCATCCCTATTATATAGGGTAAGCATTCCTTCAAATGTGAGTGCATGAGCCTCCCTGTAAAAGTCCTCACCCGCCAGGATATCCACAACCTGGTTAAGTGCATCATTATTAATCAATATCCCACCCAATATAGCCTGTTCAGCCTCCAGATTATGTGGAGGGACCTTATAGGCAGAATGAGCCGCATCTTCTTTTTTCTTGGGCATAGTTAACATCCAAGAATTTCTAAAAGTAAGTAAAATCAGAGAGTTTTCAGGTGTACTCGCTTAATGACCACCACATGGAATGATGGCCCGCCCTGGCGCGACTTGCATGGAAAAGGCCGTCATCGCTGTAATACCTTGTAAGCGAAGCCTGTGGACTCTGGCCTTGCAAGTCAGGGCTGGGCCAGGGAATGTTGGAAAAATGGAGTAATGGGCGGAAAAAGTTGAAAAATCATTTTTTGATTGTTTTAATTTATCTAAACCCATTATTCCGGTATTCCAAAGTTCCAGTATTCCAATTGGAGAGCGAAGGGTAGCTAACTTGCTTCTTTAGCCTTTTCTTCCTCCTTCTCAACAACTACTTTTGTTGTGGCTATAACCTCCGGATAGAGTTTAATAGCTACCTCAGACTCCCCAAGAGACCTGATTGTTTCATCGATAATAATTTTTTTTCTATCTATAATGACTCCCTCCTTTTCAAGCCCTTGAGCAATATCTCGACTTGTCACAGAACCATAAAGTTTGCCCCCCTCACCAGCCTTCCGTCTGACAGTTACCGTTATCTGCGAAATCTTTTCCCTAACTCTTTCAGCTGCCTCTTTATCTTTCCCGCGTTTAGCCATTATCTTCCCTTTCCTCATCTCCAGGGCCTTCATATTAGCATCATTGGCCTCGATGGCAAAACCTTTGGGAATAAGATAATTCCTGGCATATCCCTTAGCTACATCTATGATATCACCTTCAAGACCGAGAGATACAAGGTCTTGCATCAATATAATCTCCATTTCCCTTCTCCCATTCAAGTTTTTTCTTAGTGGTCAGCTACGTTGAATACTTATGCAGTTAATAGCAATAACTTGGAAATTGTCTCCTCGAGAATATAATATCTTTTCCCCCGGTGACTATTCTACGGGGTAGGTGTCGAAAACAAAATGTGCATGAAGGATATTAAGGACTAAGGAAAGAAAAAGTTTATTAAAAAAGTAAAATGGAGGCCACAAAACCATCTTACCTTCTATAGCCCCCATAATCAAATCTGTATCCACCACAGCTATCTTTTAAAATTCTCGATGTTCCTTCATTTTTATTTTTGCCGTAGTAAAAGGTAGAAGGGCAATTTTTCTGGCTCTTTTTATAGCTAAAGCCAGCACTCTTTGATGCTTGGCGCAGTTGCCAGAAATTCTACGAGGTATTATCTTTCCTCTTTCAGTAATAAAAACTGAAAGGGTCTTTGGCTCTTTGTAGTCGATCTTTAGGCCTGGATCAGCACAAAAACGACACATTTTGTGCTTAATAAATATCCTCTTTCTTTTATCATTAAAGACCATTATTCATCCACAATTGATTCATTATGACTCTCTTGTTTTTTATCCTCTTTTTTATCTTCCTTTTCCTGCTCTTTGCCTACTAAATCCTCTGGGTCAACGTCTTCATCAATTTTGACAGTTAAATATAATAGGACCCGGTCGTCTAATTTTAGATTTCTCTCTAACTCTTTTACTATCTCAGGAAGACCACAAAAATCCAATACTACATAGTGGCCTTTATCAAATCGCCTGACCTCGTAAGCCAATTTTCTCTTTCCCCATTCATTCACCTTTACAATATAGCCTTTTAGTTTTTTAGTTAGGTCTGAAAACTTTGTGACTACTTCTCTTAAAGAGTCAGCCTCAAGATTGGGATTGACAATATAAATCGTCTCGTAGCGTCTCATTGAATAGGATCCTTCTTTCTTTTTATATCTTAAAATTTATATCCTTATCTATCCTTGTTACCAAAAGTTGTCAACTCATTTTTTGATAGCCAAGGGTGTATTTCTCCTTAAGGCCTTTTTTATAGATCTTTCCCGATCCAGAAGCTTGACTTTTAGATAATTATCCTTTTTCGTATCATGTTAAGAAGATATATCCATGCCTCTTTTATCTTCCATGAAATGCATCTACCAGGTTCTTCTTTGACAATTGGAGCCCCAGCAAACCCTTCCACTCTTCTTTCCATATTAGTTTCTGGGTGAAAATAACCCCAAAGAAAAGAACTACGCCAATAAAATCAGTGTAGAAAGAAGGAAGGAGGAGCAAAAAGGCAGCAACACCCATGAAAATCCATTCAATGATATTTGTGCGGTGGAAGAGATAGGCCTCCAAAAAGGCAGTAAAGGCTATAAGACCAAGTGTAGAAAAAACTATAGCCCTAACAACCTCCCAGAAAGGGCCATTCAAGAGAAGAGGCTGGTAGGCCATGATAATAGGGATAATATAGAGGCCCTTTGCAATCTTCCAGGAAGAAAAGGCGCATCTCATAGGGTTTGCCCCAGCAACACCTGCCGCTGCAAAAGATGCCAGGGCCACAGGAGGTGTGACATTGGCATCCTGACTATACCAGAAGACTATCATGTGGGCAGTTATCAGAGCAACTCCCATCTCGATAAGGGCCGGTCCGGCTAAGATAACCAGAACAATATAAGACGCTGTAACAGGCAATCCCATGCCCAAAACAAGAGAGGCAAGCCCTATAAGAATTATAGCAATCAGAGGGACACCACCGGAGATTGAAACCACCATACTCGAAAATTTAAGACCCATACCAGTGAGGCTGACCATACCAACTATAATACCGGCTGCTGCACAGGCCGCAGATACAGTGATAGCATTCTTTCCTCCCAATGCCAGGGCATCTATGACATCTCGCAGGCTCAATCTTGACCGCTTTCGAATCATGGCTGCTAAAAAGGTGGCCACCACAGCAACAAAACCAGCCATCATTGGGCTAAAATTTCTAACAAGAACATAGATTAATATCCCTAAGGGAATAAGGAAATGGAGACCGTTTTTGAGTGTTTCACCGATCCGGGGAAGTTGATCGCCCGGGAGCCCAAGGAAGCCCATCTTCTTTGCCTCAAAATGGACAAAAAACAGGACAGTTACATAATACATGATAGCCGGTATAAGTGCCACCTTAATGATATATAGATAAGATGTATTGGTGAACTCCGCCATGAGAAAGGCGCCGGCTCCCATAATTGGGGGCATGAGCTGGCCACCTGTAGATGCGGCTGCCTCAACCGCGCCTGCGATATGGGGCTTATATCCAAGTTTTTTCATCATAGGGATGGTAAAAGAGCCGGTAGTAACCACATTTCCTATGGCGCTACCGGAAACAGATCCCATAAATCCACTTGCCAAGACCGCTGTCTTGGCTGGGCCGCCGGTCATACGCCCGGTCAAGGCGTAAGCCAGATTTATGAAAAAGTCCCCGCCGCCTGTTTTCTGCAAAAAAGACCCAAAGAGCACGAAGATAAAGACAAATGTTGCAGCAACGCCTAAGGGAAGTCCATAAATGCCTTCTGTAGTAAGATATAAAAGTGTAGAAATGCGCTCAATGCTATAGCCTTTATGCGCAAAAAACTCCGGCATATAGGGGCCAAAATATGCATATACGATAAAGCTTAAACAGATAATGACCATTACCCAGCCAATTGTTCGGCGACAGGCCTCTATTACCAAAAAGGTGGTAACCAATCCAAAAATAACATCTATTGTTGTCCAATCACCCTGACGTTCAATGATCTCGCCATAATAAAAGATGATATAACCACCAACAAGAAAGACCAGGGCAATCAGGAGCAAATCGATATAGAAATATATATCCTGTTTTTGCCTGGATGCCTTTTTTGTTGCCGGGAATAAAAGAAAGGCAAGGGTCATGATAAGCGTTATATGGATACAACGCTGATATATGGCTGAAAATGGTTGGATTCCGGCAGAATAAAGCTGAAAAAGAGAGAGGGTAACCGCTATCACAGTAAATGCAAAGGCAAAAAAACCAACCAAGCTCCTGGTCTTACTCGGTTTTATCTCTTTTTCCGATCCTCTATCTTGATCCTGCATTTTTTATTTTCCCATGCTTTATATAGAGGCGGATCCTCATTCCTGGAGTCATCCTGCTTAAATATATTTCTTCTCCCCTGATGAGAATGGCATGATCAACTGATGGCGCTCCTATCCTAAGATAAAATTCTCCGAGAGCAATGTTCATATCCTTAATAAAGATCCATCCATTTTTTTCTACTATTCTCCCCCGCCCAGGCCAGTGGCCCATTCCCGCTCCGAACATCTTAAAATAAGTCTCTTTAATAATAATCCCTCTCTTCTCATCTGCATAAAAAACCTCGTATACCGGAGATATATCAACAGAGTGTATATATCTTATAGTAAAAAATTCTCCAGGCTCTATTGGTATAGAGATCAACACCACGCCATCCTCTTTTTCAATTATCAATGAAAGGGGATGCATGGCCTTTGCTGCAACTGGAGAAAAAAGAAGATAAGATATAAGGGCAATGGGCAATACTGTCTTTAGACACCTGGGCATATGGTTTCCGCTCTGCAAAACCCAGAGGCCGTCATGAAAATATGACGGCCTCTTATTAAGGCAATTATCTCGTTATTTTTCTGGCAACAATCGTTTAGGAATTGTCAATCCCAGCTCTTTATAATATTTAATTGCACCTGGATGAAGGGGGATAACCGAATGTTTAATAGCATTCTGAGGCGTAGTGTATTTTGCAAAGGGATGTATCATTTTCAAGTAGTCTGTATGCTCAAAGACTGCCTTGACAAGTTTATAGACCAATTTTTCATCCAGAGAGGCTGTACATGCTACTGTATTCCATACTGATGGATTAAGTAGTGGATTGTCCTGCCCTTTATATGTGCCTGCCGGCATCTCAAATGGAGAATAAAAGGGAAATTTTTTGCAAATTTTATCTATGTCTTCTTTTGAAAATGGGATAACATAGATGTCCCTTGTAATGGAAAGGTCCATTACAGAAGAGGTAGGAGCCGCCACATCCCAGATGCCTACGTCAATTGTTCCGTCTTTAAGGGCATTTGCATTTTCTGTAAATGAAAGCCGAAATACCTTAAAGCTGGAATAAGGTATCTCCAGGGCCTCTTGTAAGACCAAGTTAGTTTTAAACTCTGTTCCGCTTCCTGGTGCGCCAACAGAAACTTTACGCCCCTTTATATCATAGATAGTCTTGATTCCTTTTCCTTTCAATGCCACCACATGGTAGTGATGAGGGTACATCTGAAACATTGCTAATATTTTTTGAGGTTTTCCCTCAAATTTACCTATGCCTTTATAGCCCTGATAAACAACATCATTCATAGCTTCAGCAATGACTGTTTCTCCCCTATGAGCCAGCTTTACATTCTCAACCGAGGCACCTGTTACCTCTGCAACCGCTTTAACCCCTTTTACATATCTGGTGAAAATCTCTGCCAGGCCTCCACCATAAGGATAGTAAACCCCTCCTGTGCCACCTGTGCTAATTGAGATATACTTCGTTTTGGCCTGAACTGAGGTTCCAACCAGCAGAAAGGCGAAAAAGGCAGCTAAGATTGGAAAAATTATCGTTCTGGTCTTTTTCATGTTATCTCTCCTTTTACTTTAGTGTTATTAATCAAGGGATATGGTTTTAACAACTACTTCCAGTTTTCCTGGCAATTGGGTTGCCTTTATTACCGGATAAGCAACTATCTTTTCCTCGCCTGCTTTAAGAACCGGGGGCTTCCCTTTCCTTGGGACCAGACCACCTACAGCCTTTCCTTCTTTAAGGAGAAAGATCTGAACCCTGAAACGCTGTGCCTTATCTGAGATGTTTTTTATCCCTACCTTAAATACAACCGCCGGTTTTTTCTTGAATTCTGTAACAGTACATGAAAATGATGTAATATCAGCCTGAGGAACTACACTCCATGTAATATCTGCTGAGCAGGCGATCTCTCCTTTGGGAATATATTTTGCCTCTACATAACCTGCCACAATCAACAGGCCCAGTGCGACAAATAAAAGAATTACTGTACTACTCTTCTTTTTCATTTGACTTCTCCTTTCTTTAGATATTTTATTTATGATTATTAATTAAAAAAATCACCTCCCCTCCTTCGATAAAATTTATACATTCACAAGGTGGATCCTTTGAGACCTTTGAAAAATTATCTTACAAGTCATTGCGAGGAGCGAAGTGACGTGGTGATCCTTTATATTTTCAATGAGTTAGAGATTGCTTCACATTCGTTCGCAATGACAGAGTGGCCATTTTCCAAAGGTCTCCCTTTATAAAGAACTCTGGTATATTGAAAAATGTAATCTAAAAACTGCAATTATTAACTATAATTAGATAGCCACAAAATACAAACCAACAAAACCGCTTTATGTCATCATTTCAGACAGTTAAACTCCAAGATTATGACTTTTTATATGGGAAGTTAGTCTTACATAATGTTAACCTTCTCCACATACAACGAGGAGTCAAGGATGGTCTTAAAAAAACCGTCTTTGAGGAATAGATTCTTCATCCGTTATTCAAGACCATGTCATGTTATTTTTTTAATTTGATAAAACTCATTTTTCTATAAAAGAATAATAGGGAAAACAGGGTTGTGTGTCAATCCAAAATCCGAGACTCATTTTTTGGAAGTCATTTCCCTTCATTCTTCTGATTCCATGAATATACCTAAATAGGTAAGTTTGAAAATTTTTAATTTCTTTTGAACAATTATTAAAACCATCAGGGATGAAAAAATTGAAATCTTTAGCTTATGATAGTATAGTAAAGAAAAAACACTGGTCAAGATATTCCTAAAGAGAACTTAGTTCGCTCCGCTCACAATTGGAATTTTGGAATAATGGAACACTGGAATATTGGGTTATGGTAAACCGGGGTATTGGTTTATTGGCAAGATCCTATGTTAGGGGGAATCTTATTCACAAGGAAGTTAATAAGTGGAAAATTTTCTCATTAAATCATCATTCCAATATTCCACCATTCCATTATTCCATGTGTGAGGCAAAAGATAACGGCCTCAAGAAATGTATTAATTTCAATATGTTATAGAATTTCCGATATATATAGTTAGGGGGATTTTAAGTGAGATGAGCAAGCATCTAGCACGCATTCATATAAATTTGAAGATTTTAATCCCCATTCTTCTTACCCTACCACTCTTCCTCTTTAGTAACTGCATGGAAAAAGGTGTAATAAAGAAGATTAAGGAATCTGGAGAACTTATTGTTTTGACAAGAAATAATGGCCATTGTTATTATATATATCGAGACACAGATATGGGATTCGAATATGATCTGGCAAGGGCCTTTGCTGACTATTTGGGTGTTAAATTAAAGATAAGGATAACTGAATGGGAAAATCTGATCAATGAAGTCTCAGAAGGAAAAGCGGATATTATTGCCGCAAGCATGACAGTAACCCCATCGAGGCAAGATAGAGTTGATTTTTCAAATGAATATCTATCTGTCCAGCAAAGGATCATCATCCATAAAGAAAACACTCAGATCAAAGAAATAAAAGATCTAAAAGGAAAAATCATACACATACGACGTGGTACCTCCTACCAGGAAAGGCTGAATGAGTTAAACGAAGAGGGTCTTGAGATAAACATCAAAGAACATGATGATGTTCCTACAGAGGAACTGATACGTCAGGTAGCAAGAAAAGAGATCGATATAACTGTAGCTGATTCTAATATAGCCCTTTTAAACCGCAGGTATTATCCTGATATCCGAATCGCTTTTCCTATAGAAGAACCTCAGTCACTTGCATGGGCGGCAAAAAAAGGTGAAAAGGCCCTTTTAAGGAAGATAAATAATTTTTTCGAAACAATAAAATCGGATGGCACCTTTGCCAAGATCTACGAGAAATATTATGCTGGGGTAGAAATATTTGATTATCTCGATTTGAAAATATTTCATGAGAGAATAGAAACCAGGCTTCCTAAGTACGAGGCCATCATTAAAGAAGCAGCCAAGAAATATGGTTTTGACTGGAGGTTGATCACAGCAATGATCTATCAGGAATCGCACTTCGATGAACATGCCAGAAGCTATACAGGGGTGAGGGGCATTATGCAGCTCACCCTACCTACTGCAGGAGAAATGGGTGTCAGCAACAGGCTGAACCCAGAAGAGAGCATTATAGCAGGGGTCAGATACCTAACAAAACTGTACCAAAAATACAAAAAAGCTGAAGACGGAGACAGATTACTCATCACCCTTGCCAGCTACAATGTCGGTCATGGTCATATAGTGGACGCCCAAAAATTGGCCTTGGAGATGGGTCTCGACCCCTATATATGGTCATCCTTAGAAAATACATTACCTCTGTTACGTTTTAAAAAGTATTACAAAAAAACTAAATATGGCTACTGCCGCGGAACAGAACCTGTACGCTATATAAATAGAATTCTAACCTACTATGAAATTCTCAGGAGAAAGGCAATTGAATCTTGAACGCAATCCACACTGCAAAAAATCAATTTAAGGAAACAGTCTTTAATCACTTGGAAAACGGGAAAGATCCTTCTGCAATCCGAAGATTATAAGCTTATCCCCCTCTTTTATAATAGTAGAAGGTGTGGGGAGCATATAAGAGATCTTATCACTTCCCTCTTTAGCCTCCCTTTTGATAGTTAAAACTGTGGCTCCAAAGCCCTCCCGAATTTTTAATGCTTCCAGGGTCTTGCCAATAAAAATCCTGGAAGCGTCAATTTCCAATATGAGAAACCCTCCAACCAAAGCCAACTTTCGCGAGCGCATCTTTTGTTGGAGACGAAGAGAGGTTGCCAAACCAGAGGCCATATCTAATTTAAAGATCTCCCGGTTGTAGGCCTCTATTACATCACTCCTCCGTATCGTGCCCACGAACTGTCCTTTATTCACTACGGGAATTTCATCAAGTTCAGACTTCCCAAAGACCTGCATAACCATATCAAGGGATTCCTCGGTATTCACCACTGTTACATCTTCATCCATGAGATCCGAGGCGATTACCACATCGCAAACACTCTCATAATCCTTCAGGATAGGGCGTAAATTCTCAAGTGAAATATGGCCATGGATTCGGTTATCATTCCCAACTACAAAAATTTGGGAATGGGAACTCGCCATCATCCTTGTAGCGAGCTCGGTTAAAGGTTCCGAGGGAGATACAAGCTCAATGCCAGAAATCATCACCTGGGAAACCTTCAGGAGTTTAAGGACATTAAGCTCCTTTCCACCATAGATATTTATCCCCCTTCTGACTAGTTTAAGTGTATAAATCGACTCTCTGGAAAGACGGGCCGAGATCACCAAGCCTATAGTGCAGGCGAACATCAAAGGGAGGATTATCCGGTAATTTGCAGTCATCTCAAAGATGATGAGCATAGCAGTAATAGGGGCCCTGGTGGTACCCGCAACAACTGCCCCCATGCCCACTAAGGCATATGCACCAGGGGATGCAGTAGTGTAAGGGAAAAGGCTATGAACAATCTGACCGAAGATACCACCCAGCACTGCCCCCATAAATAGGGATGGTGCAAATATCCCCCCTGAGCCACCAGAGCCGATGCTAATACTGGTAGCCAATATCTTTGCAATCAGGAGCCCAACAAGTATAATCCCTAACATCTCACCGCGTAAGATCTGGGTAACTGATTCATATCCTACACCAAAGATCTGGGGGAAAAAAATTCCAATGCACCCGATAATAGCCCCCCCGATAGCGGGCTTAATATATTCAGGCAACTTCCATCCTTCAAAAAAATCCTCCATACCGTAAAGAAGACGAATAAATATATAGGCTACAACCCCGGCCAAAACCCCCAATATCAGATATAGGAACAACTCGCTGTAATGCAAAAGATCATAGGCAGGAATCTCAAAGGCAGGGAAGTTTCCCAGGTAATGCCTGGATAAAGCGGTGGCAACCACTGAGGAAACCACAATAGGAATAAACTGTAAGGCTCCAAGTTCGCTAAGTATAATCTCCATTGAGAAAAGGGCACCGGCCATGGGGGCATTAAAGGTTGCAGCAATACCAGCTGCAGCACCACAGGCTACTAAAATTCGTAGGCGTGCCGCTGATATTTTCACCAGTTTACCGATGGCCGAGCCCATGGCTGAGCCAATCTGCACAATAGGACCTTCACGGCCCACTGAGCCACCAGAACCGATACAAATAGCAGAGGCAAATGCCTTGGCAAAGACTATGCGGGTTCTCATCCTACCATCTTTTAAGGCAACAGATTCCATCACTTCAGGCACACCATGCCCTTTGGCCTCTTGAGCAAAGAAATAGATAATGACCCCCACTAAAATGCCGCCTATTGCCGGGATTAAGACCTTTATCCAGTAGGGCGCTGCCAGGGCCATAATCAGCAGATCCTTTCCCTCCATCCCGGTTGCATTCCCCCACCCGGATTGAGTAACTACACCGATTAGTTTTCGGAACCCGATGGCACCATATCCCCCCACTGCCCCTACAATCCCACCCATCACGATCATAAAAAGCTGCTCGCTACGGGTTAAGGCAACCGTAATTCTGTTTAAACCCCGTTGAATCTTTGAGAAAAGATTTCCTTTCATTCCAGACCCTTATGAGTCACAAGATTGTTGCTATTAATCGATATTGGAACCCGCATTCGGCGGACAAGGAATACAAATCTTGAAAAGATTAAGAAAAGAAAGATAATAGGTGTCTATCTATCAAATAAGCAGCATTAACCCTATAATGTTATTTGTGTGTTAGTCCTCTAAATGTAATAAACCCTGTTAGATTTCATACGGGACATTCTAACAGGGTAAATCTATCTTCTTGCAAGAAAAATATATTGCATAAATTTGAATAAGTTGCGTAGCTTTATTTCTTCTCCCTTTTTAGCACTACATACCTGGTATGCCCTCTATGCCTTATAACCATGAGGATCTGTTTCTTTGATTTTGATTCCCCCATTGTCCTTTTATAATCATCCATGTTTTCAACTGGCTCACGTTCTATCTCCTGAATCAGATCACCCCTTTGCAATCCTGCCTCAGAAGCCGGGCTACCCTTCCTTACACCTGATACCACTACCCCCTTCTCGCCCTTTAAAGATAAGCTTTCAGCAAGTTCAGGGGTAAGTTCTTGAACAGATAATCCAAAACCTTCTTCAATCTCAGGAGTAGTGGTAACAGCCATTATTGCCTCCTCTTTTAACTCTCCTGTCTTGAGGGTTAATCTCTTTTCCTTTCCCTTCCTGATTACGATTATCTCTACCTTGCTGCCTACATGTGTTTCTGCAACCATAGGTGGCAGATCTTTCATCTCCTTGACCTTTTTCCCGTCAAAGCTGATTATTACATCTCCCCTTTCGAGGCCTCCCTTTTCAGCAGGACTATCCTTGGCTACCTCCCCTATCAGGGCCCCTTCTGTTGACTTGAGACCAAATTTTTCCTTGATCTCAGGTGTAATCCCCTGAATAGTTACACCAAGCCATCCCCTGACAACCCTTCCTTTCTCTTTCAACTGGGACATAACGGATTTGGCCGTGTTTATAGGTATAGCAAATCCTATCCCTATGTTACCTCCACTTTGGGTAAAGATTGCTGTATTGATTCCTACAACCTCTCCATCAAGATTGAATAGGGGTCCACCTGAATTCCCAGGGTTTATAGAGGCATCGGTCTGGATAAAATTATCATAAGGCCCGGCACCTATTACCCGTCCCTTTGCGCTTACAATGCCAGCAGTTACAGTGCTGCCGAGGCCAAAAGGATTTCCTATGGCCACAACCCAATCACCTACCTTAAGTTTGTCTGAATCCCCAAGTCTGGCATATGGGATTGTCTTATCAACCTTAATCTTTATCAGAGCAAGATCAGTCTTGGGGTCTCTGCCAATGATTTTTGCCTCGTGTTTTTCCTTTTCTGAAAATGTGACCAGGATTTCTTCTGCATCGGCTACCACATGGTTATTGGTCAAAATATACCCGTCCTTGCTGACAACTACTCCTGAGCCGAGGCTTCTCTGTTTCAGCTTTTCTTCAGGTTCACCCCCAAAGAAACGGCGGAAAAAATCATCTCCAAAAAAATCCCTAAACTCCCTTCTCTGAAATGGGGAAAGCCTCCTCATTGTCTTAACTATTTTGGTAGAGCTAATATTAACAGCAACATGACCCTGTTTGGCTGCCAACTCTGCAAAACTATCAGGGACACCTTTTTTTGCCATGGCATTCTGGCCGAGCCCGAATCCTAAAACAAGGGCAATAACCAGGGCCAAAGATATAAGAATCTTTTTGATTTTGATTGTCTGAATGCAGTGATTTTTCATTAACATTTGACCTCCTTGTTTACTGTTCCTTGTCTCCTCTTTCTTCCTCTAACGTTTTAAGCCTTTCTGTGGCTTTAGCTAACTCTCTTCTTAGAGCAATCATCTCTTCTTTCAATCGAGATGCCTCACTATCTTCATGGGCCTCGATATGGTGTGATGAATTATGATCACTGCATGGCTTTGCTCCCTCGATCTGGCCACTCATATAAGCCTTGATCACTTCCCCCACCATACCAGAAGCCCCTGTAATCGCATGAATTCCGAACTGTTCAAAAAAACCAATGGCTTTAGGTCCCATTCCACCGGCAATCATTACCTGGGCCCCTAAATTCTTTATAAAATTAGGTACTTCACCAGGTTGACCATGGCTTTCGTAGAACGGGTTTTGTTCAGCCCTGCCCCCTTTGATCTCCTCGTCATCAATATCTACAAGCACATAGTAGGGACACCTACCAAAATGGTGGCTCAAAACTGCCTCCAACCCCCTATCATCGTCTGTAGCCAGTGCAATTTTCATGGTTTTCTTCTCCTTTCATCTTGCTAAATTTTTTTGTTTTTTATTAACCTCTTTATGACTAAATATAAAGTATTATATCCTGGCATGATTATAATCTCACACCATAAAAGACTGTTTAGAGCGAGAAGCTACGTAAAAAAATAAAACAGGTTCTAAAGGATGTCAAGGCAAGAGGACCATCAATCCCTTTCCCCTGAGATACTCCTTCACCTCCCTTATGCTTATGAGGCGGTAGTGAAAGACAGAGGCTGCCAGTAAAATCTGTGCTCCCCCCATGACTACCCCTTCATAGAAATGTTCAAGTTTCCCAGCACCACCTGAGGCTACTACCGGTAGGTCAACGACATCTGAAATGGCCTTTATATATTCCAGGTCATAGCCTTTCTGGGTTCCATCTCCATCCATGCTGGTGGGCAGAATCACACCTGCGCCCAACTCCTGACACCTCTTTGCCCATTCAATGGCATCTTTACCCACCGGTTTTCTGCCACCTGAAACCACCAGCTCAAAACCAGATGGCATCTCATTGTTCCTCCTTGCATCTATGGCCACAGTAATCCTCGCTGATCCAAATCTTTTGGCAGCATCCCTGACCAGATCAGGATCTTTTACCGCTGCACTATTCATGGAGATCTTATCCGCCCCGGCCTCCAAGACCAAATCAATATCCTCTAAAGTAGATATCCCTCCTCCCACGGTAAGAGGGATATCAATGACCGATGAGACATTTTTCACCCATTCCAGCCGAGTTTTTCGGTTCTCCACCGTGGCCGCTATATCCAGCATGGCCAGCTCATCTGCTCCCTCTCTTTGATAAAAAGAGGCATTTTCTACGGGATCGCCAGCATCCTTCAGGTCAACAAAATGGATCCCCTTGACGACCCTACCCTCTTTCATATCAAGACAGGGCATTATCCTAACTGTCTCCATAATTACTCCTTTCTTTGCTTTACTAACAATATACCTCAGACTGACAGGGTACTTTAAAAAGCAATGGTTGACAACGCAAAATAAGACGTTATTTTTTTAGCTGAAAAATAATGATTGATATTTCTCTTGGAAACAATCCTCTTTAACTTATTACACTAACTTCGGATTAATGGACTATGCTTAGAAAATTGGTCGTTGGCCCCTATCAGGCTAACTGTTATATTTTAGGTTACAAAGAAACAAAAGAGGGTCTGGTAATTGACCCTGGAGATGAAGTATATCGTATTGTAAAAGAAATATCACGATTACGGCTTAAGATCCTGTACATCCTTATCACCCATGGGCACATTGATCACACAGGAGGTGCAGGCGAGCTAAAAAGGATAACCAGTGCGCCTGTATTGATCCATACCCTTGATGCTCCAGGCCTAAATTTCAGACCTGATGGATATCTTTATGATAGTCAGGAAATACGCCTTGGCAATTATATTATATCTGTGATTCATACGCCCGGTCATTCTCCAGGGGGAGTGAGCTTCCATGCACCCGGCGCTATCTTTACCGGTGATACCCTTTTTGCTGGTTCAGTTGGACGTACCGACTTCCAAGGAGGAGACCACCACAAATTGGTAGAAGGGGTTATAGAAAAGATTTTTCCCCTGGGGGATGATTTGCGAGTATACCCAGGACATGGCCCAGCAACCACCGTTGGCAGAGAACGTCTTACAAACCCCTTTTTTCGTTTTAGCCAAACCGTTTAATTATATCATTACCCTTCATCTATTCATTGATCATAAAACTTCAAGAGCCTTTAAAAGTTTAATCGTAAAAAAATAAAGGGGATAAGGGCTTGCATAGAACTCCTCAAAATAACAGATGCGATCCTATAATCCCCACCTTTCTTTGCTGGACATTAGCAATATTGATATGTATTGAGTCAACACCCGGCATTGAGTGAACACATTATTAATTTACAGAAGAAGTCACATCCCCAAAACTTCTCTCAGGTATCGGTAGTTAATATAAGTGGAATCCATTAACAGCAGACGGTCTTAGCTCTTGCAGGAGATAAAGCAGATGGGGATCAATTCGTGGGTTGATAGAGAAAGTCCGTCACAGATTGATTTCATAAGGGTGGGGATTAATCCATAAAAGATTCATTTTTTTGTTTAGAATTCTTAGTTATATTGTTCAGTATTTCAGAAAACAGCCTATTATCACCTCCATTAAGGACCTGACGTAAGAGAAAATTTGAACTTTGTTCAAGCTTGTTCATAGTCTCTGCAAGGGCCTTAAGTTGTGCCAAGGTTTTCATCGATCTTTCCCGAGACGGGATATTAATAGCGGGATTGCCCAGTATCTTGATTATCCTCTCAAGAGCTGGGGCATTAAAACGGTCGTTATTTCCATAAATGAGATCGACCCATTCCCATTTAAGTTCCTCCGGCATTTTATCATAATTGGCAATGATATCAGGATCCTGACCAAAATTAAGAGACTTTTTCAATTTATCAATGGCCTGCCAAATCATTCTCCTCTTATGATCATCCTGTTGGCATTTATAAAGAAGATCCTTCCATCTTCTTTCTATCTGCATGATCACCCAGTTCTCCCCCTTTTCAGGTGGGAGAGAAAGTCCCAGAAATTTTTTCTGGATGGCAACCAAATCTTCCCTTAGGTCTTCAGATCCCTCACCCATACTCATTAATATACTACTTAAATCCTTTATAGCCTCCACCTTCATATTCTTCTCTTTCCGGTCTTCAAGCAGTACCTGTTCCCACTGATCCCTAAGGTATCCTATCTCCTGTTTAACAAGAGAAAAAATAAATCCTGACTTTGTGATGGCATTACGCAGTGAATCTGCAAGTATATTGCATGCGTTTAACCTGTCCTTTGCCAAACTTTGCATGGTCTTCATGGAATCCTGGCCTAACTGGTAAGACAACAATTCAGTTCCGAGAGAACGTGAAAGTTTTTTAATAACTCTGGTCTCATGAGTGCCGATCTTTACCGTAAATGGATGGAAGTGTATCTTGATGACTGCAACAACAACATACTTGCTTTCTTTCCATATGATATCTCCTTTATAATCTCTTGGATATTTCAAGGAGGAGTACATATCTAATTTAAGATCCGATTTGCGGACAACCACCGGTTCCATATGGTAGAAATCTTCCCGTATTCCTTCGACCTGCAATCTGACACTTCGATCATCGTTTCTTGGGTCTTCAGCAGTCCAGCTTTTCTGTTTCCCGACGCACCAAGACATGGCCTCAAGTGGGCGACCTGGTTGATCCCTGTATTCGATCCATGGTTTACCCGGGGGATTGTATTCGGATTTTGACGGAAGACCCCATGAAATCTCTTCTCTTCCATCGCTAATTATTCCTGAGGTGATTCTTTCTGCAATCAGTTCCGGTGGTTTTCCAATTCGATAGATGGTGCCCTTGAAGGCATTGGGAAGACAGAGAAGGATGGTTTCAATCATTTCCATGCAGGCCTTTTCTAATACAGATTTTTCTATCTCTATAGACAATGGCTTTTCTCCTTGTCTTTGCCTTTTTTCAAAAAGCCTTATTTATCCTTGCAGAGTTTTTTAAGTTTTCTAATTCCAGTCTCTCTAAAACCTTGTCCATATAGTAAAATCATGGCAAATCTCTTAAAATTTGGAAATAATATTAACATTAGATGGCGCAAAGAATGTGCCCATTTCCATTGATACATTAAGGATAAGGCTAAATTTTTTTATTCATGTACTATCGAGCACAAATTGTCAAGGAAAAAATACTGTATATTGTAAATTTAAATACTTATACACTATATATAGTGAAGTATTTTCTTAATCACATTTCATTTTTTTACAAACAAAAATATCAAATGCTTCCGAGTTCCAGAATTCGGAAACAAATATCAAAACAGAAAGTTATAATTTTTGTAAATGCTGGATATAAATAGACATCTTGATATTTAGCCATTGGGCAGGAGGGCAGATTGTTTCAGGATAGGATTATACAAAAGTATTCGGGATTTGATGTGGATCTTCGCTAAGTTGAGAACAACGCATCTCATATTATCCAAGCCAACATCATCCCTATTTCATAGATCACTAAATATCATGGTGAGAGCAGCACTTGGTTGCCAAAACGTTCGGAAAGGGCCGAAGAGAGCGCCTCGACAGCCTTCTGATTTGAGAGTTCCACCATAAGCTCACCTCCCTCTCCAACCACTAAGCGACCATATGCCTCCACTACTACTGCCACATCCGACGGTTCAACCGTCCACCAGCCACGAGTGCGAATGAGCAGCTCCCTGCCTTTTAGCCGCTTGGGTGTAACCAGATCAATGGTACGAAACCACCCTTCCCACCCGATCTCAGCCGGAGCCCGGAGAACGGGGCTCACCGGATCGTGGTATATACGGCAACGACCGAATAAACGCAACTTGATCATGGCAGAGTCTCCTTGAGAAGTATTTCAATCTCTTCATCTTTAGGTAAGATCTCAATGACAACCTTAATGGCTTCCAAACCGATAGCTCGTGCCAGGCAGTGTACATAAATAGCGGCAATTTTTCCCTCATCCAAATTCAGGCCCAATTTAACCGCATGGGCCCAAGATCGCTCAAAGAAATCCCGCGCAGTCTCGCGCCAGAGTCTAAGCTTTACATCAAAAGGAGAAATATTCAAACGCTTTAACAATTCCTCTTGGGCTGCCTCTATTCGCCTGAACACCTGTCGCATCGCCCTCACGGAGGGGTCATCCCGTCCCCAATCGTCTTCAACAGCCATTAGGCCTCCTAATATTCATTCATGAGTGGACTGTTTGTGAGCCTGCTTTTCCAAAGGAATAAAAGCTGTAGGTCCTGCAATCAGATTAAGACCACTATCCAGCTTAAGGATATATAATTCGAAGTGGGAATCTGTCCTTTCAATAATTACACCTTTTATACCCTTGTAACTCATGGTCATTTCGATTGAAGTGCCCTGTTTGAACATTTCTCTTCATCCTTAAATCCTATCCTCTGCAAGATAGAGGGTCAGAGTACCTATAGGCTGCGTAGAGTTGAAGGAATTTCCCGATATAAATTGTTCCAACTCCTCTGATGATAATGAATAGATGATCTTGCTCGTTAATATGGTCGGAGCCGCCTCCATTTGGTTCAATGTGCGTTAAAAAGAGCAGTCAGCCACTGCGCTATCCCGTTTTGATAAAAACCTTTGCGCAAAAGCCAGAATGAGTAGGTGGGAATATCAGTCTTGTTTTCCATCGCCATCACTTATAGATAATTTTATGTACTCAAGGATATCAAAGTATGCTTTTTTTTCAATACTCTTCACACCATTTTGAAATACTCCACCTACAATTTCTTCTTTTATGATGTTTCTCCGGGGAAAGGAATCCAGGCTAATATAATCTCCCTTATAAACTGGGATAATCTCCAATTCTCTACACTTTTTCTCAAAAAGTTTTTTGTCTTGGAAGATAATCTTATAGGTATTTATATTATTATATACCACCTTATAGCCAATAACTCTCTTGATTAGAAATCTTCTTTCATAGGAATGAATCCATGATGGCAGCTCATTTAAGGTCTTAGGAAGTCCATGGTTTATGGCTATTTTCCTCCCTTGTTTTTTTTGCTCCCTTGTTGACTTGTATTTTCGTTCAAAAAATCTCATTTCTATTTTATCTTGCTACAATCTTGGTGAATTTAAAAAGATTACTGTTGAATGGCGATAGTGCGATGAAGCTTATCTTAGTTCAAAGGAATGTGGATTGTTGGAAGAAAACATGATGTAACAAAATATGAGAATTGGACGATGTAATCTGACCCCATCCCTATCCAAACTCCCTCCCAGAGGAAAATGACTTGCAATTATTCTTTCTTTCTGGGAATAAGTTCCCGTACATAAAGAGCAATCCCCAATAATAAACATATATTGGCAAACCTAAGGAACGAGCCAGGCCAAAGATCAAGCCATGTTATGAAAAATAGTTTATAAATCACACCAGCAATGAGAGCCGCAGCGCCCAATAAAATGACAATATTTGCTATATAATGGACTAATTTCATAGGTATTCCTCCTTTCTAAATATTCTTGGCTCAAAATTACGCAGCCATCTCCCTCCAGAAGGGTAGGAAAAAGGGTCAGGGTCTGTACTCTTGAAAGTAAGCTATATCTTTAACATTGTCCAATGTCAAGGAGACCCCATTTTTTTGTTTATAAGTTGCACGAGGAAGCCTTATCCTATAAACTGTAGACATTTGAGTTAGAAAACCTGGATTATGAGCCTATAAGATCAGAAAGGATGAAGGGGAGCATGGAGTCTTTAATCGCTAAAGGCGCAGAGATGATAAAAAAGGCTGAAAAGATTCTGGTGTTCTCAGGGGCAGGACTGAGTACTGAATCTGGCATTCCTGATTTCAGGAGCCCGGGAGGCGTCTGGAGCAAGTACGATCCATCAGATTTTTATTTTGATAAAATTATATCAGATGAAAAAGCCAGGGTAAAATATTGGCAAATGAGCACAGAGTTTTACCAGACCATGAAAGATGCTGTCCCCAACCGTGCCCACCTGGCAATCAAAGCCCTGGAAGACATGGGAAAACTTTTAGCAGTTGTCACCCAGAACATCGACCGGCTCCATCACAAGGCAGGAAACTCACCGGATAAAATCATTGAAATTCACGGCACAGCCTTTTCAGTTTCTTGCCTGAGCTGTGGAAAAAAATATGACAGGGATGACATCGAAGATCGGATAAGGCTCGGTGTGAAAGTACCTTACTGTGATGACTGCTCCGGTATTCTAAAACCAGATACAATCTCCTTTGGCCAGGCCATGCCTGAAGACAAGATGGCAAAAGCAATCACGCATGCACGGAAATGCGATCTCTGCATTGCATCAGGTTCTTCACTGGTGGTCTATCCTGCCGCTTCTGTGCCAGCTCTCGCTGTTGAAAGTGGAGCAAAACTGATGATCATCAATCGCGATGAAACGCCTCTTGATTCCATGGCGGATTTGGTTGTGCAAGAATCGGTCTCTAAATCCCTGGGGGCGATGGTGGAAATGTGAATCTTTTTCTTGAAGCCAGGAGGGATTAAGTCTACTCTAATTTTTTTTCCAAAAATCGAGCTTTATGGAGGGTATTATGTTGCGAATCGGCCTTGTTGGTTGGCGAGGTATGGTTGGATCGGTCCTTATGGACCGCATGAGACAAGAACAAGACTTCAAAGACTTTGAGCCAATCTTTTTTACCACGTCAAATGTGGGCGGGAAAGGCCCTGATGTGGGCCTTGATATTCCTCCATTAAGGGATGCCTTTGACATAAAGCTGCTTTCCTCGATGGATATTATTCTGACCTGTCAGGGGGGTGATTATACCAAGAAGGTATACCCTGAAATGCGAAAGAACGGATGGAACGGCTATTGGATAGACTCTGCCTCTGCACTGCGCATGAAGGATGACAGCATTATTGTCCTGGATCCTGTCAACAGAGCAGTGATTGAGTCTGGCTTATCATCAGGTATCAAGACCTATGTGGGGGGGAACTGCACCGTGTCTCTGATGCTCATGGCCCTTTCAGGTCTCTTTGCTTCCGGTCATATTGAATGGATTTCTTCCATGACCTACCAGGCAGCCTCAGGCGCAGGCGCCAAGCACATGAAAGAGCTGATTGCCCAAATGGCGGTCCTCGGCGATGCTTCCAGGGCACTTCTTGACGACCCTGCATCCACGGCCATTGCCATTGATGAGGTCGTCACAAAGGAACTGAGAAATAACACCTTCCCAACTGAAAATTTCACGGTTCCCCTTGCAGGCAGCCTGATTGCATGGATCGACTCGCCTATGGAATCCGGGCAGACCAGGGAGGAATGGAAGGGATCCGTGGAAACGAACAAGATCTTGCAAACCAAAAAACCGATTCCCATAGATGGCGTGTGCGTTCGCGTGGGTGCCATGCGATGCCACAGCCAGGGCCTGACCATCAAGCTGGATAAGGATGTCCCTCTTGACGAGGTCTCGGAAATGATCGAAAAGGGCAACCAGTGGTTGAACCTGGTCCCTAACGATAAAGAATCCACCCTCCAATCCCTAACCCCTGCAGCGGTCAACGGCACACTGACCATTCCCGTGGGCAGACTTCGAAAAATGCTCCTGGGGTCTGAATATGTGGCTGCCTTCACTGTGGGAGACCAGCTCCTCTGGGGTGCCGCAGAACCAATCCGTAGGATTTTAAATATAATAATAGAGCACTTATCATAATTATTTAATATTTTAGGTGAAGTTATAAATTGTAAAATTACACTTATAAAAAAAGGAAATCTTTATTCCATCATCATCTCATCAAAATTCATACCAATAATGGATTTAGCTTCTAGATGTCTTCATAAGGCAACTTCTTAACAAATGTGTCAAGCTCTAAAAGGAGCATGGGTATCTCTTTTCAGGTATGAAGAAGCGGATACGTGTAAGCCAGCTAATGGCACGGGTAAAGGCGGGCGGGAAGGCCTTAGAGAACTTACCAGTTACATCTCCCTTAAGAGTCCAAGGCTTCTATGGCCGCCCGCCTGGAGCATCGGTAATGGGTGAGCAGAAGTTATTGCCCAGTTCATTACCTGAAAAGAGATACCCATGCTCCCCTATAAGGAACTCAGTGAATAAATTTACTATTTGCCCCATAAAGTATTATGCTCTTCACATCTTGTCGGTTTGAGGCAGAGCTTCGCTAGTGATTAACTTCTTTTTATGAAGCCGCCCTGTGTCCACCCATATGGCGGTGCTTTAGACCACTCTAAAAATACCACAACAGGGAGGTTTAAGATGACGATTCTTAACGAGTTAATTTCGAGCTTAAAGGAAGACAGCGTAGTTCTTCAGGTGCATGTTTGTGTCTTCTGGACAGCGGTGGTGAGCAAAAACTGCGGTCTGGCCTCTACCCTTCATGAAGGGCACCCATATCATAAAATAGTACGAGAGCCAGGAAAACTACGGGGCAAGCCAGCATTGGAGTTAGCGGAATATGCCAAATCGGACCGCCTTTTAGAGGCATCTATTGGTATGGCAGCTATCAATTCACTGATAGATATTGATGAGACGAGATGTGTTGAGAAAAATGCCTTTGATATTTTAGCAGAAAAGGGGATGGGCAGGAATATTGCCATTGTGGGTCATTTCCCGTGGATACAAAAGCTTAAAAAAATAGCTCGCAACCTTTTTGTAATAGAACAAAGCCCCAGAGAGGGAGATTTACCCGCCGAAGCATCAGAAGAGATCCTGCCCAAAGCTGATGTAGTTGGCCTCACTGGAACCGCATTAACGAATCACACTATAGAAAAATTGCTGGAGCTCAGTAAGGGTAAGTTTATCGTTATGGTAGGACCAACAAGCCCTCTATCACCGATCTTGTTTGATTACGGCGTGGATGTTATCGGCGGGTCAAAAGTGGTTGATCCTGAGAAAACAATTCGCTCCATTAGTGAAGGGGCAACATTTAGACAGGTAGAGGGGGTAAGACACCTAAATATGTTCAGGGAAAGGAATCCTTGATATTATTGGTATAATTTACCCTGTTATAATACCCCATACAGAAGCACAGGGATGTTATCTGAAATATTATTCCGATTTTTCACGCAGCGTATAATGCCCCGTATGAAATCCAATAGGGTTTACTGAAATTTCTCATGAACTCAAGGTGATTTACAACATTAGATATCCAAAGGTAATAAAAGCCTTGGAGGTGTAATAAATTGTAAGTATCTTAATTATATATTTAGAAGATGCTAAGAGTAGCTGGATTGGCACATATGCCAGATATTATAGACTGTCATAAATGCAAACACTACTATGTTACCTGGGATAAAAATTTCCCGCATGCTTGTCATGTCCTGGAATTCAAAAGCTATGAATTTCCTTCCTCATTTGTATATAAAAGCTCGGGCATACACTGTCTCATGTTCAAACACAAGGACCAGACCCGACACTTTAAACATCCAAAAGATGCCAGCAATTCAAAACCGTGAGAAGAAGGTCCTCAGATCTTTGGTGATAGAGTGAGGTAAGGTAATTGGAGAGGTCTGTATTGTCAGCCACTGTAACTGGCATTTGCAAAGTCCGATTCCCAGGCTGTTACTGTGGTGACCTTAATTCGATTATCATTAAGCCTACTGCTTAATTTATCAAAGATATAAGCAGCGATATTTTCTGAGGAAGGATTTTGATATTTAAACCGGGGGATTTCATTTAGGAAAGAATGATCAAGTTCTTCTAAAATTCCATTTGTGGCCTCTTCAACATCTTTAAAATCTATCAATAATCCGGCATCGTTCAGTTTCTGCCCTGTTAGACTAACTTCTATCTTCCAATTATGTCCGTGGAGTTTCTCGCATTTACCTCTAAAGTTTCTGAGTTGATGTGCAGCAGCAAATCGTGTAATCACTTTTATCTTATACATAAAATCCGCTCTTTTTCCTTAAGGACCTTCCTACTTTTTTTTCTTTTTGCCCTTGTAAGGTTTCCCGCAGATATTACATTTTCCATCTATTATTATCCCAATGCAATTTCCATCTATGCAGGGGATTCTATCTTCTAAATCAATATCATTTGTCTCATCAGCACTGATTGGATCATCCTCTACCGCAAAATCATCTTCCAGCATGGCTCCGCAATATAGACAGTATCTGCTCCCGTGAGGAATTGTTTCATTACATCCAGGACAAATAACACCTGAGATTTCCTTATTACAATACGGGCATTTCATGTATAATACCTCATAAATTTAATCATACTGTTAAAACTTCTTTCTCTTTAATTCATTTTAGATCTATTGTCAATCATTGATGGCTTGGCGAAAAAAATCTCTTTTACAAAGTGGCTTTGACAAAAGATAAAATTTAAGAATAATATAAAGTAGAGTAAAGATAAAAAAATAACTGTATCCAACTCGCTATGATTCAACTTAGAGAGGTTTCCAAAAGTTTTGATGGAGGTTATTCGTATGCGGTGAAAGACCTCTCAATGGATGTGGCCGAAGGGGAAACCGTGGTCTTGCTTGGATCATCCGGGTGCGGTAAGACCACCACCCTGAAGATGATCAACAGGCTTATTGAGCCTACCAGCGGCCTGATATCGGTTGGCGGACAGGATGTGACCAGTCAGGAGCCTGTATTGCTACGTCGTAAGATTGGCTATGTCTTCCAGGAGATCGGCCTATTTCCCCATATGACTATTGAGCAAAATATCGGTATTGTCCCTAAGCTCCTTGGATGGGATAAAAATCGTCGGCGTCTTCGAGCCTGTGAACTTCTCGAACTGATGGGCCTCGATCCAGGAGTTTTTGCCAACCGGTATCCAGACGAACTCTCCGGCGGCCAGCAGCAGCGGGTGGGTGTAGCCAGGGCGCTCTCGGCGAATCCCAATTATCTCCTCATGGATGAACCTTTTGGTGCGCTGGACGCCCTGACGCGCGATACCCTCCAGCAAGAGTTGCTATCCCTGAAGGAACGTCTGAAAAAGACAATTATCTTTGTCACTCATGACATCTTTGAAGCGATTACTTTAGGTGACCGGATCGCTATTCTCCATGAAGGAAAACTCGAACAGATAGGCACAAAGGACGAGGTTTATAACCATCCAGCGAGTCAGTTTGTAGCTGAATTGTTTTCTAAGCCTGCCAAGCAACTGGCAACATTCAAAGAGATGACCTGATGGCTGCCGAGACTTATATCGATTTTGTATTTGAACGGTTGCCGGAACTCTGGCTTCGTACTGGCGAGCATCTGATGCTAACCGGTGTTTCTACTGGATTAGCCATAATATTAGGTGTCCCAATTGGTATCCTGGCCTCTCGCATAGTCCGGCTGCGTGGCCCTCTGCTTGGAGCCACCGGGATCCTACAGACCATCCCAAGCCTGGCAATGCTGGCAATCCTCCTGGCCCTCACCGGAAAGATTGGCGCACTGCCTGCCATCATAGCTCTGGTACTCTATGCCCTACTTCCTATCGTGAGAAATACTTCTACGGGAATTCAGAGCGTATCTCCCGCAGAATTAGAGGCTGCCCGTGGAATCGGCATGACAAATCATCAACAGCTATGGTTGGTTAAAATCCCCTTAGCTCTGCCGGTTATTGTAGCAGGTATCAGGACCGCAGCAGTCACCGGAGTGGGTATTGCAACTCTATCGGCATTTATAGGCGCAGGTGGGCTGGGACAGTTCATTAACCGGGGGTTGGCCCTTTCCAACAATAACCTCATCCTTCTCGGAGCCATACCAGCCGCCTTGCTTGCTTTGGTTGTGGACTTTTCTATTGCAGCAGTGGTGTGGAGTCTGCAATCTCGCAGGCACCGGCATTTACAACCACGTATGCAAATCGTGGTTCGAACTTTGGCATTACTGCTTCCATTTCTCATAGGGATAGGTGGGATCATTGCCTACATGTCGGGATCTGGATCCACCTTAACAAGAGAGGATACGAGCCCTAAGGCGAAGTTGGTGATCGCATCAAAGAACTTCACTGAACAGCTCATCCTGGGCGAGTTAATGGCTCAACTTATTGAGGAACAGACAGACATAGACGTTGTACGCCGCTTTAACCTTGGCGGCACCATGATCTGTCACGGCGGCCTTGTAAATGGAGAAATCGATATCTATGCCGAGTATACGGGAACTGGCCTGACCGCAATCTTGAAGAAAGAGGTTCTCTCTGATCCAGATGAAGCATTCAAGGTAGTAGGATATGAGTACCGGAATCAATTTGATATAGAGTGGCTTCAACCCTTTGGTTTCAATAACACCTATGCCATAACTGTCAGAAAGAGGGATGCCCATCTGCATGGTTGGGAGAAAATTTCTGATCTCACAGCAGCCGCTACAAATCTCCGGGCTGGTTTCACCTCCGAGTTCGCAGAGCGACCTGATGGCTACCCTGGTCTCCGAAAGGTATATGGCTATAACTTCGGCGAGGTTAGAGATCTTGATCCCACCCTGATGTATAAGGCACTCGCCAAAGAGGAGGTGGACGTTATATGTGCCTTTGCCACAGACGGCCGTATCGCTGCATACCATCTAAAACCACTCTTAGATGACCGGGGTTTCTTCCCACCTTACTATGCGGCACCTGTTATTCGTGCAAAAATGCTTAAGGCCCACCCTGAAATTCGAGATGCATTGGCCCCTCTTTCAGGGCTTCTTGATAATGTCACCATGCAACACCTGAATTATGAGGTAGATGGTAAAAAACGCTCCCCTAAAGAGGTTGCCAGAGAGTTTCTGAAATCCCATAACCT
>JAUWNK010000183.1 GCA_030612685.1 Desulfobacteraceae bacterium
GTCGAAATTTACGTGCTTTGTACTAAAACGGGGAGTTTGGTTGCTTTAGGCTCCTTGTTTTAAGGGACAGGGCAAGGGGAGAGGTAGTTTTGCAATCCTCAAATCCAAAAATTAGCCCATTTATGGATGGGCACTAGCTAAATACGCCCAATATGCCTTGATTTTTACAGATTAGAAATGTATACATATTAAACATATTGGGTTATTAATATTTTGAGACTTTATATAAATAGAAATGAACAGGCCACTTATTCCCTATGAAATGCTGGATTTTCTTTCAGACAGCGTAGCTGTTGTTGATGATAAGCAGCAGGTGATCTATGCCAATCCAGCCTTTGACAGGCTTTACAATCCTTCTCAGGATTCGAGTAAAAAAACCCTATGCTGGGAGCTTCAGGATCTAATCCTGAGATTTCAGAAATCGAAAAAGAGATTTGTTTCTGAAAATGTCCTTATTCCACCTATTGGCAAGAAATTTGAGGTCTTTGTTTATTCTCTAAGTGATACAGGAATTGGAAGGAAATTTAGTCTGGTCCTGGTTAAGATGGGTGATCAGCCGGCTGTGCCTGAATTTATTCTTGCTGAAGAACTGGTTAATGCCTATATCAATGAGCGGAGGTTAATTTCCGAGCCATTAGCGCCGGAATTTAAGGCCTTAATAGGGGAGGATATAAATTTTAGATTGGCTCTCCTTAATGCCCAGAAGGCAGCCCGATCAGATCTCCCTATAATCCTGAAGGGAGAGAGTGGCACAGGAAAGGATATCCTGGCCAGAACCATTCACAATATTAGTCCTTGTTCTCAAGGGCCTTTTGTTGATATTAATTGTGCTGCTATACCCGATACCCTTATAGAGTCAGAGCTTTTTGGCTACGAAAGGGGCGCCTTTACCGGGGCGCGAGGGGAAGGGAAGAAAGGTCTTTTCGAGGAGGCCGATCATGGAACAATCTTTTTAGATGAGATTGGTGATGCCTCCCTTTCAACACAGTCCAAGATCTTAAGGGTCCTTGAGGAAAAGAAATTCAGACGGGTAGGCGGTAGTAAAAACATAAAGGTAGATGTTAGGATTATCTCCGCTACCAACAAGGATCTGGAGAAGATGATCTCAGACGGGCGTTTTCGGGATGATCTCTACTACAGGATGAATACCATCTCTATCACACTACCAGCCTTGAGAGATCGTGGGCGCGATGTTAGATTACTTGCCAATTTCTTTTTAGGTAAACAGACCAGAGGTCATCACAAGAAAATTTCTTTATCTGAAGGGGCCTTTAAAGTATTAGAGACTTACTCCTGGCCCGGAAATGTACGGGAATTAAAAGGTGTGGTTGATTATGCTGTCACCATGAGTGAAGAGATAGAGATTAATCCTCAGAGTTTACCTCCATTTGTATTTTTGAAAAAATCGCCTTTAGCGACCGATGAACTACTTTCCCGTGATATCATCTCCATAGAAAAAAGGACCCCACTTCTTTCCACCACTATGAAGGAGGTAGAACGAAACCTCATAAAGCTCGCCATCCGGAAATCAGGAAGCAAGTCAGAGGCTATCAGGATTCTTGGTATCAGCCGAAGGGCCTTTTATTATAAATTAAAGGAGTATAATCTTGAATCCTTATTCAAATAGTTCCCCTCTTTTGTTTTTATGCTATCCACTACCCTCCTCATAATCTTAAAAGTATAACCTTTATACAAAATCATCTATAGGAAAGATATCTGTATAAAGTTTAGCCATATTATACTCACGAAAGATTAAATTAATTTTGGATTAATAAGCCTAAGGCTTATTAAGATAAGGGCATAAGATGTAACTATTTAAAATCACACGATATAAATTTATTTACCTAAATCAAAAAGCAGATTTGAAAACAAGCCACCACTTTATGGTATGAAAATTGAATGTTTAATTAGAATGGCTAAGATAGTTGTCTGAGTTTAATATTTTTTAAAGGGGATTCACTATGGATATTAAAAAGGTTTTTATCGTTGGTGCCGGTCTGATGGGTAGCGGTATTGCCCAGGTATGCGCCCAATCCGGTATTAATGTGGTCTTAAATGACATTAGCAAAGAAGCGATAGATAAGGGACTCAAGGATATTGCCTGGTCTGTTTCCAAGTTCATTGAAAAAGGAAAACTAGCTGAAGATAAAGGAACAATTTTAAATCGCATATCAACAGATGATGATTTTTCCAGCGCTGCTGATGCAGATCTGGTTATAGAGGCAGTCTTTGAGAAATTAGAGCTCAAGCGGGAGATCTTCAGGAGGCTTGATGAGGTCTGTCGGCAAAACACAATTCTTGCCAGTAACACCTCGGCAATCCCAATTACAGAACTTGCTTCAGTAACCAGAAGACCGGAGAAGGTATTAGGGATTCACTTCTTCTCTCCTGTCCCTATGATGCCCGTTGCAGAGGTAATCAGGGGAATAGGCACCACAGAAGAGACAATCCTTGTTGGTGTTGATTTTGTAAAAGGTATCGGTAAGGAGCCTATCAGGGTGGAAAGCGATGTGGCTGGTTTCCTTCTTAACAGAATCAATTTCCCCTCCACTATCGAGGCTATACGTCTGGTAGAACAGGGGATAGGCACAGTAGAGGATATTGATAAGGGAATGAGACTGGCATTTGGCCGCAGGATGGGGCCATTTGAGACCGGGGATATGGTGGGTTTGGATGTGACATATGGGGCCTTGATGGCCTGTTATGAGGAAACAAAGGACTCAGGTTTCTATCCTCCTCAACTTTTAAGAAGAAAGGTTAAGGCCGGGCATATTGGGAGCAAGACAGGCAAGGGTTGGTATGAGTATAATGAGGATGGAACCAGGAAGGCTGGATAATATAAGAAAGGAGCGTAACATTGAAAAACGTTGTTATTGTCACAGGGGTAAGGACACCTATCGGAAGATATGGTGGCTCTTTAAAGGATCTCCCAGTATACAAATTCACCAGCTTAGTTCTGAACGAGGCTGTTAAAAAGGCTAAAATTGAGCCCGCCTGGGTAGATGATGTCATCATGGGTCAGTCTTACCAGAATGGTGAGTGTGCCAATGGTGCCCGCATGGCCCTCCTTGAAGCTAAATGGCCTCATGAAGTTCCAGGTGTAACACTGGACCGTCGCTGTTGCTCTGGACTGGATGCCATTTTTTTCGGGGTAATGAAGATTCAGACTGACAACGCAGATATTATCGTAGCTGGTGGAATGGATAGCATGAGCCAGGCAGAGCTATATATTCCAGGAGATATCAAGTGGGGTTTAGGCGGAAAGAGAGATGAAAAATGGGGGTTTATGCCAAAGGGACATGGTGCCCTTTCCATGTGGGGGGTACCCATTTATGACAGGATACAGCGTGCCAGAGTTATGTCTCAGCCTATTGATAGGTTTGGTGAACTTAATTCCATGATGATATGGGCGGAAACAGCAGCTAAAAAAGAAAATATTTCTCGCCAGGAAGCAGATGAATGGGCCGTGCGAAGCCATCATAAAGCTATTGCTGCCATAGACTCTAAGAAGTTCATAGAAGAAATTGTCCCTGTCCCAATCCCACAAAGAAAAGGGGAACCATTAATATTTGATACCGATGAAACACCCCGGCGCGATACTACATTAGAAAAGCTTGCCAAATTACCCCCTGTGTATACTGATGGGGTATGTACCGCTGGAAATTCATCTACAGAGAATGATGGCGCAGCCGTGGTGGTATTAATGACCGAGACAAAGGCTAAGGAGTTAGGCGTGGAACCCATGGCCTATTTCAGATCCTGTGCTATCGCTGGTAGTGACCCAACTCTCACCTATCCTGCAGTGCCTGACTCTGTAGAGAAAGCGCTAAAGAAAGCCGGTATCACCATAGATCAAGTGGCCCTCATTGAGATACAGGAGGCATTTGCTGTGCAGGCCTTGGCAGATGCACGGATGATGGGGATCAGACAGGAAGATTTTGATAAAAAGATAAATGTTAATGGTTCCGGAATTTCTCTTGGTCATCCCATTGCTGCTACCGGTGCTATGAGATTGGTGACATTAATCCATGATATGAAAAGACGCGGTTCCCGGTATGGATTGGAGACCATTTGCGGCGGCGGTGGACTCGGGATAGCAGCTATCTTTGAAAGAGGCTAATTATACAATGGAAGAGATAAATATAGTTGAATGCGCCCCAAGAGATGGCATTAGATTGGGTGAAGGAAATATTTCCTTGAAGGACAAGTCTACTTTTATTGATGAGTTGTCTGAAACCGGGCTTAGAAAAATCGAGGCTGTCTCCTTTGTCCATCCACGGCTTATTCCCCGGCTTGGAGATGCAGAGGATGTAATGAAAATAATAAAGAAGAAATCCCGAGTTACCTATATAGGTTTAACTCCAACTGAGGTAGCATGCCGCAGGGCTATACTTACAGATATAGATGATATCTTGGTGCTGGTGGCGGCCAGCGAGACATTTAATCAGGTGGCACTTGGTTATTCATTAAGAGAGATGATGAATAAGATCTTACCTTCCATTATTAATGTGGCCTTGAGCGAAGGGAAAGGTATCAGGGCATATATATTGACCTCATTCGGCTGTCCCTATGAGGGCAAGGTGCCAATAATGAAGGCTGAGGAACTTGTT
>JAUWNK010000134.1 GCA_030612685.1 Desulfobacteraceae bacterium
CCCCCGCTCCATTTTCAACATAACAGATATAAGAGGAGGTGTACAGGTTTTACCGAATTTTCAAAGAACAGTTAAACAAAATTTGAGGCATAACATAGCCACAAATTTTTTACTTGACTTTCACCGGAATAACTTAGGAGGCACTTTAAACATTTCAATATAGGGTTCAAGAATTTCCATCACCCTATCAAGGGTTCCCTGATTTTGCTCCACAAATTCCTTGGCCCTTTTCCCTATCTGTTCTCTCTTACTCTTTTGTCCTAAGAGCTCTACCATAACATGAAGCAATTCCGATTCATCAGAAACCATTTTAGCGCCCCCGCATTTGATCATTAATTGGGACATAGTTGTAAAATTAAAAGTATGGGGACCAAAAAGGACTGGCACACTAAAAGATGCTGGTTCTAAAAGATTATGGCCCCCTGTTGGAGCAAGACTTCCCCCTACAAAGGCTACATCAGCTAAACCATAAACCTGGCCTAATTCGCCAAGTGTATTAAGAATAAAAACATTGTATTTCTGGTCTCCTGCCCACTCGTGCCTTGCAGTGGCAGTCGGGGCTGCAAGCAATTCAGTTTTTCTGATAACCATGAATCCAAGATCTCTGGCAAGGTTATAGACCTCATCAAACCTATTAGCCTCTCTCGGTCCAATTATAAGAGAAAGTTCAGGAAAAGATTTAAGGAGTTGACCAAATACATTGAATATGACTTTTTCCTCGGGATGATGGGTGCTTCCTGCTACCCATATGAGTCCATTTTTCAGGTTAAAAAGTTTAAGCCATCTATTACGTTCCGTATCTTTAAGAGGCCTCCATGTCCTATCAAACTTAATGTTTCCTGTCACCCTTACCTTATCCGGGGAAAGCCCTCCAGTCAGAATGCGGTATTTATCGAGTTCTGTTTGCATTAGAAATAATTCTAATAATCCAAGCACCTTCTTGATTAAAAATCGCCACCTTACATAGGATTTCCCAGTGTGTGGAGAAACCCTACCGTTTACAAGGATTGTTTTAACCCCACTTCTTTTTAAGGATGAAATCAAGCCTGGCCAGATGTCTGTCTCCACCAGGATAAAAATAATTGGATTAATATTTTTTATCATCCTCCTTACTGACCACCATAAATCAAGAGGCATTGGTAATAAGTAGTCAACTTTATCTTTAAGCTTTTTTCTTGCTACCTCTAACCCGGTAGCTGTTTTAACTGAGAGAACAATCTCCCTTGATGGATATCTATTTTTCAAGGCCTCAACTAAGGGAATTGCGGATAGGACTTCTCCTACTGAAAGGGCATGAATCCATAACCTACCCGCTCTTGATTCTCCAAGATTTGGAAGATCTAATCCCAGCCTTTCCTGAAAACGACCTTTATTTTTAAAAAGATAAAAAATAGGGAAAAAAAAGATAAGGATAAGCGTAGCTAAAAGATGGTAGAGGATAAACATTTTTCTGGTCGCTAGTTTCTCGTTGCTCGTCAATCGTTTCTAATTTGTGGTTTCCGGGAACATGCTCAATGAAGTGTGCAAAATGTAGGGTCGGGTTTTATACCCGACCTTAAATTAGGTGGCATATAAAATGCCACCCTACATTTGTATATTGGTTCAGGTTTTATAACATACAATAAGTCCACAGGATATTGAGCAATTACGTTTCTGACTAACGAATAACAAGTAACATCATTTTTAAACCCTCGCAGGTAGCTCGATGATAAACTTAGTGCCATTTGGTATATTATCCTCGACCCTGATAAAACCATTATGATCACTGATTATACTGCTAACAATAGCAAGGCCCAATCCAGTACCAGACTTCTTTGTAGAAAAATATGGTTCAAAAAGCCTCTCTTTAATCTCATTAGATATACCGGTACCAGTGTCAACAACTTCAATCCTGACCATTCTTAATGCCTTGTCATAAAAAAGCTTGATGTTAATCTTTCCTTTATCAGGGATGGCTGTTACAGCATTGTCTAAAAGATTAATCATTACCCTTTTTATCTGTTCTCTATCAAGTTTGAATTTTGGGATATCATTACTGTCAATAAACTCGAATGTTATGTTTTTGTAAGTATCTTTATACAATAAAATTGCATCCTGAATTATCTTCTCTATATTATCTCGAACTAAAATAGAGGTTGGCATACGGGCAAAATTTGAAAATTCATTTACTAATCCCTTCAACTCTTCAACATTGTCTATTATCAACCTCGTACATTCGTCAAAAACGGTCCCATCTTCTTTTGCTAAACGTTCACCGTACTTTCTTCTCAACCTTTGTGCTGAAAGCTGAATTGGGGTCAAAGGGTTTTTCACCTCATGGGCAATACGTCTGGCTACCTCTCTCCAGGCAGCCATTCTCTGTGCCCTTTCTAACTCAGTCAGATCCTCAAATACTGCAACTAATCCAAGGTACTTTCCTTGATCATCCCTTAAAACATTCAATAAGACCAGCAACTTTAAGGAACGTCCCTTTATGGAGATGCTTATCTCTCTTTGGATAAATCCTTTTTCAAAAAGATTTTTGTCTGTCACAAATCTACTGATAATTGACCGATATTTAGGACCCAAAACGTCCTGATAATTCTGCCCTATTATTTTCTTAGAAGAAATATTTAGCATCTTTTCTGCAGACTTATTTATTGTTGAAATCACCCCTCGAGAATCTGCAGATATAACGCCAGCAGCCACATTTTCTAAAATAGTTTCCATATAGAGCCTGCGCCGCTCTGATTCCTTATTGCTAATGATCAAATCCTTATTAACAGCATCGAATTTGCTTTTGCCTTCCCTTAGATCCTTTGTCATCCTGTTGAATGAATCCACAAGAACGCCCATCTCATCCTTGGATTCCAGATCAATATGAAAGCCATAATCACCAGAGGCAATCCTTTTAGTAGCTGCAGCCAGTTCTTCTATTGGAACTGTAATCCCTCTTGACAGATAAAAACCAAACCAAATGGCCGAAAAAACGACTAAAAGTGTAACAATAGACAGAGTGATCAAATGGCTTAGCTTTATAGGTCTTTTGAGCATCTTTAATTGATTATACCCTTGCAGGCCTTTGTTTATAGTTGTTAGCCTATTCAAAATCACTCCCGGGATGAATTTGGCAACAACTATCGCTCCTACCTGGGCCTTTGTCTCTGTTCGTGAAAATATGGGTACAATACCCTTGACTAAATCTCCGTGTGCGGAGGTTTGAATAACCTTCATATCAGTTGATTCTTGGAAACTCTTGCGCAGTACCTCAATGCCAAGATCTTTAAACGGTTTTAAATCAACCCTGCTGTCATAAGAGACGACCCTTGGAAGCAACTTTGATGAAAAGATCTGAATACTGGCAAGATTGTATTCCTTCCTTTTTTCCTCTATAAATGCCTGCAGCTTATCTGACTTGGATAGCAACATGAACCCTTCATGGGTAATTACGGAACTCAAGGTATTACCAAAGGCCAGGGCCTCATCTTCAATTCTTTTATAGTAGTCCTGGCCTACCTCTAAAGACTTTTGAAGAGACTGTTCAATCTGAAGATTAAACCAGTAATCAATAGAGAGAGAGATAAACTGCACCGAAACAAAAAAGATGATTATAGTTGGCAGGAGAGAAAGTATCACAAAGGCAAAAACGAGTTTAGCTCTAAGGCCAGAGCCCATGACCTTCCTTTTTCTCTCAAAGACTAGCTTGACCAGATTTCTCATGGTCAGATAGAGGAGAAGAAGCAGTAAGATTACATTTATATTTATTAAGACAAAGATCAGGATGCTGCCAGCGATCGGTAACTCAAGACCAAGGTCAAATATCTTGGTTCCCAGATATGTAAGAAGGATAATAATGGGCAGTATAATACATATGATGACTATTTCGCGTTTACGCCTTTTTAAATCTTCGCTTTTAGGATTTAACTGTTTTTTCATTGCTCTTAACCCTACTACAACCTCATTTGAGTGTTTATAATCTAAATATAGTAGATTTTTCGTAGGCGTTCAGAGGTTCAGAGTTCACCGTTCAGGGTTACCTTAATATCGTGCATGGATGAACCCCTGTTAAATAGGCTTCGCATTTAACGGGGTAAACCTGCTGCATCCTGAATTTGCCCCTTCAAGCCGAAGTCGCGAGAAAACTCGGCCTTCTTTGTCAGGCCATAGACCTTGCGAGTTAGCTCTCGGGCCAACTGCTGTGCCTAAATATCCTCAAATCGTTCTATTCTCGTGCCTTCTCCATTAAGAACTCACGAATCAACAGTTGAGGTTTTCGGAACCCTGAACCCCTGAACCTTTTAACCTTTGAGCCCGTGAACGGTTACGATTTTTCTTTGGCAAACCCTAATATGTGAAATTCAATACGCTACGTAGCAGCGTTAATACTTAAAAATAACTGAATACCAGTCTGTCTCAAAATCCCATAAGGATAGAAAAAAAAAGACATAATTCAAATAAAAAGGCAATTCAATCTTGTCAAGCTCTGCCTTCATTCGCAACTGATAATGGAGTCCTCTTTTAAGCTTATCAAGCCTGACCACCTTTAAGGCAACTACCTCTGCCATTAATTTTTTAGCATCATCAAAATCCTTAGTTTTTACCGTTTTGCTATCCTGTTCCGGCAAGAAAAGGCTAAATTCGTTTTTCAAGGTGTTATATTCTATGTTATGTGTTAGCCTAATATCTGCTATCTTGCTATCAAACCATGTATTCCTAATCTCATATAACTTGACGATAAAAGTGAATTTGGTTGAAATGCCATTCAGGATGGCCTTGTTCATTTCTTCGGTAAAGCAATCTTTTACATTAAAATAACTAAGTAGATGATCTCGGGTATTGGTGACAATGATATCTGATAATTGTGCTCCTTTTGCCAAAGAAAGTTTAGGAGAGACACAAAAAAAGAGAAAGATAACTAAAGCACAGATTAAGTACCTAAAGTGTCTAAAGTGAGCTAAATTGCCTGAAGTTATCAATTAAAAAGTGCCTTCGGTTTAAAGTGAATACAACCTGTAACCCGGAAGGGACAATCCCCAAATTCACGATCCCTAAAACAATAATATTTAATGTATCATAGAAAAAAGGAGGGATTATTGCAAGATTTAATAAAATGGATTGATTTTGAATTACGAATTTGGGGATTGGAAATAGTAGAAAGTATGAAGTAAGCAGTAAGCATTCAAAAACTCTTCACTGCCTACTGCCTACTACTTACTGTCTTAGGCGGGGGCTAAATCAAGGGCACCGAAGGATGGTATCTTGACCTTTATCTTGCCGCATTCTTCTCTATTCTTAAATCGTACCACCTTCCAGCACTTTTCTTGTGCCATAAACTTCTTAAGCAATTGTTGGTTCAAAGAATGCCCTGATCTTTCAACCACAAAATGTCCGATTGGCACGTAGCCAAGGATGGCTAAATCACCTATAAAATCAAGGACCTTATGCCTTACAAACTCGTCTTTATACCTTAAGCCATCCTCATTTATAACCCTAAATTCATCCAAAACGATAGCATTATCCAGTGACCCACCATTTGCCAGTCCATTATCTTTGAGTGTCTGAATGTCCTTCAAAAAACCAAATGTCCGTGCCCTACTAATCTCTTGAATAAAAGTAGATTGTGAAAAGGATATCTCATAAGACTGATCATTTATTAAAGGGTGGTCAAAGTCGATTTTATAAGTTATCTTCAACTCATTAGAAGGATAGAGGTGAACAGATCGATTACCATCTGTTACTTTGACTGACTTTTTTACAAGGAGAAATTTCTTATAACTATTTTGTATGGCAACCCCGGCATTTTTAAGGAGAAAGACAAAAGGGGCAGAACTTCCATCCATAACAGGAACTTCTTCGCCATCAATCTGCACTAAAGCATTATCTATTCCCATACCAAAAAAGGCAGCCATAAGATGCTCTACTGTCGAAACATTATATCCATTAAAACCTATAGTGGTAGCCATATAAGTCTCAACTACATTATCAAAAGAGGCCTTTACGCTGCAAGTAGGTGATATATCAACACGCTCAAAGCATATACCACTGTTCGGTGGTGCTGGTTTTATAGTAAGTTTTACTGTTTTGCCGGAGTGAAGACCTATTCCTGTACAACTTATCTCCTCCGCCACTGTTCGCTGCCTTAAATCCATAATAGCTCCTTGGATAATAAATTCATTGCGGGCAAAATGAAGTTCTTATAAAATATAATATTGATGAACCCGTAAAAAGTCTTAACAACATGTCATTTCGAGCGAAGCGAGAAATCTTATCAATGTAATATGCCGAAAACACAAGATTTCTCCATGCTGTCGAAATGACAGACCTGCCTGCCAGACGGCGGGCAGGTTCACCGAATCCGACTTTTTACGAGATTATCAATTTTAACAGCAAATAATGTGCCATTGAATAAAAAGACTCTTAAAAAGGCCGATTCAGATAGTTAACTTGTTGAAATTGCTAATGATTATTAAATTAACAGTAATTTCAATATCTGTTTCTTTATATTATTAATGTGTTAAATTTAACACACCTTTTGTGTCTGGTTTATACAATCCTTTTTACATACATTTTTGCTTGTGTTTGGATGATATCTAAATCTATAGTTGATGTCATAACTAAGATTCCCTCTTTAGTGTTTGAGTTGAAACTTTAAGTTAAGAACTCATAAGACTATAAACAACAGGTAACGTTCATCGGTAACGAAGCCCGTATCGTAATGCGTCTAAAGTTTACGTTAAAAAACACTAAAGACTTAACCGATAGACGAAACGGCCTCCGGCTCGTAGAACCTACGGCTCGGATAGGCATCGTAACCACGCCCGCTAACGTCTGAGCGTAGCGATGGTGGGCGTGCGTAACCGTTTAACGATGATAATGTAATTTCAACTTTTTTACGAAAGAACCAAGATATTTAGGGTTCATCATTTAAAAGGTGTCCACCTAATTTATACGCTTATTATAGTAGTCAGACTATGTCTCAGATGTACCGCTATCTTTTAGTATTAATAATCCTCCTTATTATTGGTAGTTGCTATCCTTTAGTCAAAAAAGAGGTTAAGGAACCAGCCGAGGCCCTTAAAAAGGTAAGGTATTTCTGGCCAAAATTCCAGGACGACATGGACATAGATTCCCTTGCACTGGCTATTGAAAGGAGTCTGGAATATTTGAACCGGCTGAAGGGCGATAAAGTTACTACCTATGGGCCTGATAAATTTCGCGTTGAACATATCCAGAGATCCTTACGGACGTTTTTACAAATTGCCAAGAAAAGTCCCGATATTAAGAAGCTCAATAAAGAGTTACGAAAAAAGTTTTTCCTATACAAAGCATATGGATGTCGAGGAAACAAAAAGGTGCTTTTTACTGGATATTTTGAGCCAATCCTTAATGGAAATCTCGAGCCTGATTCTGAACACAGATATCCAATTTACAGAACACCAAATGATCTATTGAAAATTGATTTGGGGCTTTTCCACCCTAAATTTTACGGGCAACGCATTATGGCCCGAATAGATGGTCAGAGGCTTATCCCTTATCATACAAGGCAAGACATAGCAGAGGAAAAGGTCTTAGAGGGGAATAATCTCGAAATCGCCTGGCTAAAGGATCCTCTTGATATAGCCATATTACAGATTCAGGGTTCAGGTATTATAAAATTACCCAGCGGAAAGACAATAAGGGTTGGCTATAGCGCCTCAAATGGACATCCTTATAAAAGCATAGGTCGGTATATGATAGATAAGGGGTACATTGATAGTGATAATTTATCTCTTCAGTCCATAAGATCTTATATAAATGACCACCCGGATATTAAAGAGGAGATATTAAATTATAATCCATCTTACGTCTTTTTCCGATTACTTGATAACGGGCCACTCGGAAATATTAGTGTTTCTTTGACACCTGGACGCTCTCTTGCCCTTGATGATAGGTTGTTTCCAAAAGGGGCCCTTGTATACATTCGCTGTCAGAAGCCTATTATGGGAAAAGATGGAAATATATCTAAATGGACCCCTTTTTCCCGGTTTCTTTTGAATCAGGATACTGGAGGGGTTATAAAAGGTACAGGGAGAGCAGACATTTTTTGGGGTAGCGACCCATATGCGGAGTTAGCCGCAGGCCACCTTAAACATGAAGGAGATTTGTTTTTCTTAGTGAAAAAACCAGATTCCTAATAAAATCTT
>JAUWNK010000151.1 GCA_030612685.1 Desulfobacteraceae bacterium
AAAGATGTCTATAGAAAATATTATTGTGCTTATTAAGGGTGGAGGCGAAATGGCCAGTGGCGTTGCCTACAGGTTGTACAAATCAAATTTTAAGAAAATTTGCATGACAGAAGTATCTCAACCCCAGGCAGTTAGAAGAGAGGTCTCTTTTTGTGAGGCAATCTATGACGAGGAAAAGACTGTGGAAGAAGTGACAGCCAGGTTGATTGAATCTCATGAACTGATTCAGGGGGTATGGGATCGGGGCCAGATACCCATCATTGTTGATCCCCAAGCCAGGGTGTTAAACTTTTTAAGCCCTGACGTTGTTGTGGATGCAATATTGGCCAAAAAAAATCTCGGGACAAAGATAACCGATGCCCCCCTGGTTATCGGTTTGGGGCCCGGTTTTTATGCGGGCAGAGATGTGCATCTGGTTGTTGAGACCAATCGCGGTCATAATCTGGGTAGGGTTATATCTGAAGGAGAGGCTGAAAAAAATACCGGCATCCCCGGCGTGATCGCCGGCTACGGAGCCGAAAGGGTTCTCAGGGCTCCCAGAGATGGAAGTCTATTAACCTTAAAGGGGATCGGAGATTTTGTTGAGGCAGGGGAGGCAGTTGCTTTAGTTGAGGATTTGCCCATTAAAGCCCAAATCAGAGGTGTTATCAGGGGACTTTTGAGGAGTGGTTCCGAGGTATGGAAGGGGATGAAAACAGGAGATATAGATCCAAGAGGGATCAAGGAATGCTGCTATACCATCTCCGATAAGGCGAGGGCTATCGGTGGTGGGGTATTGGAAGGGATATTATCTCATTTCAACCAGTAATGTTCTTAGAATAGTATCTGCTTAATATCCTGTGGATAAAACCCTTACGGCCCGCCCTGGTGCGACTTGCCCGGAATACGGCGTTTTCGTTGTAAAATTTAGAAAGTTGAAATCATAGCGCTTGCACACGGGAAATCAGGTCTGGGCCAGGGGTAAAATCCAGCTTAGGAATTTAGGCGTAAGCCTTTTATGCTGCCCCAGCATATTGAGTAATTGCTTAGAATATTAAGAGGGAAGATTTGACGTACAATAAAACCATCAATAGTCTTAAAGACGCCTTTGAGATCAGGCCAAAGGAGATAATCAGCCTGGTGGGTGCAGGAGGTAAAACAACCCTCATGTTTGCTCTCTCTCATGAATTGGCTACCTATGAAAAGGTTGTTATTACTACAACAACCACCAAGATATTCACTCCATCCTCATCCGATACCCCCTATCTCCTTATCTCACGAGAACAGAAAGAGATATTTGATTTCATCCTTAAAAATGGCAATAAACTCCGTCAACTTACTCTCGCCTCTGAGAAATTAGCTAACTCTGGTAAACTAAAGGGAATCACTCCAGAATTGGTCTCACAATTGATTAAGCTTGATCCAACAATCTACATAATTGTAGAGGCAGATGGTGCAGCTTGCAGACCTCTAAAGGCACCAAATCCTTCTTTTGAACCGGTAATTCCACAAGATACCTCTTTGGTAATACCCGTCATTGGCATCGATGCATTAGGTTGTGAACTAAAAGAGCAATATGTGTTCAGGTCAGAAATTGCGGCAAAATTGACAGGACTCTCACCGGGTGAGGCTGTTTCAGCAGAGGCCATAGTTACCCTGATTCTTCACCCTTCCGGCATAATTAGGGGAAGCCCGAATCAGGCAAGAATTATCCCCTTTATTAACAAGATCGATTTACTTGCCGACCTGTCAAAAGCACGAGATTTAGCCTCCAAGATCCTGGAGGCAGGCCATCCCCGGATCGATCGAGTTATCTTGGGCCAGGCCCAATTAAAACCTCCAGTGGCAGAGGTAGTTTTTAACAGGGATTGATATGAAAGATATATTTGAAGAGATTGTAAGAATCAGATCTAAAGGAGGGAACTCTGTACTTGTTACAGTAATAAAAGTAAAAGGCTCTACCCCCAGGGAAGAGGGATCAAAGATGTTAATAAGAAGCGATGGTACTGTCCTCGGCTCAATAGGTGGAGGAACCCTGGAGGCCCAGGTTTGTAAAGAAGCCATAGACATAATAAGAGAGGCCAGATCAAAGGTTCTGCATTTTAATCTGATAGGAGAAGAAGTAGCAGAAGATGGGATGCTCTGTGGTGGGAATATGGATATCCTCGTTGAACCAATTTTAGCTCAACCTACTTTATATATTTTTGGAGCAGGCCACGTCTCCTTTCCCATCTCCAAGATTGCCAAGATGGTGGGATTTAAGGTGGTTGTTATTGATGATAGGGCTGAGTTTGCTAACAAAAACAGATTTCCCGAGGCTGATGAGATATTCGCTGAAGATTTCTCAGAGATATTCTCAAAACTAAAGATCAACAGATCATCCTATATAGTTATAGTAACAAGGGGTCATAAATTTGACGAAAAGGTACTGGAATGGGCAGTCAAGACCGAGGCATGTTATTTAGGTATGATAGGCAGCAAAACAAAGAACGAGGCTGTATTTTCGAATTTACAATCTAAGGGGATATCTAAGGGGTTACTTGAAGATATCCATGCCCCTATTGGTCTGGACATTCATGCAGAAACACCTGAAGAGATAGCTGTGAGCATCATGGCCGAGATTATTAAGGTCAGAAGAGAACGGGAGCATACGGTAAAGACCTGGGAGGTTTAAAGGTTATAGAAACCTTAAAGGAGAATAAATGGAATCCATTCCTGGTATCCTTTTAGGAGCAGGGAGTTCTGAGCGATTTGGCTCTGAGAAGTTACTCACTCTTCTTCCATCTGGAGAGACGCTTTTAGAAAGAGCCCTTATGGTCCATCTGCACAGTCAGATTTCACCCCTTATAGTTGTAGTTTCTCCGAATCTTGGAAAAATCATAATGGAGGATACCGGGATACTTTCATTTTCCAGGATAAGAATTGGAAAAAGAATTGGCCCATGGTATGCCTTCTCATGCCGATGGGGAAGGGGGCGACTGGTTATTAATGAGAATTCCCGAGAAGGAATATCCTCCTCCATCCAAAAAGGGTTAACCTGTCTCAAAGATGAAGATAAACCTAACGGGCTCCTGATTTCTCTTTCAGATCTTCCTCTTCTCACGCCGGAAACAATAAATTTTTTTATAAAAAAATTCCTCGAGGAAAAAATAGGGCTTCTTCTTCCTTCTTTCAATGACACGACAGGGCATCCAGTAATTGTTGATATCAATCGATTCAAGAATGATATTGGTAAGCTCAGAGGAGATCTTGGCCTAAGGATTCTCATCAAGAAATACCCAAAGATAGTAAAAACAATACCCTGGAAGGATGATTCCGTTACATGGGATATTGATACTCCCAAGGATTTAGAAAGGCTCAATGGACTACTAACAACAAGCTACTGACATTATTTAATTCCTGGTTAAATGAGTTATGATTAAATTATCGATTGAGAAGGCAATTGGAAAACCCCTGGCCCATGACATCACCCGGATAGTTCCAGGAGAATCAAAAGGCCCTGCCTTTAAGAAGGGTTATATCCTGACTGAAAATGATCTATCTATATTAAGGGATATGGGCAAGAGCAATGTATATGTTTTTGATCCTGACAGAGGCTATATCCATGAAGATGATGCAGCTAAGGCGTTGGCCGAGGCCTTTCAAAGAAAATGGTTTACCCTTGAGGGGCCAAGTGAGGGAAGATTAAATTTAAAGGCCCAGATCCACGGTCTGCTCAAGATCAATATCAGCCTTTTACAATTTATAAATCAATCTGAAACAATCATCTGCTCTACCATTCATCAAAATACTGTCTGCTTTGAAGGCATGACCGTGGCGTCTACCAGGATTATACCAGTTGCCATAGAGGAATCCAGATTCTGGCCTATAGTGGAAGAAATCAGGGATAAAGGACCTCTTTTAAGGCTTCTTCAGTTTTCAAGAAAGAATATCGGGGTTGTGGTTACAGGCAAAGAGCTTTCCTCAGGCAGGATTCAAGACGGTTCTTTAGATATCCTATCACCTAAGGTTCAATCCCTTGGTGGAAAAATCATATCCCACCAAATCTGTCCTGACAAAAAGGTGGCAATATCTCAGGCAATAAGGCAGATGGCAAAAGATAGTTGTGACATTATCATCATAACCGGTGGCCTTTCCGTAGATGCAGATGATGTTACCCTTGATGGAATTATCTCTTCCGGTGCCAAATTGGTATCTTACGGATCCCCCATTCTTCCAGGGGCAATGTTTGCGCTTGCCTATCTTGGGGATATTCCTATTCTTGGTATACCTGCTGCGCTTTTCTACTATAAGGTGACTGTGCTTGATATCTTTCTCCCAAGGGCTATGTCTGGAGATGTAATTGCCAGAGAGGATATTGTTAGTCTGGGACATGGCGGACTATGCCTGAATTGCCCAGAATGCCGGTATCCAGTCTGTCCCTTTGGAAAGGGAATATAGAATCAAAGAAAGTTATAAGTGAGCTAAATTTACAAGTGCCTAAAGTTAATATTTCGCTTCGCTCCAACTAACTACCACAGTCTACTGCTACAACGAAGCATGAAAAAATAGGTTCAAAGCTGCTCAAAGCTCAAAATAAGGCAGATATAAAACCTTTATGTTTTTCCTTTCAGCTTTCAGCGCTGAGCTTTAAGCCTTTTTTATATTAACTCCACTTGTTTAAACTTTAGGCACTTATAACTTATAACTTTAGACACTTTTGATATATTATGGGTATCCTTTTAAATAGATTTATAAAAGAAATGAGGGAAATTATTTCCAAATATTCGCTTGGAAATGAAATGGTTTCTGTTTATGCACGACCTCTGACGCCTAAGGAGGCCATTGGCAAGCCAACCCACGACGATTATCCGTTGCTGAAAGGGAAAGAACGGATGATGCAGGCGGTCCTCCAAAATGTAAAAGGCCAGGCTTACTCTGATCATACCGGAAATTTTTCTGGGAGTCTCTCCCAGGTAATTAATCTACCCATGGATTCCAATTATCACAGGGCTCTTCTAATAGCTACGACCAATGCGGTTTTAAGAAAGATGGGGATAATCAAAAAGAGCTGTCATTGTAAAGATGATGATCCAGTGATGTGTGCTACTTATCTAATGGATACCCTCTTAACATTCGCACACAAAAGGATAGGGATGATCGGACATCAACCGCGCCTACTTGAGGAAATATCCCGCAATTTTGAGGTCCGGATCTGTGATAGAGACCCTGAAAATATTGGTACTATTAAATCAGGGTTAATGGTTGAGGATTCTTCCGTATATGAAGATATTAAAAAATGGGCAGATCTGGTTCTTGCCACCGGAACAACACTGGTGAATGATACCATAGACAATCTTACAGGAGACGTGCCTATAATCTTTTACGGTATAACAATAAGCGGGGCAGCTAAACTTTTAAACCTAAACCATTTCTGTCCCCTGGGAAGGTGAATGGTATTATGCCTATAATTCATAAAGGGTCTCGTCTTTAAAGGGAGCTTGAGATTTTGCTCTTATTACCTTTTTTCCTGGTAAAGCAACTGGGTCTTCTTCCAAAACATCTCCCATCTCTTCCTCGACTTTTTCAGGATCCTCCCCGGCCTCCATCCTCTCTATTGCTTCCTTCATTCCCTTCCCCATATTTAACCCGGTCATTTGAGAAAGCCTGCGCATTAAATTAGCAGCCTGTTTAGGGTCATCTTCATTAATATTGTTGGCCTCTTTTGCAAGCATACCAATAGCCTTTTCCATCCTTTGCTCATCAAAAGGGATAGGTTCTTCTACGTTCCCCTCAGGGCCTTCCCTTAGAACAGAAAAACTCGATAGAAATCGTTTTAATTTTATCTCTCTGCATTTAGGACAGAACGGTTGTTTGCTTGTATTTATTGATTTTGAATAAAAATTAAAAACGGTATTACACCTTTCACAGTAGAATTCGTAGATAGGCATCTCTTCCCCTCAATTTCTTCTTTTTTCCGCATATTATCAGCAGGATATTGCCATGACAAGAAAAAATCATTATGTCTGCCGTCTATTGTTCCACCATGGGAGCTTTAATTTTATGAGAAGGGTCTTGCCAAGTAGCAGTGAATTAGTGTAATAAGATATCGTAGGCGTTCACAGGTTCAGGGTTCACCTCTGCCCGACTGATGGCAGGCGGGGTTCAAGGTTACCTTTCTTTTGTTGACCTAGCTCGTAGGCCAGCCCTGTGGAATAGGGTTCCCTTCGGGGAATTCCACAGAGCCAGCAAGTACTTGCTGGAACCACGAATAGCAGCGCTCACGAATCAACGTTTCAGGTTTTTAGTAAGCCCTGAACCTCTGAACCCGTGAACGGTTACAAAATATCTTACAAAAAAATATAAGTAAAAATTAGCTAAGGAGATAAGAAACTCTTTCAAGCTCAATTTTTGTTCCAGAAAATTAGTAATGTAACAATCTAAATAAGATGGCTTCGTAAAAAGTCGGTTTCAGTGAATGTGTCATTTCGACCGTAGGGAGAAATCTTTTATTTTCAGCATGTTAGACCGAAAAGATTTCTCGCTTTGCTCAAAATAACAAGGTATGTAGACTTTCAAGTAACTTAAATCTGCAAATTCGCTATAAGTGGTTAATATTGCGAAATATTTGCCAGAAATAACGGATTTGTTAAAAACATAAGTTGCTTCCAATTATAATGCCGACGTGTCGGCATAGCGGAGCTTTTTAC
>JAUWNK010000034.1 GCA_030612685.1 Desulfobacteraceae bacterium
TTGTTCCCCTCCCTGTAGAATACTTCATTGCTTATGACCTCCTTCTTGAAATCCTTTGGAGAAACTGCCGAGCGCCTTTTCCAAAATTTTTAAGGTTCGCCACATTTTTTATCCTGTCCTCGCCTATCCCGATTCCACTAAAATAACTTATGAACTTGAGATTGGTGCGGGCCTGGGAGTGGCCGGGATCTATCTCCAGCGCTTTTTTGTACGCATCAATCGCTTCCTGGTGGAGGCCTTTCATGCTGAGCACCCGGCCCCGGTTAAAATATATCTGGGCATTATTCATCTCTTAAGTTCCGATAGTTTTTTCTTGTGCTTATTGAATTAAACACGCACTATATGTTGCGATCAAGTTATAAGTGCCTAAAGTGAGCTAAAGCTATGGAGAAGATCATTTTTTTTAGTTTAAATTTTAGGCACTTTAGGCACTTTGAACTTTAGTTCACTTAGGAATTACTATGATACAGGCTGAGACAATATTAAATGTGGCTGATAATTCAGGTGCCAAGAAAGTGTATTGCATAAAGGTGCTTGGTGGGACAAGGAGAAAATATGCAAGGGTGGGAGATGTTATTGTGGTATCTGTTAGAGAGTCTATGCCTAATAGCAAGGTAAGAAAGGGTGATGTTTTAAGGGCAGTTGTAGTCAGGACAGCCAAGGAGATCAGAAGAGAGGATGGCTCATATATAAGATTTGATGATAACTCGGCTGTGTTAATCAATCAACAAAATGAACCAATCGGAACAAGAATTTTCGGCCCTGTCGCCAGGGAGCTAAGGTCGAAAAGATTTATGAAAATTATCTCTCTTGCCCCCGAGGTACTTTAGCTACAAGATTATTCATTATGGCTCAGAAGAATTTTCACATAAGAAAGAATGATAAGGTGATGGTGATCGCTGGCAAAGAAAAAGGAAAGATCGGCACGGTCTTGAAGATGATACCCAAAAAAGAAAGGGCCATAGTAGAGAAACTAAATATGGTTAAAAGGCATACCAGGGCTGGACCCAAAACTGCTAAAGGTGGAATTATTGAAAAAGAGTCCCCAATTCATATATCTAATCTGATGCTTGTCTGTGGAAAATGTGCCGAGGAAACAAGGATAGGAAAAAAGGTGCTTGAAGATAGCAGTAAAGTCAGGTTTTGCAAAAAATGCGGGGAGATTTTAGATAAATAAACTATGTCTCGATTAAAAGAGAAATATCTTAGAGAGATTGTACCGGCTATGATCAAAGAGTTTGGTTATCGAAATGTTATGGAGGTACCAAAGCTTGAAAAGGTGGTTCTCAATATGGGCCTCGGTGAGGCAATACATAATATTAAGATTCTGGACTCAGCCGTAGAGGAATTAGCACTTATTGGTGCACAGAGACCCGTTGTTACAAGAGCTAAGAGATCCATTGCCAGCTTTAAGCTTAGGGAAGGGATGCCTATAGGATGTATGGTTACATTAAGGAGACAGAGGATGTATTATTTTTTAGATAAACTTTTTAATGTAGATCTTCCCAGGGTTAGAGATTTTCGAGGTTTATCAGATAAGGCCTTTGATGGACGGGGTAATTACACATTAGGCATTAAGGAACAGATCATATTTCCTGAAATCAATTATGATAAGATTGATAAGGTAAAGGGACTTAATATTACTGTTGTTACTACTGCCAAGAAAGATGTAGAAGGTCGCTTTATGCTTGAGAAGATGGGATTGTTATTTCGAAGGTGAGAAAGGGGTTGTTTTGGCTAAAAAATCTTTGATTGCAAAGGCAAAGAGAAAGCAAAAATTTTCCTCTCGTAGGTATAATAGGTGCCCTATTTGTGGCAGAAGCAGGGGTTTTTTGAGGAAATTTGGAATTTGCAGGATATGTTTCAGAAGTTTGGCCTTAAAAGGTGATATACCAGGTGTTGTTAAATCGAGTTGGTAGATGAGAAATATTGGAGATGCATAATGACAATGACTGACCCCATCGCGGATATGCTAACGAGGATTAGAAATGCGATTATGGCTTCATATGATAAATTGGAAGTTCCATGCTCCAAAATTAAAATTAATGTAGTTAAGATATTAAAATTTGAGGGGTATATAAGGAATTACAAGATAATTAAGGATAACAAGCAAGGTATCTTAGTAATTTATTTAAAATATAACGAGGACAAGAGCCCTGTTATTAAAGGTTTAAAAAAGATGAGTAAGCCAAGCTGCAGAATATATTCAAGGTGCAAGAAGATCCCCAGAGTATTAAATGGTTTTGGTATAAATATAATTTCAACCTCTAAGGGAGTAATGACAGATAGAGAGGCAAAAAGAATGGGGATAGGGGGGGAGATTATCTGCTCGGTTTGGTAATTAGGACGCAGATTCTCGTAGACCTGCCCGCCATGCGAGTCCGCAAGGCGAGGCGGGCGGGTATCCGCAGAAAACTAATATTTAAAATCTTGATAATCAGCGTAAATGTGCGTCCAAAAGTAATTTCCGATATAGTAAATTGATAGAGTATATAGGATGTCAAGGGTAGGTAAAAAGGCAATAGTTATTCCAAAAGAGGTAGATCTTAATTTTGATGGTGAAGTGTTATCTGTGAAAGGGCCTAAGGGGGAATTAAGGCGCTTTATTCATCCTAAAGTAAAGTTGAGTATCAATGGTTCAAAGATATCGTTATCAATTTCTGATAACTCGAAAGAATCTAAATCACTTTTTGGCCTTTTTCGCTCTCTGATAGCAAACATGGTTTTAGGTGTTACCGATGGATTCAAGAAGACCCTTGAGATAATTGGTGTAGGGTATAGGGTGGAGCTTTCAGGTAATCAATTAGTATTCAATCTGGGCTATTCACATCTCATTAAATATGATGTTCCTACAGGAATAGAGGTTAAGATTGATCAAAAAAATACGTTGGTCTTGAGTAGTGTAGACAAAGAACTTTTGGGGGTTACAGCAGCCAAGATTAGAAGTTTTAAGGCCCCAGAGCCGTACAAGGGAAAAGGAATCAAATATCTGGACGAAAGGGTTAGACGAAAAGCCGGGAAGACAGGAGCAACAACGTAAATAAATTTATCAGAAATTCTACAACTAATTGAAATTATGTTACTTTTAGTGACCATGCTTTTATGCCATACACATAGAATGGTGGGGTGTTGGAATATTGGAGTAGTATATTATAAAAGCGGAAAAAAATTATTTTCTTATCACCCTAAACACATCACTCCAATACTCCATAACTCCAATACTCTAATTGGAGCGAAGACACTAAGGTCATCTTTAAGTTAGATATTCATTATGATCTCTATCAAAGACAAAAGAGAGAATAGGTTAAAAAGGAAAAAGAGGGTAAGAAAGAAAATAAAGGGGACACCCGAAAGACCCCGTTTGACTGTTTTCAAGACAGCAAAGCATATATATGCTCAAATCGTTGACGACAATAATGGGAGAACCCTGGTGGCAACATCAACAATTTCTCCGGATTTCAAGTCCAAGGCTAAAGGTATAAGCGGTAACATAAAAGGTGCGATATTGGTTGGTGAGACCATTGGAAAGAAAGGGATAGAAAAGGGTATCAAGAAGATCATTTTTGACAGGAACGGCTTTCTCTATCATGGGAGGATTAAAGCGCTTGCTGATGCGGCGAGAAAGAGTGGTCTGATATTTTAATAAAAGGAGAAGTAATTGATTAAAGAAGATGAAGATGTGCAATTAATTGAAAAGGTTGTTTATATTAATAGGGTTGCGAAGGTTGTAAAAGGGGGCCGCAGGTTTTCGTTCAGCGCTATAGTTGTTGTTGGCGATGGCAAAGGCATGGTGGGTTCCGGACTTGGAAAGGCGAATGAAGTACCAGAGGCTATAAGAAAGGGAGGAGAAAGCGCCAAAAAGGATATGATGCCGGCTTCACTTTTAAAAGATTCCATTCCTTATGAGGTAATCGGGGTCTGTGGTTCGAGTTCTGTTCTGCTTAAGCCAGCTCGCCCTGGAACTGGTATTATAGCTGGAGGAGCTGTTAGGGCAGTGTTAGAGGCGGCCGGAGTAAGGAATGTTGTTAGCAAATGCTTACGTTCCCATAATCCCAATAATTTGGTTAAGGCTACGCTTAATGGGCTTATGTCTTTGAGAGCCCCGGAGGAAATAGCAAGATCAAGGGGGAAGACTGTAGAGGAGATTTTGACCTGAGCAATGATGGACTTACAGGAGCAAATATGAAGTTGAATGAGTTAAAGCCACCCAAAGGTTCTAAGAAAAAGAGGAAAAGAATCGGCAGGGGACCAGGCTCAGGCCATGGAGAAACCGCAGGCAGGGGAACAAAAGGGCAAAACTCGCGTTCTGGTGGAGGAGTCCCTCCAGGATTTGAAGGAGGGCAAATGCCTTTACATAGAAGGATTCCAAAAAGGGGCTTTACAAATATTTTTAAGAAACATTATGAGATCATTAATATAAAGGATCTTAAACATTTTAACTCAGGTGAAATAATAGACATAAACACATTGCTCAAGGTAGGATTGCTAAAAAAGGAAAGGGCAGTAAAACTTTTAGGAGAAGGGGATATATCGTACGCTTTAATAGTAAAGGTTAATAGGGTAAGCCAGGCAGCAAAAGAAAAGATTGAATCTGCTGGTGGTAAGGTAGAGATAGGTTAAAAATGATTGGCGGTTTTAAAAATATAACAAAGATCCCTGAACTTAAAAAAAGGATAATTTTTAGCCTTTTAATGCTGGCGGTTTACAGGCTTGGGTGTCACATTCCAACACCTGGTATTGATTCTGCAGCTTTGGCTGCCTTCTTCAGTGAAAGAGCTGGTACCTTGTTTGGTCTCTTTGATATGTTTTCAGGGGGGGCTTTACGTAGGCTGTCAGTCATGGCCTTAGGAATAATGCCTTACATAAGTGCGGCTATTATTCTCGAGCTTCTCACAGTAGTTGTTCCCCATTTGGAAAAATTGAAAAAGGAGGGAGAAGCTGGGCGAAAAAAGATTACAAGGTATACACGCTATGGGACTGTAATACTTAGTCTCATACAAGGTCTTGGCATATCGGTAGGTCTGGAAAGCATGACAAGCCCTTCAGGCGCTTTGATTGTTCCGTTAGGAGGTTGGGGCTTTAGGCTTATGACCATGATAACTTTAGCTGCCGGTACAACTTTTTTAATGTGGCTCGGCGAGCAGATAACAGAGAGGGGTATTGGAAATGGCATCTCCCTCATCATTTTTTCTGGGATAGTAGCCGGGTTACCCTTAGCTGTTGGCAATTCATTTCGCTTGATGGGTACAGGAGAGATGAGCCCTTTTTTTGGACTTCTTTTAGTTATTTTTATGGTTGCCATTGTTGGGGCTATTATTTTCGTTGAAAGAGGTCAGAGACGGATACCAGTCCAGTACGCAAAAAGGGTAATAGGCAGGAAGATGTATGGGGGGCAGAGCACGCATCTTCCATTAAAGGTCAATACTGCAGGTGTTATACCACCGATATTTGCCTCTTCCATTATTATGTTTCCAGCTACAATAGCAGGTTTCTTAAATGTGAAGCAGATTGGATGGCTTCAATTCATTGTAAGTTCCTTGGAACCAGGCAGGCCTATTTATTCCTTAATTTATGTAGGTTTTATAATTTTCTTTTGTTATTTTTACACAGCCATTCATTTTAATCCTGCTGAGGTTGCAGATAATATGAAAAAGTATGGTGGATTTGTCCCTGGTATTAGGCCTGGTAAAAGTACGGCGGAATATATTGACCGGGTACTCACAAGGATAACGTTTAGCGGAGCCATTTACGTTTCTATTATCTGTATCTTGCCTGAAATCTTAATTTACAGACTAAATGTTCCTTTTTATTTTGGGGGAACAGCCCTTTTAATTGTGGTTGGAGTAGGCATGGATACTATTACCCAGATAGAGACTCATTTGTTGACCAGGCATTATGAGGGTTTTATGAAAAAGGGGTTAAGGAGCGTGAGATAGACTATGAAGGTCAGGTCATCTATAAAGAAGAGATGCAAGAATTGCAAGATAATTAAAAGAAAAGGTGTGCTTAGGGTGATCTGCGATAATCCTCGGCATAAACAGAGACAGGGATAATAATATTTTAGATTTTAGATTTTAGATTGTGGATTGCGGATTTAGATTATACATCATCTACTGCAAGCGGACTAAACAGGTTAAAAGAGTTGTTCATCCGAAAAATTCGAAATTGTTTATATAAGAATCTATAGATGGCTCACAGGGGTCAGTCAATAGGGTTCAAGAAGAGAATTGCTGATAGTTGATCTCTGAGGCGCAAACTATTTAAGGAGAAGGTAGTGACCAGGATTGCTGGTGTTGATTTGCCAAAGAAAAAGAGAATCGAGATAGCTCTGACATATATTTATGGCTTGGGTAGAAGCAATTCTCGGAAGATTTTAATAGAGGCGGGAGTGGATCTCGATGCCAAATCAGATCAACTTAGTGAAGAGGAGGTTACAAGAATCAGAAAGATTATTGATGAATCCTTTAAGGTTGAAGGAGATCTGAGACGAGAAGTATCTATGGATATAAAGCGCCTGATGGATATGGGATGTTATAGGGGATTAAGACACAGAAAAGGTCTTCCGCTAAGAGGGCAGAGAACTCATACAAATGCAAGAACAAGAAAGGGACCGAGAAGGATGATTGGAAGAAGTAAAAGATAAATAGTTGGGAGGATAATGGCCAAGGAAACAGGAAAGACGATCAAGAGCAAAAAGGAGAAGAAGATAGTTGTTAATGGGATTGTCTATATTCAGTCTACATTTAATAACACCATCATTACAATCACTGATATGAATGGTAACGTTATAGCCTCATCGAGTCCAGGGCAGGTAGGCTTTAAGGGTTCCAGGAAAAGCACTCCCTTTGCTGCACAGTTGGCAGCACAGAATGCATTGAGGAAGGCAATGGCTTTAGGTCTGAAAACTGCCGAAGTTCGGGTTAAGGGTCCTGGAGTCGGACGAGAGGCGGCCTTAAGGGCATTACAGATGGATGGTTTTTCAGTTACAATGATTAGGGATGTGACCCCTATTCCACATAATGGTTGCAGGCCCCCAAAGAGGAGAAGGGTATAAGGAGGTAGAATATTGGCTCGATATGTTGAGGCTGCATGTCGGTTGTGCAGGCGGGAGAATCTTAGGCTTTTTCTAAAAGGTGATAGGTGCTATACTGATAAGTGTGCCTTTGAACGACGTTCTTATGCTCCAGGTCAACATGGACAGAGGAGGGGTGGAAAGATCTCCGATTACGGGATACAATTAAGAGAAAAACAAAAAGTAAAGAGAATTTATGGGGTATTAGAAAAACAGTTTCGAAGTTATTATAGCAAAGCTGATAGGCAAAAGGGCATTACAGGCACAAACCTGTTAATTTTATTAGAAAGTCGATTGGACAACATTGTATATCGAATGGGATTTGCCTCCTCAAGAGATCAGGCAAGGCAACTGGTTAGACATAATCATTTAACTGTGAACAGGAGAAAGGTTAATATACCTTCTTACCAGGTAAAGATTGGGGATGTAATAGAGGTGAAAGAGAAGAGTCGTAAGATCCCTGTCATTCTGGAGGCAATGGAAACAGTAGTTAGGCGAGAGGTGCATACATGGTTAGAGCTAGATGGAGATAATTTTCGTGGTGTAGTTAAGGCCTTTCCCAATCGTGAAGAGTTGACAATGCCCATTAATGAGCAACTTATAGTTGAGCTTTACTCCAAATAAGTGAGCTGAAGTGTCTAAAATACTTAAAGTGCCTAAAGTTAGGTGTCTGGTAAGTCTCTAAAAATTTCCTTTGTAATTGTTGTCCATTTTGAGATTTGTATTTAGAGATTAAGTGCTTTAGGCACTTTGTCTATCCATCTTTAATCTTATAGCTTTAGCTCACATTAGGCACTTTAAACCCTGGCCCAGTCCTGGCCAGGTTTAGTAGTCTAATTAAAGCACATGCTGGCTTTTAGACTTAGTGGTCTGATTAGAGCATATAGCACCAGGGCGGGCTTTAGGCACTTTCGATGAGGTGATTTATATTTATGAAAAAGCTATTTAAAAAGAATTGGAGAGATTTAATAAAAGCTAAGGGGATAGAAATTGAAGCCGAAACATTCACTGATTTCTATGGAAAATTTGTTTGTGCGCCATTGGAAAGGGGTTTCGGAATAACTCTCGGTAATTCTTTAAGACGGATTCTCCTTTCTTCCCTACAGGGGGCAGCGATTGTTTCTGTAAAATTTGATGGTGTACCTCACGAATTTTCTACTATTCCTGGAATAAAAGAAGATGTAACTGATATCATCCTGAATTTAAAGGAAGTAAATCTTAAAGTTGTTGAAGAAGAAGAACAACAAGAAGATGAAGAAGGAGAAATTAAAGTCTTTCTGGATAGTAAAGGGGAAAATGTGGTAAAGGCTGGCGATATAATAACTGACGGGAAGGTGGAAATAATGAATCCAGATCAACATATCGCCACCCTAAATAAAGATGCTGTTCTGAATGCAGAAATGTTGGTTAAAACTGGCAGTGGCTATGTACCTGCAGAAAAACATGTAACAGAAGATCGACAGATCGGAGTAATAAATATTGATGCTCTTTTTTCGCCGATTAGGAGGGTTAGCTACGTAGTTGGTAATGCAAGGGTCGGGCAGCAAACTGATTATGATAAATTGACCTTAGAGATCTGGACAGATGGAACGGCGAATCCACAAGATGCATTAGCCTTTGCTGCAAAGATTTTAAAGGAACAGGCTACACCTTTTATTAATTTTGAGGAAGAGCCGGAAGAAGAAATAGAAAAAGAGGAAAAAGAAGAGGAAGAGAAGATTAATGAAAATCTCTTTAGGTCTGTAAGCGAGCTTGAACTCTCTGTACGCTCATCTAATTGTCTAAAGAATGCTAATATAAGGTATATTTATGAGTTGGTCCAGAAGACAGAAAGCGAAATGCTAAAGACCAAGAATTTTGGAAGAAAGTCTCTGAATGAGATAAAGGGAATATTGGAGGAAATGGATCTTCAGTTTGGCATGGAACTGGAAGATTTCCCCTTCCCCCAACAGGAAGAAGAGCAAGGGGAAGAAGAGAATAAAGAGGGTCAGGATCAATGAGGCACAGAAAAGCAGGTAAAAAGCTAGGTCGTGACTCAAGTCATCGAAGGGCCATTTTAAGAAACTTGGTCACCTCTCTTTTTAAACATGAGGAGATTTCAACAACACATGCAAAGGCTAAGGCGTTACGACCTATTGCTGAAAAGATGATTACCCTGGCCAAACGAGGGGATCTTCATGCAAGACGTCAGGCACTTTCCTATATTATGGATAAATCTGTTACCCATAAATTGTTTGATCAGACTAAGGATCGTTTTTTAAACCGCCATGGTGGTTATCTCAGGATTTTAAAGACAGGTCATAGGACTGGTGATGGTGCACCTCTTGCAATTATACAGTTACTATCTGCAAATGAGGAGAAAAAATCGGGAAAAACAACGAGGAAAGGCGTAAAGGGTGAAAAAAAGATCCCCAAGAAGGTTCCAGATGAAAAGGCTAAACCAAAAGGGAAAATGAAAGTTTCTGAGGATAAACAGGAGAAGGTAGAGAAACCATAAATAGAAAATGTTGAGCAGAAAAGAGAAAAGACTAAAGCTCAAAAGAGTAATAAATGTTTTTTTTATGAAAAACCCCCTTTCTCATTTATAAGGAAGGGGGTTTTTTTTACACAATAGTCATTGTTTGTTGTCAGTTGTACGTTGTCAAAAAGATAATTATTGCGGTAAAACGGACAACAGATCCTCTTTAACTTTAGGCACTTTTAACTTTAGTTCACTTTAGGCACTTTCAATGTATAGATTTAATCATAAAGACTTATTGGGAATGGATCAACTATCAGTTAGTGATATAAACATGATCCTGGATACTGCTGATTCGTTGATGGAGATCTCCTCCAGAGACATTAAAAAGGTTCCAACGTTAAGGGGTAAAAGTATTGTCAATTTTTTTTATGAACCGAGCACCAGAACAAAGGCATCTTTTGAAATGGCTGCTAAGAGACTCAGTGCAGATACTTTAAGTCTTTCAGCAACCGACAGCAGTATGGTAAAGGGAGAAACTCTTATAGATACTGCCCGGAATCTTCAGGCAATGAATCCGGATGTTATTATCCTGAGACATTCTTCAAGTGGCGCCCCCCATCTTTTAGCCAGATATGTGGATGCGGGGGTAATAAATGCGGGAGATGGAATGCATGAGCACCCCACTCAAGCATTACTGGATCTGTTTACAATCAGGAAAAAGAAGGGCAGGATAAAGGGATTAAAGGTTGTTATAATTGGTGACATAGCTCACAGCAGGGTAGCAAGGTCTGATATAATAGGCCTGAAGAAGATGGGGGCTGAAGTAACAGTATCAGGTCCACCAACCATGATTCCTGTTGATGCCGAATCATTAGGGGTAAAAGTGGTCTTTGATCCAGAAAAAGCATTAAACAATAAAGATGTTATCATGATGTTGAGGATTCAACTCGAAAGGCAGAGTGAGGTCCTATTTCCGAGCCTGAGAGAGTATTCTATTTTTTTTGGTTTAAATAAGGAGATAATAAAAAGGGCAAAGAAGGATGTCATTATTATGCATCCGGGTCCTATAAATAGAGGTGTTGAGATAACTGGAGATTTGGCAGATGGGCCTTTTTCTGTGATCCTTGATCAGGTGAGCAATGGTGTGGCTATAAGAATGGCCCTTCTTTATTTATTAATTGGAGGGGAGAGAGGTGATAACCTGGATTAAAGGAGGAGAAGTAATAGATCCTCGCAAAGGAGAAAAAAAGACACTGGATATTGTTATAAAAAAGGGAAAGATTGAAAGACTCCTTCCTCCTGGGGATTTTAGACCACAAGGGGATATTGATTTAAAGATAATAGATGCCTCTGGGATGATAGTCACACCTGGTCTTGTTGATATGCATGTTCACTTCAGGGAGCCAGGAGAGGAGTATAAAGAGACAATTGCTACCGGAAGCCAGGCTGCTGCTGCAGGAGGATTTACTGCTGTGGCATGCATGCCTAATACAAACCCCATAAATGATTCACGATCAGTTACGGAATTTATATTAGAGAGGGCGCGAAAGGCTAACCTGATAAGGGTTTATCCGGTTGCAGCTATAAGCAGGGGTTCGAGAAGTGAGTCATTAACTGAATTTGGTGACCTTAAACAGGCGGGTGCTGTGGCTGTGTCCGATGATGGGAGGCCAGTTACGAGCAGTGAGCTCATGAGGAGGGCAATTGAATACGCAAGGTTTTTTAATCTGCCGGTTATTTCACATTGTCAGGATCTCAATCTGTCAAATAAGGGTGTAATACATGAAGGTACTATTTCTACTAAGCTGGGTTTACAAGGAATTCCAGCAGCCTCAGAGGAGATAATGGTAGTAAGGGAGATCCTTTTAGCAAAATTAACCGGATATCCTGTTCATATTGCCCATGTTAGCACCGAGGGATCTGTTAAATTTATTAAACAGGCAAAAGAAGAAGGTATTCCTGTGACGGCTGAGACAGCTCCACATTATTTTAGTTTAGATCACACAGCAGTTGTTGGCTTTGACACCAATGCCAAGATGTATCCTCCATTGAGGGAACCTAAGGATGTAGAGGCCATAAAAATAGGACTTTCTCAGGGGGTAATAGATGCTATTGCAACAGATCATGCCCCCCACAGTCTTATTGAGAAAGATGTAGAGTTTGATAAGGCTGCATTTGGTATAATAGGTCTGGAGACAGCTTTACCCCTTACTTTGGCCTTAGTAAGGGAAGGGGTGATGGGCTTACCCGAAGCCATAGCAAAGCTTTCCTATAATCCTGCTTCCATTCTCAGCATAAAAGGTGGCGTTATTGAGGAGGGCAAAGAGGCAGATTTAACAATCATAGACCTGAATAATGAATATGTTGTAAAGAAGGAAAGCTTTAAATCAAAAAGCCATAATTCCCCTTTTATTGGCTGGCAGATGAAGGGTAAGGCTATTCTTACTATGGTTGGAGGAAGGATTGTTAATGATAAATTAAAAATTAGCAATTAAAAATTAGCAATGAAAAATGATGGAGTTACAATAAGCTCAATCCTCGTAGTTGATGATGAATTAAGTATGCGAGAATTCCTTGAGATTTTATTAACCAAGGAAGGTTACTCGGTGAGTTGTGCAGATAGCGGGGAAGAGGCATGTAATATTCTGGACAGAGAATTATTTGATTTGGTGATCACAGATATTCGGATGGACAATATAGATGGTATAGGGGTTCTAAGAAAGGCAAAAGAGGTTAATTCAGAAACCCCGGTGATAATTATCTCTGCATTTGCAACAGCGGAGACGGCTGTTGAGGCCATGAAGGATGGGGCTTACGATTATATTCCTAAACCTTTTGAAGTTGGTGAATTTAAAAAGATTGTCCGAGATGCCCTTCATAAAAAAACGGTTTCAAGGGATGAGGAGAAGGATCATTTAAAAAAAGGGTATTATTTTGGTTGTTTAATTGGTGAAAGCCCTCAAATGAAAAAGATTTATGACCTTATTAGAAGGGTTGCTAACACAAAAACAAATATACTTATTTCAGGGGGGTCCGGCACAGGCAAGGAGCTTGTAGCCAGGGCTATACATGAACAGAGCCAGAGGAAAGATAAATCTTTTGTGGTCATTAACTGTGCAGGGATTCCTGAGACATTAATTGAAAGCGAACTATTTGGTTATAAGAAGGGAGCATTTACCGGAGCAAGTACAAATAAAGCCGGTCTCTTTGAGGCAGCCGATGGGGGAACAGTATTTTTTGACGAGATAGGTGAGTTAACTCCAGCTATTCAGGTTAAGCTCCTGAGGGTTATTCAAGAAAGGGCCTTTACCAGGATTGGGGAAACTGAGGAGAGAAAGGTGGATGTAAGATTTGTATCGGCTACGAATAAAAATCTTGAAGAAGAGGTAATGGCTGGAAGTTTTAGGGAGGACCTTTTCTTTAGATTGAATGTTATAGAGATTCCCATACCCCCTTTAAAAGAAAGAAAGGGAGATTTGCCTCTTTTGGCCCAGCATTTTTTAGAGAAATACTCAAAGGAATTGGGAAAGGATATAAAAAAGGTTTCTGCCTATGCAATGGATATATTGAGTCAATACCCTTTTCCGGGCAATGTGAGGGAGTTAGAGAATATAATTGAGAGGAGTGTGGCGCTTGAGACCTCTAATATTGTTTTGCCCCAGAGTCTGGCACTTTCTAATTTGAAAAAGGTTCGGATAAGTGAAGATAGACGCCGCACTGATCTGGGTCCTGATGGAATTAAACTCGATAAGGTCATGGCTGAGATCGAAAGGGAATATATTATTAAGGCTATGGAAATGGCTGGCGGGTCAAGACAGAGGATGGCCGAGCTTTTGGGTATAACCATGAGATCCTTAAGGTATCGATTGGATAAGTTGGGACTTGAGGCCTTTTCTGACGAATCACCTTAATTTTGGAAAGGCGATAGGCTTAAAGCACATGGATTGCGACACAAAGTAAAAATACCTTAAATGTCTTGTTTGAGGTTTTGACAAAAATTGTCATGGATCTGACAAAAAATGTCAAAATATAGTAAAAGATAGGATTAAAGAAAAGTATATTCTAAGTCATCCATAAAAAAGAGAATGCCTATGTGCCTGAAAACAGGAGTAATTATATAATTAAGTTAGAAAGTTCTACTTTATGGCATGATATTTGTATCTATTCACTATTGCGTAAGGTGTATTATTGAGTTTGTATGAAAGGGGGTGAGTAATAACCTATAGATTATTTCAATTATTGATTATGATCAGTATTTAACTAAAATTGTAGGAGGATTAAAATGTTAACAAAATTCACCAAAAAGAATGAAAAAGGTTTTACGCTGATTGAGTTGATGATCGTTATTGCCATCATTGGTATCTTGGCAGCCATAGCTATCCCTCAATTCAGCGCATACAGGACCAGGTCTTACAACTCTGCTTCCACGTCTGATCTGAAGAATGCCACTACCGCCCAGGAGGCATATTTTGTAGATGAACAGACCTATTCCGCAGCAGTAAGCCAAATAACTGGGTCTACCTATGGTCTGTTTGTAACCAGGAATGTTACAGTTTCTGTCGTATCTGGTGGTACAACTCAATATGAAATGAGAGCTTACCACGATTCTGGGGACCAGACTTATACTATAACTGGACCTGGAGGCTCTATAACACATTAATTTTAGGTAATTAATTTTAACGGGGAGGTAATGCCCTCGGGCATCCTCCCTTTTTTTTGCCTTGAGCTTTGTCTTTTAATTTATTTAAGAGAAAGTTTCTATTTTTTACTGATAACGCTTCCCGCTGTTGATGGGCTTTGCATAAGAGCGGTACTATTATATCCATATCGGGGATTACAGTTAACAGGCTTTTGTCCTCAAAAAGATCTTCTAAGAAGGCGATAAGGTTACTATCTTGAACTGTATCAAGGAATTGGGATAAGCTTTTCAGGGCCTTTTGTTCATGCCTGCCAAGAGCATATATCTCGGCTAAGAAAAGAAAGGCTCTAATATTCCTGTTCCTTTTTTCAAGCGCCTCCTTAAAATAGATGGATGCTGTGCCCAAATGGCCTTTTTTCATGTATGCATATCCAAGCCTTAGTAAAGTGGGAACATTGTTAGGGGCTATTTTTAGGGCCTTTTTTATCTCCACGATACCTTCGTCAATTCTCCCTGACTTTACCAATAAGATCCCTAAGTTGCTTCGCGCGCTCATGCTTGCCGGTTGGCATTTTATGGCCTTTTGGAGTTCATTATAAACTTCTTCATAATTCCTGGTAGTTGCAGCCAGGACTATTGCCTGATTATTGTGAGCTCCTGGGCAACAAGGATCTATTTCCATGGCCTGCAAAAAGTATCCCTTTGCCTTTTTGAATTCTTTCCTCAGGAGATGAATTACTCCCAGATTGAAATAGGTAATTGCTTTTTCGTCTTTTCTATTAATTAATTTAAGGCCTAAGGCCTTTTCGTATTCAGCGGTTTCCTTTTTGTCATTATTGATATCACCATAATATTTAGCCAGGTTATGTTGAGGCCGGTAGAGATCAGGGTATTTATCAGTGCTATCTATCCAGAGGCTCTCCTCGTTTTTCCAGGTGAAATTGCGCATGAAAGTTGAATGACCCAGCCCTATGATAACCAGGATTATTGATAGGGTTATTATTTTTTGCATTGATCGTTTATAAGAAAAGTATGATATAGCATTAATTAAACCAATCGCTATTGGCACAAAAAGGAGCATGGAAGGGATATAATTTCGGTGTTCGAAAATTAATTCCAGAGGAAGGATAGAGGATTCTATAATATGATTTAAAAAGAAAAATAAGATGGAAAAGGAGATTAAAGGCTCTCTTTTTGATATACAAAGAGAACCGATAACTATCCCGATTATTAGTATGATGCATAAGATGGTAGTAGAGGGGTCAAAAAGGGAGCGAGAGATGACTATATCATGGGCCAGAGATAGTCGGGTAGATACAGGGTAGAATATGAGACTTATATAAAAGATGATAACCCGGGGCTGTGTTAATAATCTTTCCCAGAGAGTAAAGACGCGTTTTTCGTATAACCTAAAGAATGAAGATAATGTAGTATCAAAAAAAGCTAAATAGATAATGCCTATGATCAGCGTTAGAATAGCAGCAACTAAAAGAATTTTAAGGTTTTTTTTCGTATTTTCTTTAGAAATACCCTGGATAAGGAGAAAATCGTAGAGAAACAGGCTTGCAGGAAGCATAACAGCGTTTCCCTTGGACCCAAAGGCTAATAAGGTGGAGATAGCACATAAGAGAAAAAGGATTATTTTTGCTGGGTTTTGAGTTGCCATTCTCCCTTTTAGGTAAAGATACATGGAGATGATGTAAAACATACCGGCCATACTGGCCATTCGTTGTACAATATAGGTGATTGCCTGAGTCTGTATAGGGTTTATGGTCCATAGAGTGGCAGCAAGAAGTGCTATGAAGTAAGAATTTGGACCGTATCTTGCTTTTAATAATGGCAGGTTCAGGGTGTGATATATAAAAAGAAATAGAAAGAAGGCGGCAAGGAAGTGGATCGATATATTAACGATATGGTATCCTAAAACATTATCTTTGCCAAAATAGTAATTTAGGGCAAAGCTCAGACAGGCTGCAGGACGGTAAAGCTTTCCAGGCTCAGATGGGTGTGCAAAAAATGTCCCTTTAATATTTTGCCAGGAAAGTTCTTTTAAATGTAAATTGTGGTTATCTGTAATATTAGGTTCATCGTCAAAGTGCCATGAGGCATTGAAGGTGTTGGAATAGATAGCTAAGATGATGATAAAGATCGTAACAATTGCAAAGACATTTTTCCGACAGGATGATAAATGAGTTTCCGATTCAAGGTTAAAGATCTTCATAGTTACCTACTGAACAGATATTATTGCTGTGAATAACAAATAAGCTTTTATATGCAGGGTTTTCCAGAAAGCAAACTAAAAATTCTATACCCCCTTATATTATCATTGTTTATAACTGCTGCCTATATACCTACCTTTTCAGGTGAGTTTATACTGGACGACAGGCCTCTGGTCAAGGATAACCTTTTTATTAGAGAATTTAAAAGGCCAGCTTTCTATCTTTCCCATGAGGATGGAGTTAGAAATGGGGGCCTTACTGGCTATCATACAGGCTATTATCGCCCCCTTATAAACCTATTCTATACGATCGATTTTAAGATCTGGGGGATGAACCCATCAGGGTTCAGAACAACCAATCTCATCTTGCACCTTTTTACCTGTATTATCCTTTATCAATTACTTTTTACATTGTTGGGGGGGCGCTTCATCGCCTTTGCTATAACGCTCCTGTTTGGTCTTCATCCAGTAAATACAGAGTCAGTAGCCTTCATTTGTGCAAGAAATAATATCCTGGTTACCCTCTTTTCTCTGATATCATTCTATTATTACCTGAAGAATTCCAAGGAGAAAAAGATTTGGACCGGATTGTTTTCATATCTTGCTTTTATGGCGGCCTTATTCTGCAAAGAATTTGCTGTTATGCTTTTGCCCATATTTTTTCTATACAATAGACTTATAGTAAACAATAGAAAGATTCTTAAAGATGAAATTTTTGGCTATATCCCATTTATTCTTATACTCTTCCTCTATTTTATCCTGAGAAAAAGTGTAACCAGTTCATTGCTTACACCATCAGAGATGGGGCACCTATCCTATAGAGTCTATTTTACCCCTTATCTAATAGTGTGGAACCTTAAGCTTATCTTTTTTCCTTACGGCCTACATAGTTTCGGTTTATCTTATCCATCTACTTTTTTTGACTGTCATGCAATACTTTCTAATGCTTTGGTTTTTTTGATGGGAGCTGCTTTATGGATAGGAAGAAACAATAGACTTTTGTTGTTTTCTGGGCTTTCTTTTCTGGCCGTTGTTTTCCCCGTACTCAATATCATTCCAACAGCCTCGATTTCTCTTGTTGCAATGCGCTGGCTCTATCTTCCAATTACCTTCATTTCAATAGGTGCGGCCTGGATTATTCAAAAAGCTATCGTCCGTCGACGGATGCTAACAACCTCGTTACTATGCATAACCGTCTTTTATTTTGGAACTTATTCTTACTTTCTAAACAAGAACCTCTGGCATGATGAAGCTACCTTCTATAATCAAGAGGTGCGCAATTTTAATAATTATCTATATGCAGGTGGACTGGCTGAAAGGCTTTTAGATAATAAAAAATATCGGGAAGCAGAAAGATATTTTCAGATAGCAATCAAAAATTACCCCAATAAGGCGAAAAATTACATCAATTATGCAGCTCTTTTGATTGATACTGGCAGACCGGATGCTGCCTTAATGTGTCTTAATAAGGCAAAATCGTTAACCATGACCTATAATGAGCGAGGACAATGGTTTAACAATATAGGTATGGCCTATTTTAGATTAAAAAAACAGGATAAGGCATTAAAGAATTTTAAGAAGGCAATTGTATTTAGCCCAAACGAATCACAATTCTGGGCCAACCTCGGAGGCGCCTATGGCTCAATGGGCGATTACATAAATTCAGTTTCCGCCTTGAAAAAAGGCCTGACGCGTTTTCCAGATTCTGAACTTTTAGTAAAGAATCTTGCTGTTTCTTATTATCGTAAGGGTGATTATGAAAAAGCTATTTCTGTTCTTGAAAGGATTCCTTTCCAAGACAGGAAAGAAGATTCGGATATTTCCAGGCTTTTAGAAGAGGCTCGTCAGATGTTAAAGAGTAGATCTCATTATTAAACCAGAAATTACCTTTTTAACAGTAAAGGGAGATTTTTATAACAGGTTGCAATTATGTCATTGCGAGGAGCGAAGCGACGTGGCAATCCATTCTATTGAGATTGCTTCACATCTTTCGACCTTGAGGCTCTCGACAGGTTCGTTCGCAATGACCTCTATAAATAGTAGCCGTTTGAATGCAACTTGGTATTACTCATTATGAGAAAGGGTGTGTCTTATGATAAACGGGAAAAAAGTCCTTGTTGTTTTGCCGGCATATAATGCCGAAAGGACATTAGAACAAACATATAGGGAAATCCCTCTGGATATTGTGGATGGTGTGTTACTGGTGGATGATGGAAGTGCTGACAGAACAGTATCCTTAGCAAAAAGATTGGGGATTGAAACCATTTTGCATGACAAAAACTATGGTTATGGTCGCAACCAGAAGAGTTGTTATCAGGCGGCATTAAGGCGTAATGCAGACATTATAATTATGGTGCATCCTGATTATCAGTATACACCAAAATTGATTATGGCTATGGCCAGTATGATCGCCTTTGAGGTGTATGATGTTGTTTTGGGTTCCCGCATTATTGGTGGTAAGGCCCTTAAAGGTGGAATGCCCATGTACAAATATATCGCCAACCGGTTCTTAACTGCATTTGAAAATCTAATTCTTGGAAGCAAATTATCAGAATTTCATACGGGCTATCGAGCATTTTCCAGAGAGGTGCTTGAGAGCTTACCCTTGGGTAATAATTCTGACGACTTTGTCTTTGATAATGAGATGCTGGTTCAGATCATCTATTTTGGGTACAGGATTGGCGAGATATCCTGTCCAACCCGATATTTTGAGGGAGTCTCTTCAATCGGTTTCAGAAAGGCCATGAGATATGGAGTTGGAGTAATTCTCACCACTTTAAAATGTCTACTTCATCGACTGAAAGTCCGCAGGGATCCCCTTTTTGATCCTGAAGGCCATAGACTTATTCTCAATAAAGGGCAGACTGATGAATAATAAGGAATTCGGCCCTTGTCCTTTGTGTCACGGGCAAGAGACAAAAGTTTTATTTTCTACAAAAACACCTCTTTCAAAATTTCGCCTTGTTCAATGTAAAATATGTGAGTTGACCCGTACGTTCCCTCTCCCCAGTGATGAGGTTCTGAGTGTCCATGATATTCATTCCTACTACGGAAAAGATGTACACAAGTTCAACCCCTGTGTCCAAAAAATCCGAAACCTAATAATGCGTATGCGGGCAAAGTATTATCTTTCCTTTATCTCAAATTCGATTCAAACACCAAGAATCTTGGATGTAGGGTGCGCGGAAGGGAGTCTTTTGAAATCCTTTCTTGAATATGGCTGTCAATGTTGGGGTATTGAACATCCTTCTTATCCCGATCAGAGATTCCTTGATAGTGACCGGATAATTTATCTACAAGGTGATTTACATAATATAAATCTGCCAGAACGGGCGTTTGACCTTATTTTTTTATGGCATGCACTGGAACATATGGATAATCCCCAGCTAATTATGAGTCGATTACATAAGTTGCTTTCCCCAAAAGGGGCCATAATTGTGGCCGTTCCAAATTTTTCAAGCATGGAGGCTCGAAGGTTTAAACAATTCTGGTTTCATTTAGATATTCCCTGGCACAAGTATCACTTTAATGAGAAATCAATTGGATATTTAATAACAAAGAACCACCTCAGGGTTATCAGAATGAGCACCCTTTGTTTTGAGCAGGGTACGTATGGTCTGCTTCAGAGCATTCTAAACGCTATGGGTTGGCCTAAGAATGAATTCTACGAGGCGCTCAAGGGAAATCTGACATACAGGAGATACATTCATGTTGTTATTCAGTTCTTTATTGGAGTGTTTTTACTAATCCCTGTATTTTCTGTTAGTTTCCTCACCTCAAACAGGGGAAGAGGCCCGGTATTAAAACTGCTCTTAAAAAAGAAAAGAATGGGTAAATGAAAGCAAGAGAGAAAATAACGAGACACATAAGGACTGATTACTTGTTGCTTTTTGCCCTGAGCGGTTTAGTATTCTTATTAATTGTTTCTATTATTGTTTTAGCTTCTGTTCCCCCTGTTAGCAAAGACGCTCTTACTCAGCATTTGGCTGTCCCAAAGCTTTACCTTAAGCATGGGGGTATATATGAAATCCCTTTCATGCCGTCCTCATATTCCCCCATGAATTTGGATTTGCTCTATTTGATCCCGCTCTATTTTAGAAATGACATTGTTCCCAAATTTATCCACTTTAGTTTCGCCTTACTTACAGCCTGGCTCATTTTCAATTATCTAAAGAGGCGAATTAGTGTCTTCTATGCACTTATCGGGGTACTCTTTTTTCTATCTATCCCCATTATCGTTAAGCTCTCCATCACTGTTTACGTTGACTTAGGGCTAATATTCTTTTCCACAGCATCGCTACTATTATTGCTTAGATGGATTGAAAACGGTTTTCCCTTAAAGTTTTTAATAATATCTGCCTCTTTCTGTGGTCTGGCGCTGGGCACAAAGTATAATGGCTTGATTACACTTTTCATCTTAACGTTTTTTGTTCCATTTCTCTATTCAAGATATCAGCAGGGTATAAAGCCTAACTTTTTTAAGGCTGCTGGATATGGAACACTTTTTCTGTTTGTAGCTCTTCTCTTATTTTCTCCATGGATGATAAAAAACTACATCTGGACAAGCAACCCTATATTTCCTCTTTATGATCACTGGTTTAATCCGGAAAATGCCATCAATAGACAAACGGTCGGTCTTTTTGCATATAG
>JAUWNK010000008.1 GCA_030612685.1 Desulfobacteraceae bacterium
ATACGAGATCAACATCCAATTCATGAACCTTATCTAAACTGGCTAGATAGTTCTTGAGCGGGTCATCCTGATCGGACCAGCATTGAATGTTGGGCGTTATGTCGATGAGGATATGATCCCCGGAAATGAGAATCTTTTTCGCGGGTTCGTACAAACATGTATGGCCTCTCGTGTGGCCGGGAGTCTCTACGCATTTAAAGAGATAATCCCCAATTTTGATCGTGTCGTCATCTCCTAAAATGCTCAATTCCGGAATCCACTTTGAGCTGAACTTGAAGCCGGGATGGCTATTGAGGGCTGCCTTTAGGGCATCTTTTGGGAAGCCGTTCCGGCCGCCATAGTTAATCATGGGTTCCCAGCCTCCCCAAGCCTCGATAATCTCCGCATCAGGGCGGTTGAAATATGTCTTGCTGGTAGGTGTGACCAGCTTTGAGCCAAGACCGAAATGAGTGGCATGGAGATGGGTAATAAAAAAGTCTGTCTCCCCCAAATCCAAATTAAGTTCGTGTAGACCAGCCTGCATGGCATCAAGACACTCTTTTCGGTTCAATCCCGTATCAATGATCAAATTTCTTTCCGGGCCCGTTATTACATAAGAGTTGAGGTATTTGAGCGGGTTCTCTGGCAGGGGGATTTTGATTCGAAACAGGTTTGGTAGGATCTCTTTGATCATCGACTTACTCCTTTTCCGGTCATATCCGGGAGTTTCATCGTTTCCCGGAGATAATCAACTGTGTTGTCATTGATCATTGCAACAGCAAGCATAAGTGTATACTCTATAGTGGGACAGATGTGAAACTGTTTTTTGTAACCGTGAATTCTCGGACAACCTCCTTGGTAAAATGTTTATCTTGGAAGACAAACTTATATCCTCGGAGATACCGGATGTCCATTCTATTTGAAATCACTCATTATTCCCCTTCTTCTTATCAACTACTTTGGAGATGATCCTTGTAAATAAACTATTTCATCATATCTTAATGAGCTTAAGCTGGGGATCATCAATCTCTTTTTTTCCCCTTTGAGAGGATACACTTGTCCGCCTTAGGTTTTCCGAATCTTCTCTTTCTTTCTGAAACCATTTTGCTTTTTCTCCCAAAAACTCTATTATGGCTCTGTGATAAATGGAGTCTATCTCTTTTAAAGTTGGCTTTCTGTCCAGATCATTCACATAACAGCGAATGATTCTTTTAATAGCCAGCTTCAATTCTACTATGCTGAAATCCTTTAATTGCTCTTTGGACACTTTCTTGGTTTTTAAACAATTTCTCTATTGCTTTAAAACCTTCCCGTCTACATCACAAAACCTAATATAACGTCTCGAAATTTCTACAATTTATTGAAATAACATCATTTTTTTAATGGAACATGTTTCATGCAGTCCAAATGGAATAATGGAATGGTGGAATATTGGAATGTTGATTTGAATAAGGAAGTTACTCATTTATTAATGCGCCTAAGGCGCATTAACCTCCCTATCAAGAGTGATTTTGCTAATCCTTCACCTTGTCCAAGGCAAGTTCACCCTTTGTTCCATTTTCCTATAAACCATTATTCCATCATTCCAGTATTCCAATATTCCAATATTCCAATTTTGAGTGAAGCGAACTAAGTTCAATATACTTACGGAAGTTAAACTTTAATTAAATGATAAAGATAGAATTGTCAAGCATAAAATCACAAAATATAGTAAATTTAATTTTTTTATTACAATATATAGTATCTACCAAATACTGAACAAAGCAGGAGACTCCTTTTGGAGCACTATGCTTTTACTTTTAGTACCAAACTGCAATTTTGGAAAATACTTGATTAAACGCAACTTTGTATTGGTCCTTTAGGGATTTGAGTAGGTATCTGAGGCATGGTTTGAATGGAAATGTGAATGTCATTCAGAAACTTTTTCAAGTAATGGCAATAACATTTTGTGATATATATTATCCCACATATAATTTTGGATAATATGGTGGAACATCCTATGGGAATTCAGTTTGCTTATAAAGGCAAGAATCTTGTCTGCAATTTCATCAGGGGAGTCTGTTAAAGAGAAATACTGGACATTTTCTTTGCCGATTTCCTTAAAAGAGGGAATATCTGAGCAAATAATAGGAACCTTCAACATGCCTGCTTCCAAAAGAGGTATACCAAATCCTTCATGAAGGCTGGGTATAAATAATAAATCGGCAATCAGATAAAAATCCCTCACTACAATCGTCCCACCTGTCAAATCTTTGCCGCCTTCAGAGAAATATTCTGCTAAGATTAAAATGTCACTTTCAACATGCAATTGTTCGCTTAATTTTTTTAATTCATAGTAATACTCTATTGAGTTTTTTTCATGGGGATCGTGTGCTCCTGTAAGCAGTAGCCGGGCATATAAACCCTTATCCTGCAATGCCTTTATCACCCGGATAGAGAGCTCAATATTTTTTCGAGGATGCAACCTGCATGGCTGCAGCATCAGAAGATCGGCTTCGAGAAGGTGCTTTTCCCTGATCATCTTTATAGTATTGGGATCTAGATTGAAGAAGGGGATGGGATCGATTCCATCTGGAATAACATCAATTCCCTTTATGCCATATAAATTTTGAAATTGCTTTCCCCTTTCTTCTGAAATGGTAATATAGTAGATATTGGTATTGAACATTTTTAAAATATTCCACTGCTCTCTTTTTAGATCAATGGGAGGCGGGGTATAAAAATAGGGAGAATCATGGTTCCAGCTTACCACCTTTATATTTCCACTATTAGCCAGTCTATGAAGGGAGAGGGTCAAAGGAAGATTATAGGGCATGGTAAGAACATTGTGAGCGATTAGGACATCATAGGGCTCTAAAACCCGAACAAAGTAGTTAAAGATTTCTTCTGAACAGGCCTGCAATTCATGGGATCTTTCAGTTAAATTTTTGTGGATCTGGAGGATTCTGGGATTATGAGAACTCAGTAAGGAATTGATTTCTATATCGTATTTGTCTGTAAATAATTCCCCATCGCCTGCAAATATTTTTACCCTATGATGATAGCGAATGAAAAAGGAGGCATGTTGCCGGATGATCTCTTCAACACCACCAACGATGGGTGGACATGAATAGTGCAGCAAGGCAATTTTGAATTGCTTCATAATAGGGTCTTTATTCAAATGTCCGGATTAAATGTATCAATTTTTCTTCCAAGACTTCATAGGAAAAATATCTTTTACCTATTTGGTAATTATGCTCAACCATAGCCTGCAACCTGTTTTTATCCTTTAGTATCCCGTCAATTTGTATGATAGCATTGGAAGAAACAAAGCCATCCATAACAATTACATCAAACCCGATTGGCTCAATGTCTGCAATGTATATGGAGTATCGATTCACGACTATAGGTTTTTTGTAATAGATTGTCTCCAGAAAGGCATTCCCAAAACCCTCATATCCACTGGGGTAAGTAACCAGGTCAGCATTCTGGTAAATATCGGCAATAGAGTAAAGTTTTTCCCCTTTTTCACTCACAATCCTTTTGGGTGATATAAGATGATCGATATGTACAATCTTTACTCCCATATTCCGGCTGTAATCTTCAATCCGCAAATAATAATCATCACCCTCATCTCCCTTTGCATGTGAGATAACAAGCACTGGATTGGGTTGTTTCATATTCATGACAATTTCAATAGAACGCTCAATCCATTTGCGGGGCACAACCCTTGTTGGTTGTAAAATAAAGTGGTCATTTTCTTTTAACCCAATTTTTTCCCGTAAATCTTTGCAATAATCATCCGGTGATGGGGGCTCAGTAGCAAAATCCAAAACATTAGGGATTACTATATTTGAAATCCCTCTTCTGAAACTCAATTGTTCGGATGCCAGGGAGTTTATCACAACATGCTTGATAAAAGGCAGGTGAGGAGGAAATGCCATATTAAGATAATCCCTGCAGGAGTTTATCAGAAATCGAGTTCTTTCCCAGGAAAAATCGTGGTGATGGGCAATGGTTGGAATGCCTGTTTCAGCAATAAATTCGGTAATTGCAACTCCAAAAGGGATGTTCATGGGTATGGCCAGGGCATTTTCAGGAATAATTAAATTTACATCATATTTTTTAACAAAATCATACAGGGCCCCTTTTAACTTATCCTTGATTTTTCTGGTAGTTTCTGATGTCTTTTTCATTCGAGTTCTTTTTCCAAATAAATCGCTGGTGATTTTTTGAATCAAGGGATGTTCAAAATGGGCTTCTTCCACAAGAAAAGATTTCTCCTGCGGCCTGTCTAAACTCCCGGCAAAATAAAAACAATTATATTTATTTCTTTCAAGTACATCTGCCCATTTATTAATCTCAAGAGAAACGCCATCTGTTCCAGCAATCCTTGTGGAGATAAAGCCTATGTTTTTAATATGATGGGAAAGATATTTGAGCACAACCATAATATGTCACAAACCCCCTGATTAAATGTATCGGAATTTATATGATTGAAGGTTCAAGGTACAAGGCGTAAGGCTAAAGCAAAATCAATAATTGTGGCCTTGGGCCCTAAGCCCTGAGCCTTTTGCCTTCTTTTTCTTTAATCAATTACCTTCTCTTTTTCTGTTGCCGCCTCTGTTTTTAGCCGGTTTATTGCATCGATAAGGGCCGGGAAAACATTGTCCCTGGTATCACCAGCAACCACTATGGTTACAATCTCGTCACTGACACTAAGGTGGCCGCTATTTGTTTCAATGAGGATGTCCACTATTCCAGGCCTTGACTTGATATCTCTTATAATATTCTCAATCTTTCCAGTATCGAAGAATACATCAAGCCCAGATACAGCCTTTCCATCCCTTGAGAAAGACCTGACAATACCAAGGTGCGTAGCGATCATACCTGCTTTATGGAAATTAGGATGGGTTTTAATAATCTCTATCATCCTGTTTTGGTCCATCTTATTCACCTCTATGAAAATGCCTAAAGTTATAAATGCCTAAAGTTTAAAGTTGTTGTTTCGCCTTCGGCGGATGAATGGTGAGCGTTTCATTAATTCCTAAATTCGCAATTTCAGATAACCCTGTCCATTACTCTAACTCACTTTTAACTTTAGGCCTGCCCGCAACGCTCTCGCTTGCGAGGCGGGCGGGCACTTTAGCCCTGGCCCAGACCCGCCTGCCACTCGCCTGCCGGATGTCGGGCAGGAATGGCGGAGCACGCCAGATTTATGGCGGGCAGGCCTGGCAAAACCTGACTCAGCAAAGATAAACCAGGATTGGTGATACATCAGAAGCAAGCGTATATTCAAATCACGTCGCACCAGGGCGGGCTCACTTATAATTTTTTGTATCTACGTCCTCATTATCAGGGTCAAGGTTGAATAGTTTTCGGGCAACATCTAAATATAGATTTCGGGAACTCCTTTCCCCCTTCCTTTTTAAAAAGACTATAGGGTCGTTTAAGATCTTTTTGGTAATTGATATAGTTAAATTTTCCACACCTTTCCTCTGCTCTGGCGAAAGATTACCAAGACTGAAAAGAGTTTTTCTCAGCTCTATCTGGCATATCTTTTCACATTTATCCTTGAGGGCTACTATAGTTGGAACAACATCCAATGTCTTTAGCCATTGGCTAAATTTGATGACCTCCTCATCCACCATCCTCTCTGCCTTAACCGCTTCCCCCTTTCTTTTACCAATGTTGGAATCGACAATCCCTTTAAGGTCATCAATGTCATAGACAAAGACATTTTCTATTTCATTTACTCGGGGTTCAACATTTCTGGGCACAGCAATATCTATAAAGAAAAGTGGGCTATTCTTTCTAACCCTCATCGTCTTTCTTACCTGGTTTGAAGAGATTATCGGCTCTGGAGAAGCAGTAGAGGTGATAACAATATCTACATGGAGTAATTGATCATCTATTTCGTCAAAGGAGATTGCCTTTCCATGAAATTGATCTGCCAATTCCATGGCCCTGCTAAAGGTCCTGTTGGTTACCAGGATTTTGTCTATCCTGTTATTTAAAAGATATGTAGCAGCAAGCTCTGCCATTTCTCCGGCTCCTATCAGGAGAACCTTTTTGCCCTGTAAATCTCCGAATATCTTTTTGCCCAATTCTACAGCCGCAAAGCTTATAGATACAGGAAATCCTGCTATGCCTGTCTCAGTCCGTATTTTTTTGGCCAGCGAGAAGGTTCTATGCATCAATCTGTTAAGAATGACAGAGGATGATTTATGATCAACTGCTATCCTATAGGCATCTTTGAGCTGTCCGAGTATCTGTGGTTCGCCAACTATCAGGGAGTCCAGGCTTGCACCTACCCTGAATATATGGCGTATTGCCTCCTGATCATTGTATATATAGAGCGTTGGCACAAGTTTCTCCCTTTTAATCTCACTAAAATGGGAGAGGAATTCGATAACAGCTTCTCTGACATCTTTTTCATTATCGGTTGTGAAAAGTATCTCCACCCGGTTGCAGGTGGACAGCACTATGGATTCTTTTATATCCTTAATGCCGCTGATGGCATTCATCACGTGATCAATATCTTGGCTTCCGAAGGTAACCAATTCCCTCAATTCAACCGGTGCTGTCTCATGATTCATGCCTATATTGACTATTTTTATCATGGCAATTGGTTTCCTTTTAAGCTCTCAAAACTATGATACCCCTCCATTAAGAAATTGACTCCAATGAATGTGAAGATCAGGATAAAAAAGCACCCTATGGACATGAGGGCAGAGCGTCTGCCGCGCCATCCTATAGCCATTCTCTGGTGTAAAAGGGCTGCATAGCAAAGCCATGTTATCAAAGACCAGACTTCTTTTGGATCCCAGCGCCAGTAAGAGCCATGGGCACCCTGGGCTACGATTGAACCGGTAATCATGCCTATTGTAAGAAGGAGGAACCCATAGTTGATTGCATTATAATTTAATGAATCGAGGCTGTTAAGGGAGGGAAGCCTGTTGTAGAAGGCTCCAAGCCTTTTTGACTTTATCTGATGTTCCTGGATCAGATACATAACCCCGGCAATAAAGGCAATGACAAAGATGCCATTCCCCAAAAAGGAGGTTGTTACATGCAGTAGAAGCCAGAAACTTTTAAAGATAGGCCTCACCGTTATGGTTGAAATGGGGATTGTTGAGGAGATGATCATCAAAAAGGCAGCGAAGGGAACCACAAATGAGCCTAAAACCATAATCCTGAATTTTATCTGAAAAATGATATAAGCGGCGATTATAGCCCAGGAAAAAAATGAGAGGGATGCCTTAAAGTTTAAGGCAGGCACAGCACCGAGCTGGTAATAACAAAGGACAAGGTAGATAGAATTGAGTGCAAAACCGAAAAGCACAATCCTGTGTGACCAGTAGCCTACTTTTTTATTTTTCTTTATGATAAAGAGCAAGTAACCGGCTGAAGCTATGAGATATACAATGAGAGTCAACTTAAAAAAAACGATACCCATATTTACACCTTTTTAAAGACCTGTTTAAAAGCATCCTCTATGGGGAATTCTTCTCCCAGGATAGATTTTAGAGTAGTCCTAACCCCTCGCCTATTTCCTTCCTTGATCAGTTCCAGAAGATTGGAGTCAACCAATTTTTGAAAGATTATCTTATTTTTTGAAGATGGTTCCCCCTGGGAAAGGAGTTTTATCCTGAGGAGCCCCAAAAGCTCTATAAGGGAATCATATTCTGGTCCAAACATACTATCCATTTCTTTTCTGATTTTTTTTGCAAGGGCCGGGCTTTTTCCTGCTGTGGATATGGCTATTTGAAGGTCTCCTCTTTTAACTATTGAGGGCATAATAAAATTGCAATCTCCAGGCTGATCAACGGCGTTAAACAACAGACCATGTTCTTTTGCCTGGGAGGCAATCTGAGTGTTGACTTCAGGATCATCCGTAGCTGCGATAACCATAAAGGCATCATCCATATAAGTATCTAAAGATTCATAAGATATCTGGTTGATCTTATGTCCGGTAACCAGTTGTTTTAGATGAGGGCTAAGATGAGAGGAGCTTATATATATCTTGCAACCATAGTGAAGAAGGTTTTCTATTTTTCGTTCAGCTACTTCACCACCACCAACAACTATTACTTTGCGATTATACAGATCGAGAAATATAGGGTAATAAGGCATTTTAATAGTTACTAATAGAATGTTTCTTAAATATACTCGCAATATAAGAAGTCATTGCGAGCGAAGCGAAGCAATCTCTAACACCATGGAATTCCACTGAGATTGCTTCGTCGTCCCGAACATCGGGACTCCTCGCAATGACGGGCAAAATGCAATATTATTTTAGAATCGTGCCTGTAGTTACTCGTCCAACCAGCAACCAGAAACCAGAATCAAACATACTGATCTGCCATTTCGTTTATAAATCTTTCGATTTCATTAGGTCCCTTGGGAGACATTTCTGATATCAACCCCTTGATTTTGTCATAGGTGATTTGGTCACGATAAAGATCGTCTGTTGACGAATAGAGCCCGCCTCGTCTGCCAATCCTGTAAATAATTCGTTCAGATTCAGGTAGATCTTGATATTTTTTGATAACATATAACATATTAGCTTTTTCTTCGGGTAACTTTCCTCTTATCTCTTCTAAGAGATTCATAATGTGGTCGCTTGTGATGGTACTGGTTAGGTTATCATCTAAGGTTTCGATAAATAACTTTATCTCCTCAACCACCTGATCATCTGAAAGCATCTTAAACTCCCCATTCACGAACTTTTGGTAAAGGGGGGTACGGGTGGGGATCCTCAGGCTTCTCAGTCTTATATAATGAGGGTTAATTTGGTTAAGAACCCTGGCTGTTTCTACGGCATGTTCTTTCCACATTGCCTCTCCCCCGAGCCCTGGCATAATGTATTCAGATAATGACATGCCAGCCTCTATCACCTTTCTTCCGGCATCTATATGCCGTTCCGCTGTAACGCCCTTCTTCATAAATTTTAAAACTGAATCAGAGCCGCTCTCCAGACCAATATGAACCCTATCAAGACCTGCCTCTTTTATATCTTTCATCTCAGGTAGCGATTTCCGGCTAACAGTTCTTGATCTTGAATAGGTGGTTACTCTCTTTAAATCGGGAAATTTTTCCCTCAGAAACTGTAAGATATCAACAAAATCCTTGGTCTTCATGACAAAATTGTCGGCATCTTGCAGAAAACATTCTCCGGTCCCGTAATAAAGCCATAAGGCCACGCTCTGGTAACTGTAACTGTAAATGTGATTACTAAGAATATGGTTTATAACCGAATTTGTTATCTGGCCACTTTCCCCTAATTTCCACGAAAGGGCCTTTATATCATCTGTAATATCCCTGGCTGTCTGAATATCCTTTTTGACCTCTTCTACTGTCCTTAAAGAGAACTTTTGTTCTTTATACACAGGGCAAAAAAGACACTGGTTCCAGGGGCAGTTGCGAGTTACCCTTAAAAGAAGGCTTTGTGCTTCATTAGGCGGCCTGATAGGGCCTTGCTCAAAGCTTAATTTTGATTCATTTATCATATTTTCTCCTTAATCCCCGAAGGCTTGCCCGCCATACTTCTGGAGGGCCTATCCCCTATCTTCAGGCTGGTGGACTCCTAAGCACTGAAAAAGGGCAACAGGCATTTCGTATTTGGGAATAAATTATTAAAAAAATAAATTTATATCAAACATTATAATCACATATTGTAACTTTTCAAATTTTTATCTATCCTCCTCACATGGAGAGAAAAATCAGGAAAAAATCTAAAGATAGGTAATATTGACATAATCTCTTATAAAATATAAGTTTAAGACATTGATTTTCTTTTAAGGAGGGGGAGATGAAATTTAAATCAGCACCATTTATTTATTTCATTCTTTTCTCATTGGTTATCTTTTGCTTAATTCCAATTCCCCAGGCAAAGGCTCAGGGACAAATCAGGGCCTTGAAAGAGAGGGTGGACACAGTTAGCAAAAGAAAGATATAGATTTGTGGCCATGTTCCTTAAACAATACGGAATCAATTACTGTATTGATAGGCATGGAATAGTAACCCGGATTAATTTTACTGGTGACTGCTTAAAGGTAATGAGAACAGATGTGGTTCCAATGGTCAAAAAGAGCCTCGAGGTAGATGAGGTTGTGTGCCACGAGATATTTATATATACAGAGAGGGGACAGTGCATCTGCTGTCCTATCTTAAAGTCAGATAGATGTCTATAGCCTATATCCTTAAAAAATCTTTTATATCTTTTAAGGAAGATGGATGCCTTAATCTCTCGGCTGCTATCGCCTTTTATGCTATTCTTTCACTTATCCCCTTTATCTATCTTCTTGTCTCCTTGGTTGGTCTTTTTGTTGGCTCTGAGGGCCAGATATTACCAAAAGTAAGCTCATATATCAGTCAGTTTATTCCCTTTATTAGTAAACACGTTTTAAATGAGGTAGGTCGGATAAATCTGGGTAGCGGGATTTTTGCCTGGTTTGCTGTAGTTTTTATGTTATGGGCAAGCACCCTTATTTTTGACTCTATTGAGTTTTCCCTGAAAAGGGTATTCAAGGCGGAACATTTAAGACCTTTCTGGATTTCTAAGATTATGTCCTTGCTGTTTGTGCCCGTAGTAGGGCTTGTTTTCATTTTTCTTCAGGTTTTTAATTTAGCGATAGATGCCTTTATCGAGCTGAACAATTATTTCTGTATAACATTAGTGCCACTTTTTTTAAATAGTATAGGACTTAAATATATCTTTCCCTTAGTATTGTCCTTCCTTTTTTTAAGTGCACTTTACGCTATAGTGACTCCAGGTAGGATTTTCTTGAGGGAAGCCATGGTGGGAGGTTTCATTTGTGCCATTATGTTGGAGGTGGCCAAACATGTTTTTGGTTGGATGATTAAACATAACCCTAATTTTGGTCTTGTATATGGATCATTAAATACAATAATTCTGATGATTCTATGGATCTTTTATGCGTCAGCCATATTTCTTTTCTGTGCAGAGATTATTTATGCTTACAGAAAACAACAGGCAGTTTTGGGGAAAAAACTGTAAATCCTGGTAACGGTTAGGGTAACGAAGCCCGTATCGGCAACGGGTAAGGTAACGTGAAAGTAAAAAGACGAATGACGTAACATCAGAACGAAACAGGCTTCGTAATCGTAACTCAGTAATATTACTATAATTTACGGGATTTGTTACTGTTTTTACCAAACTTTAGCTCACTTTAGGCACTTAAAATGCATTTTATAGCCGACCTTCATATCCATTCTCATTATTCCATTGCTACCAGCAGTAGTCTTACGCCAGAGAATTTGGATCTCTGGGCCCGCCGCAAGGGCATCCAGGTTATTGGAACAGGTGATATATTTCATCCGGGCTGGTATAACGAGATAAAAGAGAAGTTGATACCAACAGAGGATGGATTATATAGAATCAAAGATGAATATTGTATAAAAAATGACTATCTTCTTCCTTCACCTTCACACCTCGTAAGGTTTGTTCTTTCCGGGGAGGTAAGCAGTATCTATAAAAAAAATGGGAGGGTTAGAAAGGTACATAACCTTATCTTATCCTCATCATTCGATGCAGTAAAGAAGATACAAAACAAGCTGGAAGCAGTGGGGAATATCTCCTCTGATGGAAGGCCCATACTTGGCCTCCCCTCAAGGGATTTGTTAGAAATAGCCTTAGGGGCAGGTGATGGCACAGTCCTTATTCCCGCCCATATATGGACCCCATGGTTTTCTGTGTTTGGTGAAAAGAGTGGCTATGATACCATGGAAGAATGTTTTGATGATCTTGTAGAACAAATCTTTGCGGTTGAGACCGGTCTCTCATCCGATCCATCTATGAATTGGCTTTGCTCATTTTTAGATAGATATACACTTATTTCGAACTCAGACGCCCACTCACCGGAAAAGTTAGGGAGGGAGGCGAATCTCTTTGACGCAGACCTTTCCTACCCTACTATCATTTCCGCAATGAAAGGAGATAAAACTAATAGGTTCTTGGGAACAATAGAGTTCTTTCCACAGGAAGGGAAATATCATTTCGATGGACACAGAAAGTGTGGCATTTGCTGGACACCGCAGGAGACAATAAAACACAAAGGGATTTGCCCTGTATGTGGCAAGAAGGTAACCGTAGGGGTATTGAACAGGATTATGCAGCTTGCTGATCGGGTAAATCCGGCATCAAGGGATGATAAAAAGCCATTTTACTCCCTCACTCCATTGAAGAATCTTATTGCGGAGATTAAAGGCGTTGGCGCAGGCAGCAAAGCGGTGAACATACAATATGAAGAACTTTTACGCAAGGGAGGATCAGAATTTTCAATCCTCCTTGATCTTTCCTATGACCAGATCAGGGAGATTGGGGACGAAATATTGGCAGAAGGTATTAGAAGGCTCAGGGACAGGGAGGTTTATATTGAGGAGGGATATGATGGTAAGTTTGGTCAGATAAAGGTATTTTCTTCTGGTGAGATTCAATCTCTCTCATCCCAGATATCCTTTTTTGATCAGTCATACAAAACTCCAGAGAGGAGGGGTTTAGCTGTAGAAGAATTGCATATTCATATAAATAAAAAAGGAGAAGATGTTGTCTTAAAAGAAAACAAAGGACAATTTGATGTAACTAAGTATGGGTTCGCAATGAATCCTATACAAGAGGAGGCGGTAAATCACTATAGAGGCCCATGCCTGATTCTGGCAGGGCCAGGTACTGGAAAGACATTAACATTAACAATGAGGATTGCAAGGCTTGTCAAATATTGGGCAGTAGATCCTGCTGCTGTTCTGGCTATTACCTTTACCAACAAGGCAGCAGAGGAGATGAAAAAGAGGATAAAAATTGCCTTTGATGATGAAGGAAAAACAGAACAGATTACCATCACCACATTTCACTCCTTTGGAATGTCATTGCTAAGAGAATATGCACATAAGTTTGGGAGATCCTTAGATTTTGCTATCTTTGGCGATGATGAAAAGGCCTATATTCTTAAATCATTTCTGGGCATAAAAAACAGGGATCTCCATAGGGTTTCAGAGGATATAAGTTTAGTAAAAAACAGGATGCAAGTCCCTTCAGATATTAATGATGATGAGCTGGCAAATCTGTATAATGCCTATGAAGACAAGTTAAAGATGGAAAATGCCTTTGATATTGATGATCTTGTTATTTATCCAGTTAGACTCCTTAAAGATAGTAGTGACATAGGGGAATTGATAAGAAGAAGATACCCATGGATATGTATAGACGAATATCAGGATATAAACCTTGCCCAATATAATCTGATCAGGCTTCTTGCACCTGAGAAGGACTCAAATATCTTTGCCATTGGCGACCCTGATCAGGCTATCTATGGCTTCAGGGGAGCTGATACCAGCTTTATCCAGCGGTTTAAAGATGACTATCCAACCGGGTCAATCTATGAGCTTAAAACATCCTATCGTTGTTCAAAGACGATCCTTGAGGCATCTGCTCAGGTTGTTAAGCCGCTGGGGAGAAATGATCCATTAGAGGGAATAAAGGAAGGTGTATCAATCCATATCCAGGAGTGTCCAACTGCCAAAAGCGAGGCGGAATTTGTAGCCAGGACTATAGAAAAAATGATGGGAGGGGTTAGATTTTTCTCCTTTGATAGCGAGATTGCAGATGGTAGTGAGGAAGTTGGGGTAACCTCATTCGCTGACTTTGGCGTTTTGTTCAGGCTTTCAAAAATGGCCCCGGATATTATTAAGGCAATGAATGACCATGGTATTCCCTTCCAACTCGTTGGGGAAGAGCCTTTCTTTAAACATGAGCCAATTAGCACAATTATAGATATCCTCCGCCTTGTTGCAATGCCCTCAAATAAGGTATTGATTCAAAGACTAAAAGAAAAGAAGATAAAAGGATTATCTGAATCAGCCCTTTTGGAAATCAAAGAGAATAAAGATATACACTCAATAGAGGAATATATCAGGGAAATAATGAAGATATATCTTCCTGCCATCATGGTTTCTCATAAAGATGATATTGAGAGACTCATTTCCCTATCTAAGGGATATGGCCTTGATCTCTCCTCATTTCTCTCCTTACTGCAATTAGGAAGCCCTGCTGATACATACAATAGGTTAACAGAGCAGGTTGCCCTCATGACAATCCATGCAGCAAAGGGCCTGGAGTTTTCATACGTTTTTATCATAGGATGCGAAGATGGTCTCTTACCTTACACACTCTTTACAAAAGGTGGGTCTGACATAGAAGAGGAAAAAAGGCTCTTATATGTGGGTATGACAAGGGCTAAAAGGGCGCTTTTTTTATCCCATGCAAAAAAAAGAAATCTTTATGGTAACTGGATAAATCTGCCTATTTCCCCCTTTTTGGGCAATATCAAAGAAGAGTTGATTAAAAGGGGTGAATTAAGAAAAGGGAAAAAGAAGGCAAAGGATAAGCAATTGTCCCTTTTCTAAGCCATTGTGCTGCGTGCAGGAAGATATGAATGATGTGAAATAAAGCTTGCTTTTTAGCTTATTCCATGGCATGCTTATTAACAATCTTAAATGATATAGTCTTATAGGAGATCAACCTATGCCTATTGTAAAAAAACAATTTTCCTTGAGTTCAGAGCAGGATGAATTCATTAACTCCCTGGTCAAGAAGAAGACATTTAAAGATAAAAGTGAGGTTGTTAGACACGGGATAGAACTTCTCCGGCAGGGATTCCAGGAAATGGAATTGGAGGGAATGGCCAGAGAATATTCTACTGATCCGGATTTTATTCAGACCGGAAAAAAGGGGATTAATTTACAAAAGCTATGAACCGTTTTGAGATCTGGAATATCCAACAAAAGGCTTCACATGCTTCAAGCCAACCTCCTCAACCGGGCGATACCTCAAAAACAGATAGACCCTATATTATTATTTCCCCGGATGCTGTGAATCGAGTAGCTTCATATCCTTTTGTTACTGTAGTTCCTCTGCAGGATCGGAAACAGAGAAAGAAGTATCCAACAGATGTGTGGATCAGTCCTTCCAGGATCAATGGCCTTAAAAAGGAGTCCATAGCATTTTGCCAGTTAATCTACACAATAGAGAAGACCTTTTTCGACTTTCAGATAGGTGTGCTTGAGAAGCTATATCAGGATGAAATAATAGATGCTCTCAGGATGTTCTTAATTTTGTGAATGAAAGATTGAAATTATAACATTCAAGCAATGCACGGGAAACATAATTTATCTGAAAATACCACCCAGACCTATTGAAGGACCACCTTTAGAGTTTGGGAGGTGGCTTGTGGAGCTGCCCCTTTCTGAGAGAACAGTGAAGATCCTGCCATACCAGGTGGTGAAATAATAAGAGAAAGAGGCATATGAAGAACGATCAGGGCAATAGTCACAAGATAATAAACCTTGAACAGATTAGAAAGGCCAGAGGTGAAGAGCCGAACATTTTAGCTATCCTGAAGGATACTAAAAGGATAGCTATGGCCGTAGCAAAAAGGACTTGTGTCCAATGTAACACAATGAAGATGTGTGTTAATAAAACCGGCCTCTGCGCTGTCTGTTATCTTAACCTGACTCCAAAGCAGAAGAAGGTTGCAGATGAAGAGGCGCGGCATAAACAGGTTGAGCTTAAAGTTACCGATGACCGGTGGGAAAAAACAGAGGATCATTAGTGGTTAATCAAACGGTGTCAAAATCTCAAAGCCGTTATCTGTTACCAGAATTGTTTGTTCGAATTGGGCTGAGAGACTCCCATCATCTGTAACAACTGTCCAATTATCAGCAAGAACATGGAGGTTGTGTTTTCCAAGGTTTATCATTGGCTCTATAGTAAATACCATACCAGGAACAAGGGCAGTGCCCTGGCCTTTTTTGCCAAAATGGGGGACCTGGGGCGGTTCATGAAACTCGAATCCAACACCATGACCCACATATTCCCTGACAACTGAACATCCCTGGCCTTCTGCATATCTCTGGATAGCATAACCAATATCGCCAATTCTTTTTTTTGGTTTAACCTTTAGAATTCCAAGCCTAAGACACTCCCTGGCCACAGAAACTATCTTTTGGGCATCTTTTCCAGGAGATCCAACAAAGAATGTTTTACTGGCATCGGCGTAATAGCCATCCAAGATAGGGGTAACATCAACATTTACAATATCACCATCTTTTACAATAGTATCATCCGGTATCCCATGACAGATTACATTATTGACAGAAGTACAAACACTTTTTGGAAAGCCTTGGTAGTCCAGGGGGGCAGATAGGGCATTGTTTTTCTTGGTAAATTCTTCTACTATGGTATTAATTTCATTGGTGGTGATTCCTGGTTTTATATGTTCCTTAACATGGTTGAGGAGATCAACCGCAAGCCTGCCGGCCTTTTTCATACCAATGATATCCCTCTGTTCCTTGAGTTTAATATGGTAAAGAGTGGCATATTGAGCTTTTATTTTCTTGAAATTATGAGAATAACCAATTTTTCTTAACTTTTTCTTAAGTTTTTTGTAGTTCATATCCTATCCATGATATGCTAAAGAAAATAGGTATTTTTTGTCCAGAAGGATGATAGGGTAGATAGGATGGCTGGTCAAGGATTTTTGCAAGATCTCTGCCATTAGAGTTTTTAGGGGCCTTTCAGAGATAATATTGATGCATTCGTAAAAAGTTATGACACGGCGTCATTGCGAGTCCGCACTTATAACCCTGGCCCAGTCCCGGCCTATTGCCTTACTATGCTAATTCGGGCATGTAATGCCTTATAGAATCAGTAAGCTAATTAGAGAGCATAGCGCCTCCCGATCCCGTCCCGGTCTCGGGACGGGGAGGGCGGGCTTTAGCACACTTTAGGCACTTAAAATGGATATTGAAAGACCAAAAGTAAGAAGGGATCTTGATTTTATTCCAGTACAATCTGCTGGTAGAACGGTAATTATGATCCATGACAGGCTTGGCCTGGTAGAGGAGGATAGGGGAATCAATCCTGAATTATACAAACTCATAACAATGTTAGATGGAACACAATCGGTGAGGGATATTCAATTAGATCTCATGCGGCAGCAAGGAGGGCGGTTGATATCAATTGAGGAGGTTGAGGGCCTATTGGCTAAACTCGATTCTTCCTATTTGCTGGATAGTCCAAGGTATAGAGAGGCAAGAAAGGAACTCATTTTTAATTTTTCAGCCCAAGAGATAAGATATTGCTCTCATGCAAGTATATCATATCCAAGTCAGGCAGAAGAGTTAAGGAGTAGGCTGGAGACTATTCTGGCTACCCAGGAGGCTTCATTATTTCCACATGGTAAAATTACTGCCTTAGTGGCTCCACATATAGATTTGGAGGCGGGTAAGAGGGTTTATTCAAGTGCATATCAGGCAATCAAAGGAGTTTCTCCGGAAAGGGTGATCATCTTAGGTGTTGGTCACTCTATGGTTAAAGAGATGTTTTCATTGACCACAAAATCATTTGAAACACCCTTAGGAAGGGTCGAGACCGATCAAAAAGTTGTAATGGAGCTGATGAAAACAGGCGATAATATAGTTTCGAGAGACGATTTTGCCCATAGAGATGAGCATTCTATCGAGTTTCAACTTATATTCCTGCAACACATTCTTAGAGATGTTTCCTTTACAATAGTCCCTATACTGTGCGGTTCTCTTATAGGGTGTTTACATGATTATAGCAGGGAGAAATATCAATCCAAGGGACGTGATTTCTTAAAGATTTTAGCAGATGCCGCAAAAGATGAGAGGACAATCTTAATAGCCGGAGTCGATTTCTCCCATGTTGGGCTAAAATTTGGTCATGATATGCCTGCTTCCTTAATCGTTGATCAATCTGAGAGACATGATAGACAGCTTTTAAATTTTCTCTGTACTATGGATGCTAATAGCTTCTGGTCGGAGTCAAAAAGAATTGAGGATAGATACAATGTCTGTGGATTTTCTGTGCTTGCATGTCTATTAGAAACCCTTCCCCCGAGCCATGGACACCTCTTAAACTATGAAATATTCAGAGAAGATTCTACCAGATCAGCGGTCGGTTTTGCTGCAGCAATCTTTACAAGCTAAACCTTCAAGATTAAAAATTGGTAAAATATTTATGAAAACATGCCAGAATACCCCGTGCCGTGCACGGGGATGAATGGCATCCTTTCAGTTCCCCTCCCTCGGTGGGAGGGGTTAGGGGAGGGGGAAAATGGGACGCCCCTCCCTGTGGGCGGGGTAATCACTAAAAATTACCGAGGGAACATTGGGAGCTATATTTAAGGGTTAGGAAAAAGATTGGTGATTAAATTTTTGGTAGGCAGAGTAAAGCCTTTGGCAAATGGTAATATAGCCTCCGATAACAAGTATCCACAAACCTAAAAGAAGGTATTTATGAAACAACAGCATTAGAAATATGATGAGGACTCTTTCTGGTCTTTGCAAAAGCCCTATCGAGCCGAATTCCAGAAAATATTCTGCTTTTGCTTTGATATAGCTTGTAATCAAGGAGGCTATAAGGGCTAAGAGGCCAAGGAGAAAAATTTCCCTGTTTCCAACATTGAAGGCATAAAAGATGATAGCGAACAGTATTGCACTGTCAGAGAATCTATCCATTACCGAGTCAAAGAAGGCACCCATGGGCTTAGCACTATCGTTCCTTCTGGCCAATGATCCATCAAGGGCATCAAATAGCGAGAAAATCATAAAGAGACAGGAGCCTATTATCCAGTTTTCGTAATATATTAAAATAGATGCCAGAATTGTGCCGAGAAAGGCAGTCAGGGTTAATTGGGAAGCTGAGAAGCGGTGTCTGATCAAATAGTCTACGAAAGGCATAGAAGCCTTTTCAAAAGGTCCTTTAAGTCGGTGTATCATTTTATTTTTCCTTTGCCAAGACCATGTGCTCCATTATTTTGAGGTTAGTAATATAGTAAGCTAAATGCAGTTTTAGGTCAAGTCAATGTTTTAATCATTATGTTTAGAAGTTAAATTAGTAGAAATTAATTGACAGCCTTAAAATAAACTATTATTTAAAAAGGTTGTTTATTTTAGAGGAGAATAAAATTCCAATTTGTAAGGAGTCCAGATGAAATGGACTTAGTGGATTTGCATCATGGCTGCTAAATCAAAGAGGGGTCTGATAAAGATAGACGCAGAATTGTGCAAGGGTTGCTATCTGTGTGAATCAGTGTGCCCACTAAACCTGATTTCTATTTCTGAAAGGCTGAATCAGAAGGGTTATCATCCTGCCGTTTATATTGAAGAGGATATAGGGATTAAAGAGCATAAGTGCAAAGGTTGTGCATTGTGTGCAATAGTATGTCCTGATATAGCTATTGAGGTATATCGTGAGTGAAAAAATGTTATTGCGGGGTAGTCATGTTTATGCTGAGGCAGCGGTCAGGGCTGGCTGCCGGTTTTATTTTGGTTACCCGATAACCCCACAAAATGAACTAACTGAATATATGGCAAATGCGCTGGCCTCTCTACCCGATGGTGTCTTCATTCAGGCAGAGAGCGAATTAGCTGCCATTAATATGGTGATAGGTGTTTCAATGGCAGGTAAAAGGGCCATGACCTCCTCATCCAGTCCCGGGATAAGCCTGAAACAGGAAGGGATTTCCTTCTTATCCGCTATGGAGCTTCCCGCAGTTATCATTAATACAATGAGGGGGGGGCCAGGATTGGGGAATATTGCCGCGTCCCAGGGAGATTATTTCCAGGCCACAAGAGGTGGTGGTCATGGGGATTATCGGACCATTGTTTTAGCTCCCGGATCTGGTCAGGAAATGGCTGATCTTACTCGAGCTGCCTTTGAATATGCTGACAGATACCGGATTCCTGTTATAATTTTAGGAGACGGAATGATGAGCCAGATGATGGAGCCAGTTGAATTTCCAGATCCAATTGACCCCAAATCTCTTCCACCAAAACCATGGGTTCTTGATGGTGCAAAAGATAGGCCCAGCAGGATTATCAAATCTCTTATTCTCGATACATCTGCCATGGAGGAACACAACTGGAAGCTATTTAGAAAATACGAGATGATAGAGAAAGAAATATCCCAGGTGGAACTGTTCTTAACTGATGATGCCCGCCTGGTAGTTATTGCATATGGAACAGCCAGCAGGATAGCAAGGGGTGCGATCAAGAGGGTAAGGGAGATGGGCCTCAAGGTAGGCCTTATGAGTCCTAAGACACTCTGGCCATTTCCAAAAAGATATTTGTTGGAGATGAGTAGGGTTGTAACTGATTTCCTCGTCTTTGAGATGAGTACTGGCCAGATGTTAGAGGATGTTAAATTATCATTGGAAGGCAGGAGAAGGATCCATTTTTATGGCAGGCCTGGCGGTATAATCTCTACGCCTGATGAAATTGCCAAGGTTATCAATAACATATATTTCAAGGAAGGGCTTGAGACAGAGGTATAGATGAAAAAGGTTTTTGGCAAACCGAAATGTTTGAAAGATGCGGTATTTCATTACTGCCCTGGCTGTGGGCATAGTATCATTCACAGACTTGTTGCCGAAGTTATTGATGAATTAAGTATACAGGAAAAAGTAATTGGTGTTCCTCCGGCAGGTTGTGCAGTGCTCGCCTATGATTATTTTGATATTGATATTGGAGAGTCTCCCCATGGAAGAGGGGCTGCTGTGGCAACAGGCCTAAAGAGGGCATTACCAGACAGGATCGTTTTCACTTATCAAGGTGATGGTGATATTGCGGCTATAGGAACAGCAGAGACGATTCATGCTGCTAACAGGGGGGAGAATATTACAGTTATATTTGTTAATAATGGTGTATACGGTATGACAGGAGGTCAGATGGCCCCTACAACAATAATTGGGCAGATCACCACTACAACACCTGGTGGAAGGAACGAGAAAAGGGATGGAGCACCGATTGATTTGAGCGAGATGTTAGCTCTTACCACTGGAACTGTATACATTGAAAGGACGGCCGTTGATACCCCAAAGAATATCATACGCACAAAAAAGGCGATCAAAAAGGCCTTTCGGGTGCAGATGGCGGGGTTGGGATTTTCTTTAGTAGAGGTTCTTTCAGCATGTCCTACGAATTTGAAGCTGTCCCCGGTCCAGGCAAATGAATGGATTGGATCTACAATGACAACCTATTTCCCTTTAAAGGTCATTAAGGATAAGGTTGGGAAATTAGGGGCTTTGCCCCATTTGGAGTAGTGGGCATAATTGTTATTTGTTATTCGAGTAACTAATAACGGATAACGGATAACCCAAATAGCCTGTATAAATCGGGTATTAATAAAAATATTGTAAATTCAATAAGTTATAGAAATTCCGAAAGTTTGTTATTATGCTTATAAAAACAGTTTTTTCAGGTTTCGGTGGTCAAGGTGTGTTGATGATGGGTTATATACTGGCTGTATCTGCCATGCGTGGGGGAATGCAAGTAACCTATTTACCTTCTTATGGTGCAGAGGTAAGAGGAGGTACGGCAAATTGCACGGTTTCCATCTCAGATGAGGATATTGCCTCACCAGTAGCATCTTCCCCGGATTATGTTATTGCCATGAATAATCCCTCTTTGATCAGATTTGAGGGTCAGATTAAAACCAAAGGAACCATATTTTTAAATTCAGATTTGATTGATATCGATCCAGAGAGAGAAGACATTGAAGTCTTCAAGATCCCAGCCAACACCTTAGCTAAAAAGATGGGAAGTGAGAGGGCGATGAATATGATTATGCTGGGTGCCTTTGTATCTAAGACAAAGATTACCAGCATTGATTCCTTGATGAATGGCTTGACTGAAGTCATTAATACAAAGAGTAAAAAACAGGTTGAGATCAACAGGAAGGGATTGGAAATGGGTGCAAAATACGTTTTAAAAGGAGAATGGGGATGCTTGCGAGAGAAATTGAATTAGCCTTGAAAAATGAGCCAGGACAACTCTCAATTGTCAGTGATCTATTGGGTTCCAATGGAATTAACATCATCGCCTTTTATGTTACTACAAAGGGCAAGGAAGGGAGTCTCAGGTTTGTAGCCAATGATCCAGACAGGGCTATAAATGTTTTGAAGGCAAGGGGTTATAGAATGAAGATAGAAGAGGTGATTGCCTGTGAAACACCCAATCATCCAGGGGGGCTCAATTCTATTCTGAAACCCTTAAAAAAAGAGGGGATTAATGTGGGCTACATATATCCATGCCTCTCCCGTCTGGGAACAGGTGGTACTGCTATACTTATTATTGGTGTAGCATCTAAAGATAGGGAAAGAAGCCTTAATGTATTAAAAGAGAATTGGATCAGGGTATTAAACGAAGAGCTTTATAGATTGTAATACTGATCCAACAAACCCAAAAAACTCCCGCCCGCCTCGTTCCGCAGAGCGGGACGGGCAGGCAACAAACCCGATAAACCAAACAAGCCGAGATATAATGATGGATAATGAAATGTTCTCCATTGTTCTGGATACCCTTAAGAAGATTGAGAGAGAGAAATTATCTCTTGAGACAAGGTTGGAGATGGATGAGAAGGGTGATTTCCCCGAGGAACTTATCCGCTTTATGCTTGGACCTGATATTGGTCTTCATTTAATCTTTATCCCAGCCGAATATGGCGGTTTGGGGGCAAGTGCTCTACAGATTGCACAGATATCAGAGGAAATGGCCAAGATAGATATGGCCATAGCTACTTCGTTTCTGGCAATTTGTCTGGGTATGGATCCTATCAGGGTAGGGGGAACAGAGGAACAGAAAGAAAAATACATCAGGCGAATTGCAGATGAGGGCCTCATTGTTGGCTATGGTGTAACCGAACCTGAGGCAGGTTCCAATGTCCAGGCACTAAAGACAAAGGCAGAAAGGGTGCTTGACGAAAAAGGGCGAATCAAGGGCTACCGGATAAATGGACAGAAACAGTTTATTACTAATGGCGGTGTGGCAGATCTTTATACCATACTTGCTGATACCCCTGAGGGACCATCTTTTTTCATAATTGAGAAAGGAACAAAAGGTCTTCTACCCGGGAAACATGAGGATAAGCATGGTATCAGGGCCTCGAACACTGCACCTATAACACTGGAAGATGTGTATGTTCCAGCAGAGAATCTTGTGGGTGGAGTTGAGGGAATAGGATTGAAACAGGCCAATAGAGTTTTTGGGTATACAAGGCTTATGGTTGCAACCTTCGGCCTTGCAGCCGGTATGTCCTCATTGGAGAAGGTTATAGCTTACGCAAAAGAAAGGGTGCAATTTGGAACTACATTGGCAGAGAAACAGGGTTATACTCATAAACTTTTGGTTCCCAATGCAGTCAGGCTTGAAGCAGCTCGGGCTTACACTGAAGAGGTGGCGGAAAGGATTGATTCAGGGGAAGAAGATTTGCAGGTAGAGGGTTCTATTGCTAAATATTTTGCCACCGAGGTTGGGGATGCTACGGCCAATGATGGTATTCAGGCCCTTGGAGGCTATGGTTATATCAGGGAATACGAGGTAGAAAAGATTAAGAGGGATGCAAAGATAGCCACTATCTTTGAGGGAACGAGTGAGATTCAACAAAGCATCATTTCTATCTTTAGATTGAGAGAGACAATACGTTCAAAGGGAGGCTTTTATAGTAGTATGTCAGATGAGCTTTCAGGCCTTCCGGAGCAAAGCGGTGGCCCTATGGTTGAAAAGGCTATATGGCTGTTGAATGAACTCCTTTTGGTTGCACGAAAGCTTAAGGTTACAAAATCCCAGTACTTTATGTTTCTTTTAGCAGATATGATGACATGGGTAGAGGTGGCTAAGGCAGCATGCATAAAGGCAGGCTCAGAAAACCGGGAAAAGACAGATTCAGGTGAGTTCATGCTGGCAGTCGCCCGGCTTTTTGCAAGAGAGGCTGTTGAGAAGGTTTACATAAATACCTTGAAGATACTTAAGGCAGGCCAGGAGGCCCCAGATGACTTGACAGAGAAATTAAACTCCCTGACCCTGAACAAGGTCTTTGAAGGTGCTCTAACAGATATGGATTTGGTGGCCAGGGAGTTGACAAAGTAATCATCTGAGTTTCCAGACCGGCTCCCTTTTTTCCCTAAAGGCATTCACTCCTTCCAAGGCATCCTCGGTAGTGCATAGCTCGGCAAACATTTCATCTGAGTATTCCATGGCCTTTTCGTATTCCATATCAGACATGGTATAGAAGGCTTGTTTCCCCATTTGCAGAGCTATTGGGCTCTTGGAAGCAAGTTTGGTTGCAAGACTGATTGCTTCATCCATCAATTTATCTTCAGGGACAACCTTGTTTACAAGCCCGATCCTCTCAGCCCTTTCTGCATCAATGAAATCACCGGTCAGAAGCATTTCCAGGCAAAGTTTCCTGCCCAGGGATCGAGATAGAGGAACAGCCGGACCCATACAGAAAAGCCCCACATTAATGGCTGTTGTACCTATCTTGGTTCCCTCAGCAACAATGGCAAGGTCTGCCGCAGTTACCAGACCAGCCCCATTTGCAGCAGCCACCCCATGAGCAGCAACAATAACAGGTTTTAGCATGTGTGTAATAGTCACGAATGCCTTCTCCATCTCTCGTATCCATTGTCTGTACTCTAAGATACTTTTCATTGGCAGGACAGAAACATCTATCCCTGCACAAAAGACCCGGCCATTTCCCTTAAGTATTACCACCCTGATTTCTTTATCCTGATCCATATCAACCAGGGCCTGGTTTAGTTCTCCTGCCAGAGTAGCGGTAAAGGTATTAAGCTCTTTAGGTCTGTTCAGGGTTATGATTCCGATGTGATTTTTCCTTTCTACAATAATAGTTTCAAAATCCATGTCCTCCTCCTTGTATGATGATCCGCCTGGGGCGGATCAGGTTAATGGTTAGTTGATAGCATTGCATCCTGCGGTGGATTTGATATCCTTTTATGTCTGAAGGCGGCAAATAACGTCTTTGGGCTATATGAAGTTTATGGCTGAAGGAAACAAATTTGGGTTAGGGTATAAGCCCGAGCCGTATAGCCCCTGTTAAGCGACCTTGCTTGTTAAAATTATTCATCTGACGTAAAATCCTGAAAACTAGACGTAAATCTGACGAAACTAAATTATTCTCTAATAAAATAATATCTGACATAAAACCTTGAAGTTCTGACATAAATCTGACAAAACTCTATTTTTCTTTAAGGACATAATGGGTTGCCCGCCCTGTGCCTCTTTTTTTTATAAATCCTTCTTTAATCAACTTCTTAAAATCTCGATTTGCCGTATCCCTAGTAATATTAAAATATTTTGTACATTCCCCACTCGCTATCCTTTCGTGTTCAAGAAGGTATTTTAAAATATCCTTCTGTCGGTCATTAAGCAAGACGAGTTTGGACGACTCAATCGCATAAATTACATTTGTCTCTTTTGGGTGAATATCTATGATCTTTTCACCAGGGCCATAGAAAGTTACAATAAAGTAACCCGAATCATAATTAAAATCCGGTGGTTTAAGCCCGTAGTCTAACATCATATCGTGCATTCTCTTGATACCTCCACCTCTTTCTTCTATAATTCCCATATCGAACATAGTCCTGGCTATGATAGGATTACGAGAGATTGGCTTATAATTCAGCGAACGAATTTTTTCCAATGTTAAAGGGTGGGGGAGAAGTCCTGGACTTTCTATCATAACCCTGTCTCTAAACATTTTAACCATGATCGTAGCTCCCTCTATAGTATAATCTCTGTGGATAACGGCATTCCGTACAGCCTCCCTTAAGGCTTCTCTAGGATATTCAGTAATTCGAACTTTTGAAAATCCCTCGATCCTCATAGCAGTTCTCATGTTATTGAGGAAAAATCTCTGTGCCTCTTCTATCATCTTAGGTAATGAGCCTGCGGTGTCCGTTTGGTCAATAGTATTTATTGGCTCTATACCTTGAAAGCAGTCTGCCTTTATTTTATTTTGGACAAGAAAAGTTTCAGGATTTTTCCCAAACAGAAGAAGCCCTGCAACCGTTGGGATGAGCATTCTCTTCTTTCTGGAAATGATTAAAAAGCCTTTTTTTACAAAAAAATCCCACAATTCATCAGAAGGAGCCTTAATCTTTAAGTTGATGTGATCAAGATAAGATTTAATAGATTATAATGATAAATCATCTACACTTGCAGCATATATTGATCTTTTTTCATAGTTGGAAGGAGCTACAATGGAGGAATTTTCGTCAACAAATGGCTTCTTTTTGAATTGTTCTATAAAGTCTTTGTTCAATTCCTCAACTTTGAGTTGCAACTCAGCAGGGAAATGCTCTACCAAAACATTATTGTCTCTTAGGAACAATACTCCTTTCCCACGGATATCTGGATTGGGATCTAAAATCCCTATTACCACAGCATGTATTCTTCTCTTCGCTATCCATTTAGCACATGGTATCTTTGGATGCCCTCGAGTCGTACAAGGCTCCATTGTAGTATATAGTATAGAGCCCGTTAAATCTTTGTCCTTCAATTTTCTTTCAAGCACAGTATATTCTGCATGTTCTCCTGCACACAATTCTCCCCTGCAACCTTTGGATGAATTCGATTGTCAGGCTCTGATTTAGACTTTTGTGCCGCTTTTATTGCAAGTTTCATAAACCTTTGATTAACTGAAGGCATTTTTTAATCCTCTTATCCGTCAAATAAAATGTCACCTAACACTTTAGGTTTAAAAGCAGTTTGGCGAAGCAAATATTTGGGTGAGTTCGCCAGAGGCGGGCGAATCCCTTATACTGTTGCATACTGTGCCGTGACGATCTTGTTCAAATGATATGATGTAACTACTCAGGTTGTTTGGTTCAAGGTTCACAGTTAATTGCTTTGCGATCTTCTTTATATTTCCAGCGAAACGCAGAAGGCATTGGGCTATCCGCCGTCATAGTAGATTGCTGATGAGAAGTGCGAGTTAGTGTACCTGAAATCGGATGAACTCCGCATTCGCCCCAGAATCGAATCCTCTTCCATCAGCCTAACCTTGAACCGTGAACCCCTGAACTTTGAACCTGAGTAGTTACGATATGATTTTTTATCTATTTTCAATCTCTATGGTCTCCTTCTCCACTTCCGGATATATATCATCGATCGCTTTCTGTACTTCAATTGTCTTTTGAAGGGATGTTACAATCTTGCAGTAATGTTTAATATCATCAAGTGATAATCTTCTTTTCTTTCGATCTTTCAGCCACTTATTGCAAATCTGATAACCGCCAATTTGATATTGCCAGACTTCTTTTGTGATCTCCTCAAAATATTGACTTTCATTGATATATGCGCGCTTTTCTTTTTCATCATATTTTAACTTTTCGACCCTATCTTCGCCCTTACCTTGGAATTTCGCAATAGGTAGGTTGAGTTCTGTTGATTTAAGCAGGTGTAACTCGACGAGTATTTGGCCATATTCAGCCATCTTGCTAAACAGTTCATAATCTTTTGTAAAGGGAACTCTTGGAAAATCTATCTTTAGAAACTCGGAGTATTTTGTGCGATAGGTATTTGAATAAAGTACAGCATAGATGTAATAGAAAATTTTCTCCGGTTTAGCCATCTTAGCATAAGTTTTTGTTAAGAAATCGATAAAGGCTTGATTTATATTTGGCTTTTTAGGCCGATATGCTTCTGCTGGTTCAAATATCATCATCATTGTTCTATTAGTGCCTCTAACGTGGTTTGGGGAGTTGTCTGTGTCTGGGTAAATGTAGAGGGGGTAAAGATAACTTATTTCTCTTGTCTTATTGGAGACAACACACGATTCAACAATAGTATTACAAACAAAAGCATGATAAAATCCAACTTTACTCTGCTGACGACAAGTCAACAACCCCATATTCTCATGCATCATATGGTGCATAACCCTCTTAACCGTTCGCCAAACAACAGAATCATGGTAGAAAATCCATTGGACATCAAAGGGGCGGTATAGAACTGGTAGGACAAATTTATTTAAATCTGAATCAGAAATTGATTGAAGCATATTCCAGGCTTTTCTAATACTCCAACCTTTCTTTCTGTTTATTTGGAAGAATGCATGGAGGTCATCATCTGAATATTTGCTATTTTTGAATAGGCGGATTCTGTTCAGCAGCGTGTTTTTATCCCTATCTATGACAAACCTGTCTCTGGCTGTTGTCATTCCAACACCATTAAGGGGAAAAATATCGGCTACCTTTGGATGCTTTTCATAACTCTCCAAAAGCCTCTCATCTCTGGGAATAAAAAGATAAAATTCAGATTTCGGGGATAGCTCTCGCCAACTTGTTGTTTTTACATCATTCTTAAAAAGCCAATCTCTTTTATTTTCTCTCAATCCCCAAATCTCTGAGTGGTGAATCTTAGTTTCTTTTTGTTCTTCTCGCTTTTTAATGAAAAGGGCAATGGCTACCCCTTGCTGGATATCAAAGACATTTTCATCTTTAGAACCGTCAGGGCATTTCTCTTTTTTCAGGCTATTACCGTGTAAATCAAGGATATATATCTCGTTAAAACTGTTCATAAGGGATTGCCGCATACCTCTAAAGGTTGGATTATCCAAATAACTATGATTGGTGATAAATCCTAAAATTCCTTCACCTGCCTGGTTTATCTTCCACTGGGCAAAACGGATAAACTTCACATAATCATCCTGCAACCACTTGGGATTTTTCTCTTTGAGCCACTGTCCATCTATGATCTTATAGTGTTCTATCAATTCACCAATCCAGGTTTTTTGTTTTTTCTTTATTTCTCGTTTTGCCTTTTTAGTCTGCGCGATTAATTTATAGTACCCGTTACTTTTTTGAATTAGATAATGAGTTGTATAACTTTCTCCTTTTTTAATGATCATTTCTTTCCCGCTCAAATTTGCGGATATTCCCGAATAAGGCGGATTTCCAAGTATCACCAGAATTGGCTGTTCTTTTTTGACTTTACCTGCTAAGTGGGATTCCTCAGAAAGCGAAGCCATACCGGGAAGTTCGGTTTGAGCAAGTTCCTCCATCTCAAGGGTATTGGTAAGATAGAGCTTGAATCTATCATCCTCCTGGAGTTTATAGCCCAGTTCTTCTAAGAGAAAGGACATCTTCAGATGACCTACTGCATAAGGTGCCATCATTAGTTCTAAGGCATAGAAATTTTTAAGGACATGTTCTTTAATAAAATTCTCTTTTCCCCCTTCGCCATATTTGTTAACAAATTCCTCTACCGCCAATTTGGCGGCCTCGGCTAAAAAGGTAAGGGTGCCGGCCGCAGGGTCTAAAATGGTAACAGATTCATTTGCAAATCCGTCAGATCTACGGAAGTGCTCCTTCAAAATTTGGTGCAAAGAACGAACAATGTATGAGACTACAGGTTCTGGAGTATAATAGACTCCTCTCTTTTCTCTTGTTTTTGGGTCGTATTCAGCAAGGAAAGTTTCATAAAAATGAACGATTGGGTCTTTGCCTTTACCTTCGTGAAAATACTGGTGGAGGATATTTTTTACATCAGTAACTGCCAAGACTTCTGAAATATCATCGATAATCCATTCCATCTGCTTGGGTAAGTCTCCAAGCGAAATGAACTTGAATACATCTCTTAAAATTCCGATGGTGTGTGGAATGTTATCGTAGGCAAGTTTTCTATTAAACCCGTTCTTTGAGCGGGTTCGGGCAGCAAAAAGTCCGTATGTGATGGTCTGTGAATAAAGGTCCTCAAACTCTTTTTTTGATAAACCGCTTATAAGATACTTCCTGAATGCCTCATAAAACCCTAAGATAAAACCCTTTCTGGTTCCTTCTTCTATTAACTCCTCTGCAATGACCTCATCCTTCAGAAATCGTGTCCTCTTTGCTAATTCTATTGCCAGGGTTTTGGCATCATAGACTTTAGGCAGGGAGAAGGAGAAGAATTTTTCAAGAAGATCTAAGAAATCGGATTCCTTTTCAACAGGCGGGATGGTTTTAAGTTTATGTACAATAAAAGGTCTGCCTATAAGAACTTTATCTATCAAATTGCCGTTGCGATAAAGTCTAAACTCAAAAAAATTGGTTAAGATCAGATTCGGGAAGGTATGTCGATAGCGCTTTAATTGCTCTGTTGTTTCTATGTGGTCCAAACGCTCAACTGTTGGCGCTTTGGCTTCAATGTATCCAACGATATGTTGTTTTCCGTCCCAGATTCTAAAATCGGGATTTCCGGCTTCGGTCTTCTTTGGTAGCGTTGTTATGTGGATATTTTTTTTGCCAACAGAATTTGTGTATTCCTTTAACAAGCCCTCAAGAATAGAGTAATAACTTTCTTCCCTGGCATCTCCCCGATTAGCAATCTCATGTATTCTTTTTAAATACGGTTTTAGCATCTTGCCCTTTTCAATAAGTTTAAACTCTTATGCACGGCATTGTGCCTAATGCGGCTCACAGGCCGCGAGGTACAAGCAGTACTTGTGCAGCCGATGGTTGGCCGATCTCAAATAAACAGTACCTCATAATCATCAATCAAGTCCAGCAACGATGCTGAATTTGATTCTGATGCTGCAGCTTTCCATAATTTGATGAGCTCAGTCTTATAGGGTTTAGAAAACTGGACTAATTTGTCTCTCAACCCTTTAAAATCTTTGAAAGGCGGCAAAGATAACATTAGCTCCAAACGATCTTTATCCTGGAAGTCAGGACTGCCGAGCAAAGAAGTTATTTCTGAATCAAGTTGTTGGCGGGGAAACAAAGAGCCTGCAACATATATCCCAAACTGATCAAATAGTTCTTCATGGGGTAGTTCATGCCATTGAGACACTTTCTTAAAAGAGGCTTTACATATGAAATCTTGTATTAAGCAGCTATGAATGTGAACTGATATGTCATTAATGCAGACGTTAGCGTGTCCTAATTCATGCCCAAGAAGATATGTGAAATACGCCGGATGAGTAGATCTGAAGCGACAGGCTTTGGCAGATAAAGCCACCCCACAGTCCCAGCCTCGATCAAGATAAGAGTTAAATATTCCAATCAAATCTTGGTATGCTATCAAGGATTTTGGTAAACAGCATCCAAGGTAACCTTTTTGCAAATATCCGTCACTCAGGATTAAAAGTATCTTTCCTGATGGTAAACTGGCTGCTGCAAGAACCTCATCAATTATCTCGACATCTATCTGAGCATCATTAATGAGAATCGTTTTATTCATTCTCACGCTTCATTTCGGTGTGTTTTGGCTCATTGTCTTTTATAGCGCTAATAATTTATTGGCATAACCGGCTGGCAAAGAAGCGCAGCGCAGTTGCCAGTCCGAGTTTATGCTATTGTTGGCTGTTCTCCGGAGTGTTCCCCTCTTTTTCGTGACTCTGCGATTCAGTTGAGTCTTGTTCATTTTCAATAATTTCCAACTTCGCCTTCCGATGAACCTGAGTGAACTGCAAGGCCACTTTCTCTTCAAAAGTCTTACTATCAATTGATGCTGGATCAAAGGTATCTAAGAAATGCTTCCCATATTGCCGTTCGATACTTTCGCATACAATGTCTGGGTTGATAGTTTTAGTCAGCGAATCGTACTGTTCCCGCTTGAAATCACCTTTGATTGGAAGGCCACTTTCCATCCCCCATGCCGTTGAAATATACGTTTTTAAGAGTTCCGTGACAGTTTCCGGTTTAGCTTCCAAAGCTTTTCGTATGTGGGCTTCAGTAGCCTGCTTGCAGTCCCAATGGGACCATGCCCATAGAATAAGCGGAGTATGCCTGCCATACTCTATATAAACCGGGGTTTCCTCCGCTTTTGAAGCGATTCGTTCAGCGACGAGTCCCCCCAACTCATCCTCCACAGCCTTTTCAAACAGACGTTCACTATCATCTTTTTCCTCACCCGTTCTAAACCACCTCAAACATTCCACTGCAAAGGGCAACGGTACAGCAATAGATAGAATGTTTTTCGCATACTTTAGTTGGTCCTCTTGCAATATATTTTTGGCCAACTGCGCAATCAATATACTGGCTTGGCTGAAAGGAGTCGTGAAAGAAAAGAGAACATCAGGGTTCGGAAAGGTTTCACCTGAGAGTGCTAAAGCAGTTCCAAGGGTGCTACTAATGACAGGGATAAGACCCTTCTCTCTATATCTTAATTTTTTGATAACTTTTTCAGCATTGCGGGAGGTCAACAAATCTTTCAGCATTGCAGCTGTTGCTCCTATTTTATCTTCCTTGCATTTCTCCAAGAGATTTTCGATTTTACGATCTGGAACGTCATCCTCAGGAATAGCGTAACTAAAGTATCGGTCAAAATATTCCTTAGAGGCTACACTTTGTTCTTCTGCCCAGGTTTTTTCCCAATCCGTGCCATAGTGAACGTTTCCATAAAGTCCAGATAATCTTGGGAATAATGTCTTTAGTAGCTCTCTTATACAGGTTGCATCTTCATTGGGGAATTGGTCGATGGCTTGATCTATAGACTTTACAGCGGATTCTTTTTCTTTTGTCCTGTCAAAGCCAGCGTTTGAATGAGTCCCTGCAAAAAGCTCACGATTACGCCTTATGAATGTGTAAAGACTTGGATAAAAGACCCTGATACCTTCGATTAGCAATAGATCAACCGGGTTCACCTCCCCAGCGACAATCGGGAGCGCAAAAGTTAAGGCATTCGCATATCTCTTGCACATTCGTGGGGTCTTTAGACGGTTTTCTATCCCATCCACAAAATGTCTCACAAAAGATTGTACCTGCTCCTCAGTTAGTGAAACCCCTGAAATCTTTATCGCTTCATCCACGCCCTCAAAACAAAATTGGCGTAGGGAGATCTGGTCCGCAGGCGGCAACCGCAATGGAACCTGAACGATTTTCTCTAAAAAACTCTGTCCTGATTCCTCGGTTCCTGTGGCATAGCGTTCTTGTAAAGCTGCTGAAACCATAGAATCGTCAAAAGCAAGTATATAGGCTGTGTAAGAAAAATCTGCCGATAGTTTTACAAGACGAAAAATCGCATGTACCTCGTTCTTGTCTAAACGATCAATGTCGTCCATCAGAACTACAATACGTTTCTTTTCTTCAACAAGAAGATCTTCGATCCGTTTGCGCAATTCCTCCAAATCAATTGATGATAGGATCTTTCCTGCTTCAGTTGTTGCCTTTCCTGGCGATAAGCCCATTCCAAAAAGCGAAAAAGATAGAGGCGCAAGCAACGTCCCATACTCTTGGAACCATTTCCCGATCTTCTCCTTCTTTGAGGATAGTGTTCTACCTAAAGCATCAGCTAAAGTTCCGAAATAGCTTAGAAGGAGTGTTGTTTCGTCTTTAAATCGCCATGGATTAAAGCGGACGCAAACTACTGATTCTTGTGAAAGGAGCTCACATTCGATGAAATTAAGGATAGATGTTTTCCCCTCGCCCCAAGTGCCATAAATAGCAACTACTATGCTGCTTGGGTCGCGTCGAGCTGCAACAGTTTCAGCTATGCGCTGCGCAAATGGCCATCTCCTAAATCGATCTTCTGCTTGATTTTTTACTGGTGCATCCGCTGCGTAACTTTTTGTCATAGATAGTTCCTAATTTTCTGACAGTATTTAGACAGCCAACAAGTTATTGTATAGTTTCTCTCTAATATCAAATTGAAAATATCTTGATAACTAATATTTCTATTCTCTATTAATTATCTATCTGGATAATACCATTTTTTAATATTATACATAAACTGGATAAATTCATATGATACATCTCCATTCTTCAAACTTACACTCAAACTATCCAATGGACTTTTTATCCTGCCAATGTCCTTATTGCTTACATGCGTATAGATTTCTGTGGTTTTAGAACTCTTATGCCCCTTCTTTTTAGGGACCCTTTTTGGATTTTATATGTGAAATAGCCTTTGATAGCCTTTGGATTACCATTTCCTGACCCATGACCTCCATTACCTCAAAGATTCCAGGGTTGACTGTTTTTCCTGTCAATGCCACCCGTATCTGCAATCCCCCAACCCCTTAGCCCACCAGTCAATTATTAGTCCAATTAGTCAAGGATTCCCCCTATCTCCTCCTGTGAAGTGGAGTGCGGCCATTATTTATCAAGCGAAATTAGCTACGGGAACTTCTCGTATGATTGCAAAACTCTTTTTATGAAGCTTGATCCTTTCAATTTCGTGGAGTGTTTCGGCTTCAAGGTAGCTTTCACCGCAATGGGGGCATGTCACAATAGGGACATTTTCAATAACTAATATATCTTTGCCTTTACCATATGTTTTTGCAATTCTCCGAATTCTCGCACCTTCTTTTTCGCAAATATCACATACCATATTCATACCTCATTTAAGGTTTGTTATAGTTTATACACGGTAATAATAACTAATTTGCCAGTTGGGCTCAGTTTAGTGATAACCTCGACTTCACCGCCGGAAATCGTCTGCCCGTTAACTTTATATTTCCATTCAGCAAAATCCTTGTCTCTTTGACGTTCCAGAATTTTACCATTAAGTATACCACATTCAACGTCATAAATGGTTAACTCATCATTATCCATCTCCTCTTCTGCATGAAGAGTCATTATGTATTCTCTCTTACGGATTTTCTCCCGCATTGACTTCAAGATTCGATCAAACATTATTGTACATCTCCATTCTTCAAACTTTCATTCAAATTATCCAATGGGTTTTTTATCCTGCCAATGTCCTTATTGCTTACATGCGTATAGATTTATGTGGCTTAGAAATCTTATACCTTTTCTTTTTAGGGGCCTTTCTTGGATTTTATATGTGAAATGGCGTTTGATAGCCTTTTGATTACCATTTCCTGGCCCATGACCTCCATTATCTCAAAGATTCCAGGACTGACTGTTTTTCCTGTTAAGGCCACCCTTAGAGGTTGGGCTACCTTGCCAAGCTTTATCTGATGCCTTTCTAAAAATATGGAAAAGATATTCTCCAGTTGCTCCTGGGCGAAGCTTGGTGCACCTTTAAGATCCAATAGCAGATCTTTTAAGATTTCCAATACTTCAGGTATTAAAAACCTTTCATCAGCCTGCTTTTCATAGTCGATTTCTTTAAAGAAGAAGAGAGCACCCTGGGCCATCTCGAGGAGGGTCTTTGATCTTGCCTTTAAGGTTCTTAGAGCCCCTTTAACCTTTTCTCTGCTTAAGTTTGAGCATCCGAGATTAGTGAGAAAGGGGATCAAGAGTTCGGCAAGATTGCCATCATCCGCCTCCCTGATGTATTTTGCATTAAGATCGAGAAGTTTTTCCATATTAAAGATACCCGAGGATTTTCCCACATGATCAAGAGAAAATAGTTCAATCAGTTCTTGAACAGTGAATTTCTCCTGATCACCATAGGCCCATCCAAGGCGGGCCAGGGAGTTTACCAGGGCATGGGGCAGGAAACCCATCTCTTTATAGGCCAGAACAGAGGTTGCCCCATGTCTTTTGCTTAAGGGGCTTTTGTCCGGACCAAGAATCATGGGCAGATGAGCATACTGTGGAATTGGCTCACCAAGGGCATTGTATATAAGGATCTGGCGAGGTGTATTGTTTATATGATCATCTCCCCTGATAACATGAGTGATGCCTGATTTGATATCGTCTGTCACTACAGCCATATGATAGGTAACAGAGCCGTCAGAGCGCTGTAAGATCAGATCATCAAGTTGCTCATTTTCAATAGAGATAACCCCTTTGACCAGGTCCTTAAATCTTGTTGTCCCGGATAGGGGGCTCTTCAGCCTTATTACAGCGTCTGGGGATTTTCCAAGGCCAAGTTCCCTGCATTTACCATCATATTTGGGTTTCAATCCCCTTTCTTTCGCCTCTATCCTCTTCCTCTCTAACTCATCCGGGCTACAATTACAGTAATAGGCCTTCTTAGAGGAAAGAAGCCTTTCAATGAATTCATTATAGATCTCAGCCCTCTGGGACTGAAAGTATGGACCCTCATCCCAGTCAAGACCAAGCCATTTCATAGATTCAATGATAGAATCTATAGCCTCTTTTGAAGACCTGGCCCTGTCTGTATCTTCTATCCGGAGTACAAATTTTCCATTATGGTGCAGGGCGAAAAGCCAGTTGAAGAGGGCTGTTCTGGCTCCTCCAATATGTAGGGTGCCTGTTGGGCTTGGAGGGAATCTGGTGACAACCTGTTTTTTATTCATTTCAGCTATTCTTTAGACAGGATAACAGGATAAACATGATATAAATCCGCCTTAAGTCTGGCGGATAAATCCAGTTAATCAAAAAGAGCTATTACAACCCTGGCCCAGACCTGATGTACAAGGATTATGTTCTATAGCTCTTGATTCCGAATTATTACAATGACAACAACGTGTTCCGGGCAACTCGCACCAAGGTGGGCCTAAAGGAGGTTATAAATTATCTTGTTAATCCCTGGCCCAGAACTGGCTTATGTGCTTAATATGCTGACCCGAGCACGTAACGCCCCATAGACTTAGCAGGCTTATTTAAGTATGTAGCTCCAGGGCGGGCCTGTTATCCTGTCAAATGTTTTTTAGGTCAAAATTTTCTGCTAATTTCTGGCCCAATTCCAGGGCTTGCTTATTATACCCCAAAACCCCAGCCGGAATCCTATTCTCAAGCACCTTCATGATTGATTCTGGTTTAATTAGTTGGGTAAGATTAATCAAGGCTCCAAGCATGCAGATATTAAAGACAATAGGCCTTCCGATTTTATCCATAACTTGTCTGTACATATTTAGCTCTACCTGCCTGGCATCCACTTTTTTTTCTTGTTTGACATAATAACTATCAGTCAATAGAAGCCCGCCAGGCCTGATAAGATTAGAGAATTTATTATATGCATCCTGAGTGAGACACACAAGGGCATTGGGCTGGATAACCTTGGGAAAGAGTATGTCAGTGTCAGCAATGATTACATCAGAGCGGCTGGCACCTCCCCTGGCCTCTGGACCGTATGATTGGGACTGTACCGCATTTAGTCCTTCATGTAGAATTGCTGCTTCAGCAAGGATGATAGCTGCCGTGATTACACCCTGTCCACCTGAACCAGAGAAGATAATTCTACATCTTTCC